>DATMAR010000007.1 GCA_035559795.1 Fimbriimonadales bacterium | reverse complement strand
GAGGCAGGCCGTGGAAGCCGGCGTGGCCGTGACCGGCACGCTGCGCTCGCCTTTCGCGCGCATCGTCTCGGAGCCGCCCGTGCCGGAGAGCGAAGCGATCTCGTGGCTCGTGCTCGGGCACGGCACGGGGGACGCTTCGCGCGGTGATCTTGCGATGTTGCCGCTCGCCGCCCACTCTTTGCTCGGTGGAGATGGAGGTCCGACCCTCGCGCAACGCTTCGGGCTGGACACGCTGGGCGTTCGTGGCTTCGGAACCGAGCAGCAATTCATGACAGTGGGTAAACGCATCGCCGATCGTATCTACGTCGGGTTCGATCAGAGCCTGGGGGCCGCGGCGAGCATCCTCAAGCTCGAGTTCGATCTCACCAAGCGCGTGCTGTTGCGCGCCCAGACCGGCGACACGAGCGGTGTGGGCATTTTCTACCGCTACTCCTTCGACTGATGAACGCGCTCCGGCCAAAGCGCCTACCCGCGTAGAGATCAAATGTCTTACAAGACGCCAGCCCAACTTCCGCGGGGCTAGCCGCCATCACGCTGGCCGGGACGGAATTCTTGCGGCTCTTCCGAGGGCAATGCCAGCCACAGAACGAGGTACAGGATGATTCCGAGGCCGGCCATGAATGCGAGGACAACGAATAGAACCCTGAGAAAGACGGGATCGATGTCGAGATGCTCTCCGAGCCCGCCGCACACGCCGGCGATCTTGCGATCCGATCTTGAAAGATGCAGTCTCGGTGCCCTGACAGGGGACAGGTCGCGGCCTTTGATCGGCACCAGGAACGCCATCGCGAGATAGGCAATCACGCCGGTTCCACCCGCAAACACAAGCACGACAAACCCTACCCGGAAGAAAACCGGGTCCACATCGAAGTATTCACCCAACCCGCTGCATACCCCCGCGATTTTCTTCTCTTCAGGCGAACGATATAGCCGCTTCATTTCCCGCCACCGGTGGGCGCGCCGGCTCAGCGCTCGATGCAGCGGTCCAATATCTCGATCGGCACGCCGTAGTCGAGCGTAGCGCTGCGGATGGTCTTAACTGCCTCGCCATAATTGAGCCGGGCTCGGGCAACAAACCCCTGGCGCAGTTCTCTCTCGATCTCCACGGCCAGCCTCATGCGGCTTGTGGCCTCTTCCGACAGAGAGCCGTCTTCCCGCACGTCGAGCCGGTCAACGCCGTGCCACACCGAAAGCCAAGGGCCGTCCTCGCAATAGTCGCGGAACAGATTGATGGTGATGGGTCGATCTGGCATCTGCACGGCCCTTTGAAGAGTGTCTCCAAACGGAGACGGGATTGCACGATCGGATCAGCGGGATAGCCGGTCCCTTACGAACGGGTGTCATGTTGGCGCGAGGACAATAGGCGCCATGCTGGGTGGCGATTTTGAACATCTTGCCGTCTTCGCCCGCACCGCGCTTTTTGGTGTGGCCGCCCTCGTCGTAGCCATTCTGTGTTTCATCCTCTTGATGGCGTTAACGAGCCCACCCGACAACTTAGGCTAGACAAACCTCTGTGGTTTATGTTCCTCGCTTATTAACATCGTGACACGGTGAAAATCATGAATCCTGCCTTCTGGTTTGCGCTCACTACGTCGATCATCCTGCTGCTGCTCGCGCATTTCTGATACGCCGGCCGGGCTGGTTGTCACCATCGGCGGTTTTCGGTAAGCGAGCCGGCGAATAGGACGCCGAATGAGGTATAGGCGCACCGAATGACGTGGCTATGGCGGCGTATTCGAAAACTGGTGGGACGTGCAGGGATCGAACCTGCGACCTACTGATTAAGAGTCAGCTGCTCTACCAACTGAGCTAACGCCCCACGAAGGTGTTTATTTTACGCTATTTTTTTAAACCTTTTGAATACCCTGTTTGCATTGGCTGTGGTGGCTTCAGCGATGTTCATTGTTTCGAGTTGCAGAGTTTCAGCCAGAGCGGTCCCGATTAGCGGGAGCATCGCGGGCTCGTTCTTCTTTCCACGATAGGGATGAGGAGCGAGATAAGGCGAATCGGTTTCTAAAAGAATTCGTTCGAGGGGAATTTGCGAGACGATTCGACGAAGCGCCTCGGCATTTTTGTAGGTAATCGGTCCGTCCACACCGAAGTAACAATCTAAAGCAAGTGCGCGTTTTGCTTGTTCTAAATTGCCGGAATAGCAATGCAAAACTTTAGTGATTGGTTGCGTTTCCGATTTTTCGATTACCGTCAATAAATCGTCATATGCTTCACGACAGTGAAAAACTACGGGTAAATCTTTTTCGATGGCTAAATGCAGATGGTCGAGCAAGCATACTCTTTGTTGTTCGTGCGTCGCATAAGTTCGATAATAATCTAAACCGATTTCGCCTATTGCAACCGTTTTCGGATGTCGAGAAAGTTCTTCGATTTTGGTCAGTTCGCTTTTTTTATAATGAGCGGAATAATTCGGATGCCAGCCGACGCAGGCGTAAACTTTCTCGAAAGAATCTGCAAGTTCTACGGCGATTTGCGAAGTTTCCGTATCGCATCCCACGACAACAAAGGCAATCACCCCATTCTCTTCCGCTTTTGCCAATGTGTCTGCTGGATCGGGAAAATCTTCGCGAAAATTCAAATGACAATGCGTATCTATCCAACACATCGCAGATAAATCACTCATGAGAGGTTATTTCTCCTCGAATTTGCGAGACGATGTGAGGAATCAGCGTAAGCAGAGCCTCAACGCCATCTTGCGCTCCGTTCGGAGAACCAGGAAGATTCACAATCAAAGTTTCATTTCGAATTCCGCAGACGCCGCGAGATAATGGTGCCATGCGTGTTTTTTCCAAACCGCGAATCAACAAATAGTTTTCGAGTCCTGTCGCTCTTTTGTTCAGTAATGGAAGCGTGGCTTCGGGGGTAACGTCGCGAGGTGCAAAACCCGTCCCCCCCGTCGTGAAGATCACGTCACAGCGTTCGCAAAGGCTTATTAATGCATTCCCTATCTCTTCTATTTCGTCTCGGACGAGTCTTCGTTCGATATGCTTTGCATCGTTTTTTCGCAAAATCTCCTCGATGTTTTTGCCACTGATATCGGTTTCTATCGTTCTGCTGTCACTGATTGTCAGCACGCCGAAACGAATTCGCTCTAAGCCTTCCAATCCGATTTCCCCCCCTTTTTTTCCAGTAAGCGAATTTTTTCGATTTCTATTCCATGCCCGACATTTTTGAGCATGTCGTAAATTGTCAATGCTGCAGCAGAGACTGCGATGAGCGCCTCCATTTCTACACCGGTCTTTGCATTCGCTCTCGCTTCCGATTCGATTCTTATTCCGTTATTTTCCCGTTCGAACCGAATCTCGATATGATCTAACGAAATCGTATGACATAGCGGAATCCATTCAGCTGTTCGTTTCGCCGCTTGAATTCCGGCAATTTGCGCCAAAGTAAGAACATCACCCTTCGGATGCTTTTCCATCGCTTGGAGATGTTTTTCGGATAGATGCACGAAACCTTCCGCGCGAGCCTGGCGCAATGTGGGTTGTTTTTCCGAGACATCCACCATGCGAGCCTTTCCCGTTTCATCGAGGTGCGAAGTATCCATATCATTGAGGGTACCTTTCTATTATGCTTGCTATCACTGCGGGAGTCATTTTGTTCGCTCTCGCTCCGGACGTGCGTTTCGTTGCAACCGATGGAAGTGCAAAGTCGCTTTCGCTTTGGCGAGGGTATTACACGCTGGTCGTAACAGGACTAAACCCTCGCGAATCGAAAGATTTGGAAACGATTCGAGGGTTGGCAGTCATCGAGCCTGACGATAAGAAATACGCACTCGTTTGCCTCACGTCGGCGACACCTGAAGAACTTTCGAAAATCGCAGAAGACGCACGCATTCGCAAAGGATTATTTTTCTCAGAAGAGGAGGCGTTCGTCGCGCTCGGAGTTCGCGAGGGGGGGGAGATTCGTCGAAAAGCGATTCTCGTGAATCCGCGAGGTTATGTGGTCAAGATATGGGATGGAATGAGCAGTGAATTTGCGCAGGTTTTTGCGGAATGGATTAGTGGGTCTTCACTTCCCATCGGCGCGGAGGCTTTCGACCCTCGCCCCCTATTTTTTCGTTCTCTTTGGGAAGATTTGAATTTAGCGGAATTCGGCATAGAATATTCGTGGAGAAAGCCCGACGAAGAGAAAGGTTTGCTGGTTCTTTTTCTTTCGACTACAGGAAGTGTTGACGAACTTTACATCGAGCGAATTCGACGCATCGGTGAGATTTGCAAAAGCAAGGGGGTTGGGGTTATCGGATGTTTTCCGAATTACGATGAAACACCAGAGACTGTATTTTTTTATGCGAAGAATGCGAAGTTCGAGTTTCCATGTGCAGTAGATGTGGGGGGGTGTATCGCGGACGTTTATCGAGCGACGCGAACACCGGAAGCATTTTTGCTCGATTCGAAAGGGAGGGTTTTTTACGCGGGAAGTATAGATTCCACGACGCGCGCAGACGATAGAGTTGTGCCCTATCTGGAAAGGGCAATCGAGGCTTTAGTAGGCGGAAAGAAGCCCAAACCGGATAAGACGATTCCTTTCGGCACGATCATCAAGCGAACCGAGGCGGATGAGAGACAGCGCACAGGTTGATGGTGACTGTTCTTCTATTTTCAGCGTTTTCGTAGAATCCGAAAACAGGCTGTTTGTTGACTTCAAAGTACGTTTTCTATCATAATTTGCTTTCCTAAATAATTTGCTTTCCTAAAAAAGAGGCATGCGATGCGATTTAATACCAAAGCCGTTCACGAAGGATTACCTTTAGATCCGGAAACAGGAGCAGTCACGTTTCCGATTTTTCAAACCTCCACGTTCCAACAAGAGACGCCAGGAGTTCCTCGCAAACATATGGGACGCGATTTGTCTTATGCGCGAACAGAAAATCCCACTCGAACAGCGTTAGAAACTGCGCTGGCAACTGTCGAAGACGCGAAATACGCGCTCGCCTTTGCAAGCGGTCTTGCCGCTGTTACCTGTGTATTGAACACTTTGAAAACTGGTTCTCATGTGATTGCATGTTCGGACCTTTACGGCGGTTCCTATCGAGCATTCACTAAAGTGTATGCAAAGTTGGGCTTAGAATTTACTTTCGTAAACACGACTCGATTAGAAGAAATCGAAGCGGCAATTCGACCGAACACGGTTCTTCTTTGGTTGGAATCTCCTTCGAATCCGCTATTGAATATCACAGATTTGCGCGCCGCCTCTGAGATTGCGAAGAGGAAAGGCATTCGTGTGTTGGTGGACAACACTTTTGCGACACCGTATTTGCAAAAACCTTTAGAGTTAGGTGCAGATATCGTGTTACATTCGACCACGAAATATCTCAACGGTCATGCGGACGCCATCAACGGTGCATTGGTGACGAATTCCGAAGAGATTTGGCAAGAACTGAAATTCGTTCAGAACGCATGCGGTTTGATTCCCGGTCCGCAAGATTGTTATTTAGTCTTGCGCGGAATCAAAACCTTGCCATTGCGAATGGAAAGACATTGTTCGAATGCGAAAAAAATCGCTGAATACCTCTCGAAGCATCCGAAAGTAGCAAAAGTATTTTATCCCGGCTTGCCATATCATCCCGGGCATGAGATTGCAAAAAAACAAATGTGCGATTTCGGAGCGATGGTTTCTTTCGAACTTCGAGACGATTCGGGAACTGCGTATCGTCCCTTCCTCGAAAGGCTCAAGTTATTCACGTTGGCGGAATCGCTCGGGTGCGTGCAGTCTTTGATTTGCCACCCCCCCACGATGACGCATGCCTCCGTAGAGCCTGAAGCACGCAAGAAGGCTGGCATTTCCGAAGGTCTCATTCGCATTTCTGTCGGTATCGAAGATGTAGAGGATTTAATCGAAGATTTAGAACAAGCGTTCGAGGGAATCTCGTCGTGAGTAGCAAAGCGAAGACTGTTCGGCTCGGTATCCTTGGCCTCGGGAACGTGGGTTCGGGGCTCGTCGAGTTGATTCGAAAAAATGCGGAAGTCATCGAGCGAAAGTCCGATTTGCGTTTCGAAATTGTGTGCGCATTGGTAAAGAATAGGAAGAAAAAGCGACCACTCCCTCCAGAGTTGATAACGTATAAACCGGAAGAAGTCGTGTGTTCTCCTGAAGTGGATATCGTCGTGGAATTAATTGGGGGGGTAGAGCCGGCGCGAACGTTTATTCTCAAAGCGCTGGAATCGGGAAAAAGTGTCGTTACGGCAAATAAAGCAGTTTTAGCATCGCACGGGGATGAGATATTCGAAGCGGCGACGAGGAATCGTTGTCAGATCGGGCTGGAGGCGAGCGTTTGTGGAGGGATTCCCATCATACGTGCGCTTTCGAGCGGGCTGATCGCGAATCAGGTTACGCAATTGATGGGGATTCTCAATGGCACGTCGAATTACATTCTCACTACGATGCAAGAAGATGGCATCGGTTTCAAAGAGGCATTGCGAAATGCACAAAAGAAAGGTTTAGCCGAAGCAGATCCCTCTTTCGATATCAAAGGACTCGACGCGGCACATAAATTGCTCATCCTTTCGGAATTGACGTTTCAGACGAAAGCGAGTCTTTCGGAAATCATCGTGGAGGGAATCGAAAATATCGAAGAAGAAGATATTAGCGCAGCAAAACAGTTCGGATTCGTCATAAAGCCTGTGGCTTTAGGAACTCGCTCCGAAAACAAATTGGATTTGCGTGTGCATCCGGCGTTGATTCATCACACCCATCCGCTTGCGAGTGTTCGTCACGAATTCAATGCCGTTTTGGTGAGAGGCGATGCAATCGGCGAGATGATCTTTTATGGAAAAGGCGCTGGCTCGTTGCCTACTGCGAGCGCAGTTCTTTCGGACATCGTCGAAATCGCACGCAATCCCCATGCAACGATGTTATGGAATCCTTCGAAAAGCGTTCGACATTCGCCTGCGGAATCCTCGTCGCGTTTTTATTTTCGATTCCCCATTTATGATAGACCTGGCTTGATTGGAAAGATTGCGACTGTATTAGGGAATTACGAAGTTTCGATTACGGATGCTGTTGCGCGATTGACCTGCAATCAAACCAATCGTGGAAACGTGATGATTGTCACTCACTCTGCATCAGAATCTGCGGTGCGCGATGCTTTGAAAGAAATATCGCGTACGAACGTGCTTGCGGCACCCGCTGTGGCCGTGAGGATTCTCGAATAAGTCAGGGTCAATAAAGTTTAAAAAACGTATACGTCCGTAACTAACTTTCAGATACAAGCGAATAAACGGAGATTCTCCGGCGGTCATCGGGACCTTCGAATTTTACGATCCCATCCGTCAGAGCGAAAAGAGTGTAGTCATTGCCGATGCCGACGTTTTTCCCTGGATAAAATTTAGTCCCTCTTTGACGAACCAAAATGTTGCCCGCGCGGACTTGTTCGCCGGCGAACTTTTTCACGCCGAGACGCTTCGATGTGCTGTCTCTACCGTTGCGCGATGAACCTACACCTTTTTTATGAGCCATGTTATTTTCCTGCTGTGATTTTTAATATTTTGACATCCGTAAGTTCTGGGCGGAAACCCCAGCGGCGTCTTTCGTTTTTCTTTGGTTTGTAATTGAAGCCGCGTATCTTTTTGCCACGGTAGTGGCGCACGATTTCGGCTTCTACTTTCGCTTTCGGAATCATCGGCGAGCCGAACACAGGCTCCTTTGAGTCAATGACAGCGAGCACGGGGAACTCGACCTTCGAACCGATTTCCCCTTCGAGCCTGTTCAACGTTACCACTTGATTTTCGGCAACTTTGAACTGTCTTCCGGACGCCTTGATGACCGCGTACATATCGAGGAATGGTCAGTATACCCCAAGGGAAAACTACAGACGAGAGAGCAACGCATAGCGCCACCCTCGGACGCTCACATAGCAACCTTCCGCTCCTACCGCGAAAAGTGCCCTCTCTAAAATCAAGGCTCCGATGTGGATCGTTCTCTCTCTTCCCCGCTCCAAACCAGGCACTTGCGCTCGCTCCGAATTGGTCATCTTGGAAAGCCACGAACAAAATCTGCTGATTTCCTCATAGGAAAGAAATGCGCCATGCACTTTGTGCTGGTCCCATTCGAGGATTTTGTCTCGAATGGTTACGAGGTTCGTTGCCGATGCCCCGACAGCGACAACTGTTCCGCAGCGATTCGGGAGGTAACGAATTCCGAAAGTGTTGTCTACAATCTCGATGGCGCGAAGGAGGGCGCTGGCATCGGGGGATTCTTCCGCTAAAACACTGTCTCGTAAACCCAATGTACCAATGGCATAACTTTTTTGGAATAACGTTTTCCACTCCGAATCCCCGCGACGAGACTTCGTGACGATTTCCGTGCTATGCCCCCCCACGTCTATCATCGTAATCACGGGATTTTCACGGAAAAGAGGGTCTTCGAAAACAGAAGCGGCGCTCAGTTCTGCTTCTTCTTCACCGGAGAGAATTTGGACGGGAGTACCTTGTTCCTCGGCTCGTTTTAAGAAAATTTGTGCATTGTTCGCAATTCTGAGAGCCATCGTTCCGAAAGCATAAGGAGTAGCCTGGTGGTTTTTCGCATTTTGAAACGCTCGTTTAATCGCTTCGAGAGTTCGCGCCATTCCGTTTTCCGAAAGCCCCCCCGTGATTTTTACACCTTCTCCCAAACCGGTGACTTCGCTCGTTTCGAAAATGGGCACCCAATCCCCATTTCTTTTTTCGGCGATTAACAGCAGAACGGAATTCGAGCCGACGTCAATGACCGCTTTTCTCAAAGGTGTTTATCTAATGCGGACCTTCGAAGGCAGTTCCGCATGGGCTGCCCATCGTCGAAGCCTCGTTCCAAATTTCTTCACCGTTCATCCTTAGTAACGGATTATAAAAAATCGCCGATTCTTTAGAACGCGATCCGATGTAATGACAAATGAACGACCTTCGGAAACGTTCCTTCGAACGATTCGGTCCGCTACCATGAATGGTGTGCCCTCCGAAAAACAAACAATCTCCGGGATTCATAATCATCGGCTCTACTCTAAATCCTTCTGGCGGCTTCACGAAATCCCCGAAATAAGATTCTTCAGGATTCGCGCTTTCAGGACATTTTAAATCCAATTTATGCGAACCGGGGACGACCTGCAAGCAGCCGTTTTCTTCATCGCATGGGTCAATTGCAATCCAAGCCGCCATGCAACCCTCTTGTACTTCTCTTTCGTCTGCACGGAGATATAAGTTATCTTGGTGAAGTGCTTGTCCTTTTGTTCCGGGAGGTTTCCAGTAATACATCGTTTGCGCTGCGAGAGGTTCGTCTTCCAAAAGCAAAGCGACAATGTCGGTAATTCGAGGGTCGAGAAGATATCGTTTGCTAAGCTCGTCGAAGCGGTGGGGATGCACGATGCGAGGATAGTTTTCCTTCAAGTCGGTAACTACTCGTTCTTTCTTGCGTTCGAACTTTCCCGGAACACCTTCGTTCCATATCTGCTCGAAACGCGCGTGTATTTTTTCTACTTCTTCGGGAGTTAAAAGTGCATGAACGAGCAAATAGCCGTTTTTTTCGTATTCCTCCTTAAAAGTTTTCGAATCCGCAGTTCCCGCAGGCATATGCAGATTCTATCATAGTTTGTATAATCTTAGAGGTGCCGTATATCGAGGAACTGAAAGAATTGACCGGTTTGGTTCTCTTCTCGAAGGATGCAGGACCTGTCCTTTATCGTCTTTGCGAAATTGCTCAGATAATGACAGGGGCGAAAAACGCGATGATTGCAGAATTCAGTGAAAACCTCGGCTTTATGGCGTTACGGGCAGGTTCAGGCGCAGATTGGAATCCAGAGATGCTGGGGGAGCGAATCGATATCGGTGTAGAAGAGCATCAAGGAATCACCGCTTACGTGGCGGCAACCGGAAAAACCTTTATCGCCCCGGATGTTCGTGCGGAAAAGCGCTATCGCAAAGTGATCGAAAGTAGTCGAAGTGAATTGGCTGCCCCCATCTTCGACCGGCATCGCCGAGTGCGAGGCGTGCTCAATGTCGAGTCGGACGAATTAGACAAATTCGGTGCAACAGAGAAAGCGCATTTAGAACTTTTGGCAATGTTTGCGGGCTTACTCATGGATAGAGAGGATGCGCGGATTCGCGAGCAAGCGCTTTTGCAAGTCAGTGTCGCTTTGGATAGGGCACAAACGGAGGAAGAACTTTTACAGAAAGTAACTATTATCACGCAAAAAGTGATGCGCGTTACGGCGTACTCTATCTTTTTATGGGATGAACAACGGCAAGCGTTCGTGTTGCGCGATACAGTCGGTTCTTCTACGCTTAGCAAAGATGCGCACTATTTACCGGGAGAGGGATGCACGGGATGGGTCTGCCAATTCGGTCAGCCTATACTTTTGGATGACCCGACAAAAGACCCTCGGTGGCGCGGTCGTTATTTAGAATTTCCCGTCGAGGAGATTGCTTCGTTTCTCGCTGTACCGATACTTACAGGAAACCGTTGTCTTGGATGCATTCGCGCAATTAGAAGAAAACCAGAAAATCCTTTTATCGATGTGCGCTTTACGGAAGATGATACGAATCTTTTGCAAGCAATCGCAGAGCAGTTGGGGGCAGGGTTAGAAAAAATACGCAGTGTCGAAAAATTGGTGAACGCAGAGAGGATGGCGGCATGGGGAGAATTGAGCGCTCGAAGCGCACACATGATAGGAAACCGTATTTTTGCGATGATGGGTGATTTGAACGAACTTCGTTTTATCTTAAGTCAAGATCCGATACCTCGCGAAAAAGGTTTAAAGACATTGAGCGATTTGCAAAACAGTGTCAAAAAACTTGAAGAAATGCTGCAGGATTTCCGTGATTTCGTTACAGCGACGAAATTGAATCCTACTTTAGGAAATATCAACGAAGTGATTCGCACTGCAACCAGAGGAATCTTGCCGCCCGATTCTCCTATCGAACTGGTTTTGAATTTGGACGAAAGTATTCCTGAATTCGAATTCGATGCGCAAAAAATCGAGAGAGCAATTTCGGAACTCGTAGAAAACGCGACGCATTTTATGGAAAAAGGTCGCATCACCATAACGACAGGTATCGCTTCAGAAAAAGATTTTTTAGAAGCAGGCTTTGCAAGACCTGTGGGAAATTATTCGAAAATCGTCGTAGAGGACGAAGGGCCTGGAATTCCTAACGAACTGAAGGCGCGAATCTTCGACCCCTATCAGACGACACGCGTGCGGGGAATGGGATTAGGGCTTTCTATCGTTAAAGGAATCATAGATGCGCACAGGGGAAGAATTTATGAATGCGGCGAAGTAGGAAAAGGAGCGCGATTCGTCATTTTATTACCGATCCATAGCAATCAACAAAATATCCCAGGTGACGCTAAAATCTTATAGCCTCTTGCGGTAAGATGGTTTTTCGCACATGCCTACAGTGGCTTTTACAACTTTGGGCTGTAAAGTTAATCAATACGAGACCCAGCGAATTTTAGACTCTTTCGAAAGGGTTGGGTATACCGTCGTGCCGTTCACGGAAGTGGCGGATGTGTATGTTATCAATACATGCAGCGTGACCGGGCAGGCAGAGAGCAAGAGCAGACAAACCGTGAGGAGAGCCGCAAGACAAAACCCGAATGCAAAAGTGATTGTAACGGGTTGCGCTGCGCAAATGGCGCTCAACAAAAAACAATTTTTCGATGCGGCTCATATTCTCGTGCCTAATCCCCAAAAATTAGACACTGCGAAAATCTTTTTCGAACAGTTTCCTGAATATAAACCTGCGTCTACGAATACACAAACCAAAGCACGACCGTTCGGGGGGCGAGTACGTGCAACTATAAAAATTCAAGATGGATGCAGTGTGTATTGTAGTTATTGCAGTATTCCTTACACGCGTCCGGTGATGGCGAGTCGTCCCTATCGAGAGATATTGGAAGAGGCACGTGATTACGGGCGAAGAGGTTTCAAAGAAATCGTGTTAACCGGTGTACTCATCGGTTCATATGGTCCGGAAACAGGGAGCGGTGGACCGAATTTCGAAGACCTCCTCGAAATGTTGCAGGATTTAGATGAGGTTGCGCAAATTCGAATTTCGAGCATCGAGACCACGCAAGTTAGCGAACGTTTAATCAACATCATGAAAACACCGGGAACGAAAGTCGTTCCTCATTTGCATATTCCTTTACAATCAGGGAGCACGAAATTGCTTCGTGAAATGAATCGTCCTTATACACAAGAATACTATTTAGAACTTTGCAAGAAGTTATATTCCGAGATTCAGGATTTGGCGATTTCGACAGATATCATGGTTGGGTTTCCGACAGAAAGCGAAGAGGACTTCGAGGGAACCCTCAAGGTATGTGAGACAGTCCGATATATGCGGGTGCATGTATTTCGTTTTAGTCCGCGTCCTGGAACACCTGCAGATGTTTATAATGATCCGATTTCTCCGGAAGTAAAGATGGAACGCAGTAAAAGAGTGATGGAACTCTCTCATCAAACCGCGTCTGAATTCGTAGAGCGATATTTAGGACGAGAAGTCGATGTTCTTGTCGAAGGCAAGGCGAAACCCGAAGGACTTTTGCATGGGCTGACTCGAAACTATATCGAGGTCGAGTTCGCAGGTTCGACGTCGTTGACGGGAACGTTTGCACGCGTTCGTCTTACTTCACGGAACGGTTCGGGAGCGTTGGGAGAACTGGTCGAAGCGAGTGCGCCTCGCCGCAATCTTTTCCCACTCGCTACTATGAACGATGAGTTTCGATAGGAGGATTTTTTTGATATGGACTGTCTGTTTTGCAAAATTATCGAAGGGGATGTTCCTTCGTCGAAAGTTTTCGAGAACGAATCAGTTTATGCTTTTCGGGATATCAATCCTCAAGCGCCAGTTCATGTCATTGTCGTGCCGAAAAAGCATGTAGAGGGGATGCATGCAGTGAATGAAGACAACGATTTGCAGTCGCTTATGCTTGCATGCGCAGAGGTCGCTCGCATCGAGGGATTGGAACGCAATGGATATCGTTTAGTGATAAACACTGGCAGAGATGCAGGTCAGACGATATTTCATTTGCATGTTCATGTTTTAGGCGGTCGTCCGATGTCCTGGCCTCCCGGTTAAAGTTGTCGCTTTTTATGTTTTGACAGGCGTCTGCAAAAACGAAGCGATTGTATAACTATCGCATCCTTTTCTTTTTTGCAAGAAGTTCATAATAACAATTTTCCAAGGCGTCTACCGTTTTGTCCCACGAATAATGATCGAGAATTTCTTTCCGCAACAATTCTGCGCCCCGTTGTTCCTCTGCTAAATTGCAAATCGCCGCTTGCATCGTCGTAAGCAAAGACTCTTCACTTCCTGTTTTCACGAGACGTCTTCCCGGTGCAGAAGTTTTCAATACTTCTTCATGCGGCTCGATGTCGCTCGCAATAATCGGCACGCCGTAGGATGCTGCTTCTAATAAAGTAATCGGAAGACCCTCTAGACTCGAAGGCAAAACGAAAAACGCCGCGTTCGTATAGAGTTCGTCCAACAAATCTCCATAGACATAACCTGCCATGATTACTCGCGAGTCTTTCGATGCAAGTTCGTGAAGATTTTTTACGTAGTCATCGGTAAAACTCGACCCCCCCGCAATGACCAAGCGCAAATCTCCGTCTAAATGACGAAAAGCGCGAACGAGCAAATCCGGAGCTTTTTCCGGAACTAATCTTCCTACGAACAAAATGTAATCTTTTCCTTTTAGCCCATAGCGTTCCGCAATTTCTTTCGGCTGTAAACGAGGTCGAGGGTTGATTCCATTGGGGATGTAAACCGCTTTTCGTTGATATGTTTTTTCGTAATGGTCAGCGAGGTATTGCGCGACGGTAACGATTTCATCCACGACTTTCGCACTGACCCAAGCCGAAAATTTCAATGCAGTCTTTTCGAATCGGTTCCACTTCGCTCGCAAATGGTCGAGACCGTGAATCGTTTGCACTATACCGGCGCGGCTTAGAACTTTCGGGAACGGAGTCCATATCGAAGGACCTATAGCATGATAATGCAGAATGTCGTATCCACGTTGAAAGATTGCCGCGAACGTCGAGATTCCGCTGTGAACGAGAGCATCCAAGCGTTTTGTTCCGACGGTGGGCAAGCGGCACAGTTTCATTCCCCTGTATTCCTTCAACCCCTTTTCCACGTAATTCGAGCGACAAAATACGACTACGGTGTGACCTCGTTCCGCGAGCCTTGCGCCGACTTCTTCGACATGTCGTTCGACCCCCCCGAAAGTTGCAGGAACTCCTCTCGAGCCGATGATTCCTATTTTCAATGGGCGGCGCATCATGAATGTGCGCACCTCATTGCTTCGTCGTAAAAGGCGTGTAATTTTTTCAGATGGACTTCTGGAGAAAATTCTTGCAGAACTCTTTCTCTCGCTCTTTTTCCCATTTCGAAAGCCGTATTCGGATTATGGATAATTTTTCGGATTGCTTCCGCCAAAGCCTCGGGATTGTTCGCAGGGACGGTTTCCCCCGTAACGCCCGATTCCACTAATTCCGGCAGCCCCCCCAAATTACTGCTGATTACAGGAACGCCGCATGCGAAGGCTTCCAACACGGAAATCGGCTGATTTTCCTGCCATCGTGCGGGCAAAACTGCCACGAGGGCGTTGCGAACGAAATCCAGAAGTTCTGATTTTCCTAATCTTCCATGAAAAATTATTCTGCCAGGCGCTTTCGCCTGAGCGAGTCGCTCGAGCCGTTCTCTTTCTGGGCCATCTCCTGCGATTTCCAATTGTATATTTTCGTTTATCGTGGCAAACGCTTCGATGAGCGTATCGATCCCCTTTTCATAAGACAAACGCCCAGCATAGATTACGTTCCCCCCCGGTATTTCTTTGGGGCGGATTTCTCTTGCATCTACGAAATTGTTCAAAACACGCAGCCTATCCGGAAAAACTCGTGCTTCCTTCATCTTCGATGCCAAAAAGTGACTCGGGCAGAGAAATAATTTTATCGGTTGATAGGCGCCGAAGAAAGTGTGAAAACTCAATTCCAACATTGCTGCTGCGCTGCTGAAAAAAGAACCATCCTTGCACCGTTTCAGTGTCGCCCAATAAAATTTGCGTCCCATGCATGCTTCGCAAACCTTACCGTGCGTGAAAAACTGATAGGTGGGGCATGCTAATTTGTAATCGTGAAGCGTCATCACTGCCGGAATTTTCTTTGCCGCAATCGGTTTCAGTATCGACGGGGAAAGTTGGTGATAGATATTATGCAAATGGACGATATCCGGTTTGAAATCTTCAATCACTTTTTCCATTCCTTTCGCCGCAGAGCGTGACCAGAACATCCTTCCAAACGCTTTTATTTTTGCAAGCGGTGAATGAGGAAGCGGATTGAATTCGATGTAGGACGGAAAAAGCTTTTCATACGTGCGAGGTTCGTTTTGCGGATGCTGCATTCCGAAAAATTCCACTTCATGCCCCCCCTGCTTTTGCAGAGATGCGACATCGTCCATATACGCCTCTGCGCCGCCTCTTCGATAGAGGAACTTATTGACGTGTAGAATTTTCATGAAAGAAGGCTTATGCTGCTGCCTCTTCTAAAAATTTTCTCGGGTCTGTGATTTTTCCTGTGATGGCGGTTGCTGCCGCGGTAATCGGCGACATCAAATGCGTGCGTGAACCGGGTCCTTGACGACCTTCGTAAGGACGATTGCTCGTGCTGGCACAGCGATGCTGTGGGCGAACGATATCGCCGTTCATGCCTAAACACATACTGCATCCCGAATGATGCCATTCGAAACCGGCATCTCGAAATATTTGGGCAATGCCCTCTCTTTCCGCTTGTTTGCGAACGGCTTCGCTGCCTGGAACCACCATTGCGCGAACACCAGAAGCGACTTTCCTTCCCTTGACGATTTGCGCCGCTTCGCGAAGATCCTCGATTCGACTGTTCGTGCAACTTCCAATGAAAACGTTTTGCACTTCCAATTCTTGTATCGGTATTCCCGGTTTCAATCCCATATACATCAAAGCGCGTTCTTCGCTGGGGGTGCTAGGTTCGGGAATCACGCCATCGATGTCTATTGTCATTGCAGGGTTTGTCCCCCAAGAGACTTTAGGAACTAAATTATTTGCATCCAGTTCGACGATTTTGTCGAATTGCGCGCCCTCGTCGGTCGGCAGCATTTTCCATTTTTCCATCCATCTTTCCAGTTCTTCACCTTTCGGCGCATAGGTGCGTTCTTCCGAAGCGATGTATTCGAAGGTCTTTTCATCGGGGGCAATCATTCCGGCTTTTGCTCCCATTTCGATGCTCATGTTGCAAATCGTCATTCTTCCACTCATCGGCAAATTGCGAATGGTTTCTCCGCGATATTCGGCGACATAACCCGTTCCCCCCCCTGCCCCGAGTTTTTGAATGATAGCCAAGATGACATCTTTGGCGGTTACTCCGAGATTCAATTTTCCATTTACTTCGATCGCAAGCGTTTTCGGTTTCGCAGGCACTCGAAGCGTCTGCGTCGCTAAAACGTGTTCGACTTCTGTAGTGCCGATTCCGAATGCCAACGCGCCGAAAGCACCGTGTGTACTCGTGTGACTATCACCGCAAACAATCGTGAGACCTGGCAGTGTAAGACCGAATTGAGGCCCGATGATATGGACGATTCCTTGTTTTTCGGTGAGATATCCGAATAAAGGTATTCCGAATTCTTCGCAGTTCTTCGCTAATGCGATGAGTTGTTTTCCACTCAGGGTTTCTTCAGGAATAATTCTTCCATCGGTAGGAACGTTGTGGTCGACTGTTGCAAAGGTCAAATCCGGGCGGCGCACGCGAATTCCTCTTTCTCGCAATCCGTCAAACGCTTGAGGAGAAGTTACTTCGTGAATCAAATGCCTGTCTATGTAAAGTAAATGCTCTCGGGTCGGTAAAACGGTAACGATATGCGCATTCCAGATTTTTTCGAATAACGTTTTCGGCATTCTTGTTATTAGTTTACTCGCTAATTTAATGAGTGTCTCTTATGGGAAAGAGCCTATCTTTCGTAGATTCGCTCACCCGATATATAAACGCTTTTTGGCTGTCCGGGTTGTTCCAGGGGAGAGCGTTCATAAACTTGGAAATCGGCGTATTGCCCCGGTTCTAAACCTCCATATTCCATTTCGCCATTGACCTCTGCTCCTCCCGAGGTATAGGCTCGGAGCGCTGTTTCGAGGGAGATTTTCTCTTCAGGGGCGAAGCCATCTCGTGAGGTCGCCGCTTCGATTCCCGACCAAGGGTCTCCGCTGACAATGGGACGGTCGCTGGAAAAACCAACAGAAATGCCAGATTCCAATAGCGAGCGAATGGGTTTGATTTTCGAAGCTCGTTCTTCGCCTAAGGCTTTGAAATAGGTGTTTCTGAAACGCAGCAAAAATTCCGGCTGCATTGCGAGTTTTGTTCTCATTTTTTTTATCTTCTCGATTTGTTTTTGCGAAAGAACCATTGCGTGTTCGATTCGATGCGTGGAAGGATTTTTCGTTTTTTCGTATGCGTTCAATACGGCGTCGACAGCGCTATCTCCGATGGCATGAATTGCGATTTGTAAGCCATCTTCGTCTGCTCGTCGCACTTTTTCGTTCAGTTCTTCTTGTTCATAAATGAGATAGCCTGTTTCTCCGTTCGTATAAGGTTCTGACATAGCTGCCGTTCTTGCTCCGATAGCACCATCGGCAAAAAGTTTCACGCCATTAATTCGCAATTTATCGTTGATTCGCAATTGATCCTGGTTGAAGAATTCTCTTTGAAAGTCATCGAAAATCACATCCCAATCCAAATAAAGTCGCGCGCGCGCTGGCAATTCTTCCAAAACATTTTGATATGCCAGGAGTTCATCGCTAATATTCACGCTGCCTGTCGTCATATCCGAAGCGCATGTAATTCCATAACTCAGCATGCTCGTTACTGCTTTTCGAATAGCGTTTTTCATTTCTGCAACGGAGGGCTTCGGAACGACTCCATAGACTAAACCCATCGCATTTTCCAAGAGTAAGCCAGTCGCTTCTCCCTTCTCATTTCGCACGATAGTCCCCCCCGGAGGGTTTTCTGTCACGTCCTTGATTCCTGCGAGCGCTAATGCTTTCTTGCTCACGACGCACGCATGGCCGCTGCTATGGCGAAGAACGATGGCTCGACCCGGTAAAACTTTTTCTAATTCCTCTGCCGTAATATCTTTTCCGTCCTCGAAACGATTCGCATCGTAATGCACCGCTAAAATCCATTCGTCATCGCGTATTTTCTTCGACCATTCTAAGAGTTTCTCGAAAACTTCTTCTTTCTTCGTCGTGCCTGAAAGATTTAGTCTCGATAAATCCAATCCCGCCGCCAAAATATGGCAATGACAATCCACGAAACCAGGAAGAACGAACCCCCCCTCTAAATCTATGCACTTATCCGCTTCTCGTTCTGTAATAGGTATTCCATCGCCTCGATACACTACATGTCCGTTTTCCACGAGAAAAGATAAAGAAGACCCATCGAATCCCCACCTCCCGTTTTTAAAAAGAATCCTCATCGAATTTTTTTCGTTTTAAAATCTTTAGCTCGTTTCGGCTTTTGTATCAAAGACCTTGCCGCATCGGCTAAGCCTGCCACTCTGCGCAATTCGAATATTTCGTCTCGCACCTTTGCCGCTTCTTCGAATCGCATTTCCTTGGCAAGTGCTCGCATCTCATGTTCGAGTCGCGCGATTTCCAAAGGAACGTCTTCTAAAGGTATCGAGCCGTCTTTTCCAATTCTCGGTTTTTTGCCGTCATAAGGAACCGAACTTTCTTTTGCCGAAAAGTCGTAACTCCTTACCGTTTCCCTCACCGCTTTCGTTACGGTTTTCGGTGCTATGTTCATTCGGCGATTGAATTCCTCTTGAATTTTTCTTCTGCGTGCGGTTTCATCGAGCGCTCTTCGCATCGAACCCGTTATCGTGTCTGCATACATAATCACCTTTCCATGCACATTTCTCGCCGCGCGTCCAATGGTTTGTATCAACGAAGTTTCTGAGCGCAGGAATCCTTCCTTATCCGCATCTAAAATGGCGACGAGCGAAACTTCCGGCAAATCCAAACCTTCGCGAAGCAGGTTTACTCCGACGACGACGTCATAAACACCTAATCGTAAATCACGCAATATCTCCGGTCTTTCGAGCGAGTGAATTTCACTGTGTAAATACTGCACTCGTATATTGATATCCTGGAGATACGAGCACAAATCCTCCGCCATTTTCTTCGTGAGCGTCGTTACGAGAGTTCTTTCGCCTCGTTCTACTCGCAAACGGATTTCGTTAATCAAATCGTCTATTTGTCCTTTGGTCGGTCGAACCTCAACTTCTGGGTCGACAATAAAGGTGGGGCGAATGATTTGCTCGACGATCTGCTCACTGACTTCGCGTTCGAAGGGTCCCGGAGTTGCGCTTACGAAGACCACTTGCCCGATTCTTTGTAAAAACTCGTTCCATTTCAAAGGACGGTTATCCAACGCGCTGGGAAGACGAAAACCATAATCTACGAGAACTTGTTTTCGGCTAATATCTCCGTTATACATTCCGTGAAGTTGCGGAATGGTTTGATGGCTTTCGTCTATGAAAATAATAGTATCGGAAGGCAAGAAATCGAGGAGAGTATAAGGGGGGGTACCCGGCTCGCGTCCATCGAAATAGCGTGAATAATTTTCGATTCCGTTGCAATAGCCGAATTCACGCATCATTTCGATGTCGAAGGTCGTTCTTTGTCGAAGCCTTTGTTCCTCGAGAAGTTTCCCTTGAGAGCGAAAATGCGCGCATCTCGCTTCGAGTTCCTCTTTAATTTGTTCGATAATTTCGTCCAACCGACTCCATGGCGTTACATAGTGAGTTGCCGGAAATATCGTAACCCGCTCCGGTTCGTCTAACACTTCTTGCGTCAATGGGTCTATCAGTCGAATTCTCTCGATTTCGTCTCCGAACCATTCGATACGCGTGGTGATTTCTTCGTCTTTCGGTTGAATTTCGAGCACGTCTCCTCGCACTCGAAAAGTCCCGCGATTCAACACCAAGTCGTTTCTCGTGAACTGCATTTGCACCAAAGCGCGCAATGCATCGTTTCTCCCCACCGTTTGTCCTCTTTCGAAAACGAGCACGCGCTCACGATATTCCTCGGGATTGCCCAATCCATAAATGCACGAAACACTCGCAACGACTACGACATCTCTGCGTTCCAAAACAGCCTGCGTCGCTGCGTGACGCAATCGGTCTATTTCGTCATTAATGCTCGCATCTTTTTCGATATAAGTGTCTGTTGTCGGAACGTATGCTTCGGGTTGATAGTAATCGTAATAACTAATGAAATATTGAACAGCGTTTTCCGGGAAAAAAGCGCGGAATTCTTGACAAAGTTGTGCGGCGAGAGTTTTGTTGTGCGCGATTACGAGTGCGGGTCGCTTTACAGCGGCGATTACGCTCGCCATGGTATAGGTTTTTCCCGTACCTGTCGCTCCTAAGAGCGTCTGGAAGCGATAGCCCGACGTGATGCCATCGACTAATTTCCCGATGGCTTCGGGCTGGTCGCCTTGCGGTCGAAACTCGGAGGCAAGGCGGAAATCGGCTTCGCGTTTTAGGAGCATTTTTAAATAATGTACTCTATAAGGTACGATTACGAATAACGTTTTTTTCTTCTCGGAGGTTTCACCTTGCCGCTTCTCGTGTTGGTTCGTCATGGAGAATCTATTTGGAACGCAGAAGACCGCTTTACGGGTTGGGTAGACGTTCCGTTAAGCGAAAGAGGTGAGGAGGAAGCGCGTATCGCAGGAAGGTTACTGAAAAACGCCGGTTACCGTTTCGATATCGCTTACACGAGCGCTTTGATTCGCGCGCAAGACACACTCGCAATCATGCTCGAAGAGATGGGTGTGGATATTCCGATTATTCGAGACGCCGCATTGAATGAAAGGATGTATGGGAATTTGCAGGGGCTCAATAAACAAAAAATGCGTGAACTCTATGGCGAACAAATTGTGCAATTGTGGAGAAGGAGTTATGATATCCCGCCACCCGGGGGGGAAGCTTTGAAAGATACCGCCGCGCGCACCTTGCCATTTTTCGAACGATGCATTTTGGGAGATATCCAACTCGGAAAGAACGTGCTCGTAGTCGCACACGGCAACAGTAATCGCTCGATTGTGATGTTTTTAGAAAATCTTAGCAAAGAAGAGATATTGAAATTGAATCTCGATACGGGTATTCCATACGTGTACCACCTCGACGGGAATGGCAAGGTTCTTTCTAAAGAAGAATTACGTATGTCGAAATAGTAGTTAGGTTCGCGGCTTATGTCGCACCATATTATTATTCGCGGTTTACGCCGCTCCTACGGGTTTTTTCATTGGGAGTCTCACTCGGAAAGTGCTACCGACATTCAATTCGCTTTCCACTTCCACCTTCCCTCCATGACTTTCTACGATATGGCGAACAATGCTTAATCCGAGCCCTGTCCCCCCCGTTTCACGAGAACGTGCGCGGTCGACACGATAAAAACGTTCGAATATACGAGGAAGATGCTCACTGCTGATTCCGATTCCCGTGTCTTTCACTTCGAGCACAACCTCGTTATCGGATGGATACACGCGAACTGTTATGCTTCCTTCCAACGTGTATCGAACCGCATTGCTCAAAAGGTTCGAAACAACTTGTACGAGTTGTTCCGCCTCTCCTTCTACCATCAACGACTCTGGCGCTTCGAAAAAGAGTTTCAATCCTTTTTCTTGAATTTGCCTTTCCGTTTTCGAAACGACTTCTCGAACGAGTTCTGAGAAATTGACTTCGGATTTCTTTATGGGGCGCGATTCTGCGTATGAAAGAACGAGCAAATCGTCTGCCAAATTCGTGAGCCTATCCACTTCGGAAATGATGTTCTGTAAATATCGTTCTTTCGTTTCTTGCGGTAAGTCTGGATTATCGAGAATGGTCTCAGCCATAGAACGAATCGAAGCCATCGGTGTGCGCAACTCGTGACTCGCATTCGCAACGAAATCGCTGCGAATTTTTTCCAATCTACGCATAGGAGTGAGATCCGTCATGGCGATAAAAATTCGTTTCGGTTCACTCTCGGAAACCCACGAAAGAACATGATAGACGTGATCGGATGGTGCAGGGATGTTGATTTCTATTTTATAAGGTTTCTCTCTCGT
The DNA here is from genome assembly GCA_035559795.1 of Fimbriimonadales bacterium. Lineage (NCBI taxonomy): Bacteria > Bacillati > Armatimonadota > Fimbriimonadia > Fimbriimonadales > Fimbriimonadales bacterium. The sequence goes on along the minus strand of DATMAR010000007.1, from coordinate 244,439 downwards.
TCCGGCATTTGTCGTTGCATGAAGGATGTCGTGGGAAAGGGTTACATCGAGTAACGTGTGGCCTTTAGGTTCTTTGAATGCGAAAGCTTCTTTGGCCGCGCGGTTTGCGTTAAGAATCGTGCCGTGGGAGTCACAAATGAATAACGGCGTTTCGAGACCCTCGATGACATCCTCGAATTGCCGTTGTATTGCTTCTTTTTCTTCTTTCGTTCTTCGAAGTTCAGAACGTGTGGCGCGAAGCTCTCTCGACCACTCACCGAGACGAAAAGAAAGACTCTTGACCACAGAAAGCATGATGAGAATCCCTGACAGAGCACCAATCACGAGCCAAACGATTTTTGTGATATCACGCAGTCCTTCCCACACGAGAGCAAAGAAAAACAGAGCCACGCCTAAGACGGCGAGCCATTGGTATCGCGGAGTCTCCTTCCTTCGAATCAACAATTCATTCTAACACCTCGAACCAACGGTAGAATTCGAGTGATGCTTATCGGAACTACAGTTTTGGGGGTTTTGAGGGATGGCAAGGTCGCCATCGCCGCCGATGGACAAGTTACTTTGGCGGATTCGAATACCGTGGTGAAGCACAAAGCACGGAAGGTGCGAAAATTGGCGGACGGAAAAGTTTTAGGGGGTTTTGCTGGAAGCGTGGCAGATGCGCAAGCCCTTCAAGATAGGTTCGAGAAAAAGTTAGAGCAGTTCGGCCATAACTTGCGTCGCGCCGCCGTCGAATTTGCAAAAGATTGGCGAAGCGATAAAGTGCTGAGGAATTTCGCGGCAATGATGATTGTTGCAGACACGGAAACTCTTTTGCTTTTATCGGGCGACGGCAACGTAATCGAGCCCGATGATGGAGTTGCTGGAATCGGTTCAGGAGGACCTTATGCTGTTTCCGCTGCGCGGGCTTTGTTGAAACACACTCACCTTAGCGCGGAAGAAATTGCACGTGAAAGTTTGCTTCTTGCCAGCGAAATTTGTGTTTACACGAATAACCAAATTGTTATCGAAACTTTGTAGTTATTACAAAAACACTCATTTCTATCTTATGTTTTACAACATTCGTATTGTTTGGATTTGTGTAACCCCTACGACCCAATGTTGAAGGCCATCGAAGGATTCAGGAGTTTCGTGCCATTCGTAGTGATAGCCTTCGATGAAGTCGTCCTCCAAGAATCGCCTCGGTAGGTGTACAGTCGGAACCCAGATTTCTTTGAGAATTGGATAAAAATCCGAAGGTAAAGGCTCGAGGAGCAGATGGAGGTTATTGTCGAGAAATGCGTAATCCGCACTTACATCTACGACAGTGACTTTCGCGAGGTTGTACTTCCACAAGTCTCCGGCAATCCGTGCCATTTTTGTCCCTTCCTGGAAGAAAGGACGAGGAGGTCTTACGAAAAGCCGCGCTGATTCTTTACTTCAAAAACCCGAGTATGAGAAGGGTCGGGAATTATGTTCGATAGGTCAAGTCCATGATTACGTCTCGGATTCCCGGGCGCTGTTTTAAGGCTTTCGCGATGATTTCCATCTCGGAACGCAAATCGAGAGTGTGTCCACGCATTGCTTTGACTTGACCTCGGAGATACACCACACCATGAATAACGACGATAGACATTAAAGAAATGTCCACAGGTCGCCTGGCAAATTCTCTCCAGACAGTTTTTGTAACTTCGGTATCTTCCAGTCTTGCCATGCTTTACTCCGATATATATTTAACGTTTTTATATATTTAACGTTTTCTGCGGGTCGGACTGAATTTGGTTTTTTCGGTGCGCTCTTCTTCTTTCCGTGGTCGTTTTTCTACCTCTCTATCGCGCAAGCGCTCATCGCCCATAATCGTTGCGGAAAATCCCTTTTTCTTCATTACGATTCGCTCCCATAAAACGAGTATCGGTGACGCATTAAAGATAGAAGAATACGTTCCCGAAAGAATTCCCACGAGCATCGCAAGGTTGAAATGTCTTAAATCTGGTGTAGCGCTGCCTATCGCAACGAGAATAATCAATGTCAAGATTACTGTAAAACTCGTATTGATAGAACGTGCAAAGGTTTGCGTAATAGAGCGATTGACCAAATGCTCGAAGTTTTCTCCTTCGAATGGTCTTCTTAGGTTTTCACGAATCCTATCGAAGATAACAATCGTGTCGTGAACGGAAAAGCCGATGACGGTGAGGATTGCTGTTATCGTAAGTTGGCTTATTTCCCAACCGAGGAAATATCCCGTAATTGCGGAAAGGCCCAATACGACTAAAGCGTCGTGAAGCATTGCTATGATGGCGCTTACGCCGAAACGCAATCCTTTCGCGAATCCTCCGAGAGTCACCCCGAAACGTAATGCGAGATAAAACACTATTAAAGCGGAGGCGATGGAAACGCCATAAATTGCTCCCATAATCGTTTCTCTGCGAACCGTGGGACTCGCTTCGCCGTATTCCAACTCGTCTTTGATGCTTTTCGTAATCCTGAGGGATTCTTGTTGCAAAGTTTCCGCAGAGATTCCTAAAACTTTCACAAGTTTTTCCGTTATTTTTTGTCTGTCTGCAGATTGTTCATCGTTTGTTTTCGTCGTTCCATCAGGTTTCTTGGAGCTTAGAAGTTGGTCGATTTCTTTGTTTTCGCTCAAAGGAAGGAGAATGGATGCAGTAGTTTTTCCATCTGAAGTTTTGAGCGAAACTTCTGGATTTTTGAATCCTCCTTGCGTGAGTTTTTGTATCAGGCTTTCCGTGCTCCAGTTCGTTCCTGTCGGCAAGGGAAGGGTGATTTGCGCGATGAATGAAGCGTCAGAACCTATTGCTTGTACGATTCGACGTCGTGCTTCGAGTTTTTCTTCCGTGGAGGGTGAGGCGAGCAATTTTGCCAATTCGGGGTTTTCTTCACGAGACAGGGTGACATATGCTCGAATTTCGCCTGCCTTTTCTCCTGCCGTTACTTTGACGTTCGCGCCGTGTACCCCCCCCTTTTCCAGCAATTGAGCCAGTTCACGAGGCGTGGTGGGGGATTCGGACTTGAGGCGAACGACGGACTCGACCCCCCCAAGGAATTCTACGTTCGGCTTTATCCCTCCGAGAGCCCAGAAGATCACTCCGGGAACGATGATGAGTCCGGAAATTACGAAGTAAAGTTTCATGCGCTCGATAATGCGAAGAGGGTTTTCGTTGGCGCGCGCTTCCAACCGTTCGCCGAACCATCCACGTTTCATTCCATAAAGATTGGGATTCCTTCCAATCCCTGCATGCACGAAAGCCAACAACAACGAGCGCGTGACGGTAATCGCCGTAAACAGACTGATCAAGACACCGATGATAAGCGTGGTGGCGAACCCCTTCACCGGTCCCGTGCCGATGTTCATGAGGACGAGAGAGGTCAAAATCGTACAGGTATTCGAATCGATGATGGCAGGGAATGCTCGTTTGAAGCCGAGGTCGATCGCAGTGAGCAGGGTTCGCCCCCCCCGTAATTCTTCTTTGAGACGTTCGAAGATGAGAATGTTCGCATCTACCGCCATTCCGATAGAGAGAATGAATCCTGCAATCGCTGCAAGCGAAAAGGTGACGCCCAAGAATACGAAAGCGGCAAAACAGAAAAGCGTATAACAACCTAATGCCAATAACGCCACGAACCCTGCAAATAAGTAATAGATGACGAGAAAAAGGGCGATGACGATGAACGAAATAATTCCTGCTAACTTGATTTGCTCTAACGCTTGAAAACCTATCGAGGGGCTGATTCGTGTGACGTCTTCTTCTATCAAATCAACGGGAATCGCACCCGCTTGAAGAAGGCTCACCAAGCGATTCGCCGCTTGTGCCGTAAAATTCCCTTCGAGAATCGCTTCCCCCCCCGGAAATCGGTCCACTCCGTCTTTGATATGGGCAAAGGAAATGACTTTCTTGTCCATTACCGCCGCGAGGTTTTCTCTTTTGTTGTAAACCCTCCGTGCAAAATCGTCTAATTTTCGTGCCCCTTCCGCATCGAAACCGAGACGAATGCTGTAGGTGCCTGTCATCTCCCTCAGTTGAGGGGCAGCGAATCGAAGGTGTTCACCGCTGATGATGAGCTCCCATCCTTTCAAAACCTCATCCCACTCTGGTGTCCCGGGTTTTATGAGTTCTTCAGAACCTTTTCTCCGGAAATAAACTTCGGAGTCCGAACCCTCGGGAGCATCTACGACTTCATAAGGCCGAAACTGTGCGTACTCGGTTACGACGTTTTTAGCCCAGTAATATTCGAGCCTTGCAGAAGTCTTCAATACGTCTCGTGCGGAGTCTTCATCCGTGAATCCAGGGAGTTCTACGATAAAACGGTCAGCGCCTTTGCGGACGACGCTCGCTTCTACGACCCCTAATGCTTGCTGAGCGCGCGCTTCGAGGATACGGAGGGTGTTGTTCGCCACCTGGTCCCATTGCGACAGTTGTTCGCGAGTCAGTTTGCTTCTGTCTGCACGGAGGGTGAAGCGAAAGCCACCATTGATGTCCAGTCCCAAACGGGGTTTTTGGTGGAGTTGATTGAGACCGGGGACATCTTCAAAAACAGGTGTTGCGATGGCCACCGACAAAAAAGCGAGGCCTAAAACGAGGAGGAAAAACCAAATGCTACGTTTCTGCTGCAAGGGTCATCCTTATTTTTAAAAAAATTTGCCGAATATCGCGCCTTACGGCGCTCCTACAGGCAATCTTCGATGAATGAGATTATACTCTTGAAAAAGAAACTGGAAAACTCATGAACTTGTCGCTCGACGAGGCAATCGAACGATTCCTCAGTTCACTGAAGAGTTGGCGCTCGAAAAATACCCTGCGTTCCTATGGGTCAGACCTCGCCCAGTTTTCCTCGCTCTGTGATGAAAGTCGAATAAAAAGCCTCGAAAAAATCTCTCCGGAGATCATTCGCCTTTATCTACGTCGTTACGGGAAGTCTCCCGTAACAAGGGCAAGAAAGTTGTGCTCTATTCGTTCTTTCACGAAATTTCTTGTTCAAAACGGTTTAATCGAGAAAGATCCTGCGTGGGGATTAGAGTCCCCGATTCGAAGGAAAAGGCTGCCCAAGGATATTTCTCCTGAACAAGCGATAGAGCTCGTTACTCTTTCTCGAGGCAAGCACCCTTTTCGAGACCAGGCGATTTTGGAGTTGCTCTATGGCGCAGGATTGCGCGCCTCGGAGGTTGTGAGAATCAATTTGCAAGACCTCGATTTGAAAGAGAAATGCGTTCACGTCCATGGGAAGGGCTCGAAGGAGCGAATTGCAATTTTCGGGGAGCCCTGCGCACAGGCAATAGCAAATTATTTGCTTTATGAACGCAAAGATGCCGATTCGTCTGCGTTGTTCATCAACGACCGTAAGAAACGTCTAAGTCAGCGAGCGATACAAAGAATCGTAGAACGGAGAAGGGCTTTGGTAGGTCTTTCCCGCGAAGTAACACCGCATTCTTTACGTCACAGTTTTGCAACTCATATGTTGACCGGGGGCGCTGACTTGAAAACAGTACAGCAATTATTAGGGCATGAGAGTTTAGAAACCACGCAGATATACACTCACATCTCCATCGAAAAACTACGAGAAGTCGTTGCCAAGAAACACCCACGAGGAAAATAAAATTTCTTTCGCTAATATGATTTGAATCATAGCACACCTTCTTTAAACCGCCAATACTGTAGTCAACTCGTAGAGAGAGGTCTAAAAAGTGACCGAAATTTCACGAAGAGAATTTCTAACTTTAGCCGCTACAGTAGCAGGCGCAGGATTCGGTGCCCGTTTCCTGTTCGACCATCTAAAAGCCATCCGCCCGATTGAAAATCCACTCGCCTATTACCCAGAACGAGGTTGGGAGGATGTCTATCGCGAGCAGTATCGATACGACAACGTTTTCAGCTTCGTATGCTCACCCAACTGCACTCATGCTTGTAGGATGAAGGCTCTGACGCGAAATGGAGTCGTTCTTCGCTTAGAACCTGCTTATGACGTCGAACGCTATGCAGATCAGTTCGGCAATACAGCAACGGCTCACTGGCATCCGCGCGGATGTGCAAAAGGCTATACGATCCATCGAAGACTTTATGGTCCTTACAGGCTCAAATACCCGATGGTTCGTAAAGGTTGGAAAGAATGGGCGAAAGATGGATTTCCTTATCTCACACCGGAATTAAGGAAGAAATATAAATTCGATTCAAGGGGCAGTGACACTTTCGTTCGATTAACTTGGGATGAGGCATTCGATTACATTGCTGATGGAATGATCGCCATCGCAAAAACCTATAGCGGAAAAGAAGGCGAGCATCGTTTAGCGCAAGAAGGCTACCCCCCCGAAATGCTCGAAGCCATGCACGGTGCAGGAACGAGAACTTTCAAATTGCGTGGAGGAATGGGATTACTCGGGGTAATCGGTAAATATGGCATGTATCGTTTCGCGAACATGCTCGGGTTATTGGATTCTCATGTTCGCGGTGTAGGACCAAAAGAAGCGTTGGGGGGGAGAAAATGGTCGAACTATACTTGGCACGGAGACCAGGCTCCAGGATTGCCGTTCGTCCACGGTCTTCAGTCTTCTGAACCAGATTTGAACGACTTGCGTCTGAGCAAACTACACATCCAAGTCGGGAAAAACCTCGTCGAAAACAAGTTAGCAGAGTCTCACTTTTTCATCGAATTGATGGAACGGGGGGGCAAAATCGTCGTAATCACTCCGGAATATGGCCCTCCCGCCACGAAATCAGATTATTGGATTCCTGTTCGCCCGGGTGCAACAGATACAGCGCTCTTTCTCGGAATCAGCAAAATCATCATAGATGAAAAACTCTATAACGAAGAATTCGTCAAAGCCTTTACCGATTTTCCTCTCCTCGTTCGCACCGACACGCTAAAACGCCTTCGAGCATCCGAAGTCTTCCCGAATTACAAGCCAGGACTAAAACCCGATGGTCCGAGTTTTTCCATTCAAGGACTCAAACCTGAACAGTACGAACAACTCGGCGACTTCGTCGTTTACGATTCTAAACATGGACTTCGAGCCATCACGCGAGATGTCGTCGGAGAAAAAATGAAAGAGGAAGGGATAGATCCCGATTTAGATTGGAAAGGGAAGATAAAACTCGTTGACGGAACAGAAGTAGAAGTACAAACCCTTTGGAGTCTTTACAAAATTCATTTGCGAGACTATGATCTCGATACTGTTCATGAAATTTGCAAAGCGCCGAAAGAACTTATTCTTCGCCTCGCGCGTGACATAGGAAATCCCGAGAATCATCCTGTCGCTATTCACATGGGTGAAGGGATCAATCACTGGTTCCACGCAACAGAAGCGAATCGTGCGATTACGCTCCCTCTGATTCTTACAGGAAATATCGGAAAGCCCGGCGCAGGTTGTCATACATGGGCAGGAAACTACAAAGCGGCTATCTTCCAAGCAGCACCTTGGTGCGGACCGGGATTTTCGGTTTGGGTGGGCGAAGACCCATTCGAACCGAATTTGAATCCTAATGCAAGCGCAAAAGAAATCAAACTTCGCAAATGCGCAAAAGACGAAGAGCCAGCATATTGGAATCGAGGCGATAGACCACTCATCGTCGAAACGCCTGCAAAAGGAAGAATCGTGCTCACGGGGCACACTCATATGCCGACTCCTTCGAAGGTTTTATGGTTCACGAACGTGAACCTTTTCAATAACGCGAAGTGGGCGTACGATTCTCTCAAAAACGTAAATCCGAATATTGATTTGATTATCTGTCAAGACATAGAGATGACTTCCACCTGCGAATATTCGGATTTCATTCTTCCTGCAAACTCTTGGCTGGAATTCCAAACGTTAGAGATAACTGGCTCTTGCTCCAACCCATTCTTACAAATTTGGAAAGGCGATTTGCCCCCCCTTTACGACACCAAAGACGATGTGGCAATCCTTTGCGGTGTTGCGCAAGCGCTCGGCAAGAAACTCAACGACCGTCGTTTCGAGGATTATTGGAAGTTCGCCATCGAAGGTAAGACGGAAGTCTATATCAATCGTCTCTTAGATGCTTCGACCACTACGCATGGCTATACCGTCGAAGACATCATGGCAGGGAAGTATGGCGAACCCGGTGCCGCTCTCCTAACTTATCGCACATATCCCAGGATTCCTTTTTATGAACAAATTCATGACAATATTCCCTTCTTTACCGACACAGGGCGTTTGAATGCATATTGCGATATTCCGGAAGCAATCGCCTGTGGGGAGAACTTCATCGTTCATCGCGAAGGTCCTGAAGCAACTCCTTATTTGCCGAACGTAATTATTTCTTCGAATCCTTATGTACGACCTGAAAATTATGGAATCACCCCCGAAATGCTCCAAAGCCAAGTTCTCGACGCGGACCTTCGTACGGTTGCTAATAACAAATTGCCTTGGAGTGAAGCGAAGAAAACGAAAAATCCTTTGTGGGAGCAAGGTTATCGCTTCTTCTGTCTAACTCCGAAAACGCGACACCGTGTCCACTCGCAGTGGAGTGTTACGGATTGGAATTTAATTTGGGATTCTAACTTTGCCGATATCTTCCGAAAAGACAAGCGAAGCCCAGGTGTCGGAGAACATCAGATTAACATCAATCCGGAAGCCGCAAAAGATTTAGGTCTCGCTGACGGAGATTATGTTTATGTAGATGCGAATCCTGCAGACAGACCCTATCGAGGCGCAAATCCGAACGACCCGTTTTACAAAGTGGCTCGCCTAATGCTGCGCGTGAAATACAACCCCGCTTATCCGTACGACGTTGTCATGATAAAGCATGCGCCTTTCATTGCGACGGAAAAAAGCGTAAAAGCGCATGAAACGCGACCCGATGGACGGGCGCAATCGGAAGACACGGGTTATCAAGCGAATTTGCGATACGGTTCTCAACAAAGCATAACGCGCGACTGGTCTATGCCGATGCATCAAACGGACACGCTCTTCCACAAAAGCAAAATCGGTACCGAGTTTATTTTCGGAGGCGAAGCAGACAATCATGCCCTCAACACCGTGCCGAAAGAAACTCTCGTGAAGATATCCAAAGCAGAGCCGGGGGGGCTCGACGGAAAAGGCGAATGGGAATTCGGTCGTAGTGGATTTACTCCTCGCGCAGAAAACGATTTCATGCAAAAGTATTTGAGCGGAAAACTCGTGGAGGTGGTCGGTCTCGATGAAGATTGAAAAGCGTTTCGAAGAAGACGACCCCTATGCCTTCGTCGGCGTTGGCTTCCCTTGCCCCGAGGGATTCGATGCAACAGAGCAGATGGCGCGAACTTTCATCGAGGAGTTCGCGATGATGGGTTTCCCCAATAAATTAATTCTCGAACTCTTCCGAAATCCGCGTTATCAAGGACCTCACGGGGTTTTCAAATTGCGCGGAGAAACTTACGTGAAGAACCTTATCGAGGAGGTATGCGGTGCCTAAGGTTTATAACTGGCAATTAGGTCGAGAGATGGAATATCGCTATGAAGAGGCGCATCCCGAACGCCAACTCGTCGCTGTCTTCAACACGAATCGCTGTATCGCATGTCAAACGTGCACGATGGCGTGCAAGTCCACTTGGACATTCAGTCCGGGACAAGAACTCATGTGGTGGAACAACGTAGAGACGAAACCATATGGCGGTTATCCGAAAAACTGGGATGTGAAAACGCTCGAACTCATGGAGAAAGCGAATCCGGGGGGGCAAAAATGGGATATATCCAGCGTTTCGGAGGACGCCCCTTATGGAATTTTCAACGGAAAAACCATTTTCGAGTTAGCTCCTTGGGCGCGCTATGCCTTAGGTTACGAACCTACGGACGATGAATGGAAAACTCCGAACATTTACGAGGACACACCTGTTGCGGAAAAGGGAAAACCAGGTGAATATCTTAAAGGTGGGGAGGCTTTAGAAAACGGTACATGGTTTTTCTATCTCGCACGTGTCTGCAATCACTGCACCTATCCGGCTTGCGTCGCCGCATGTCCTCGCCAGGCACCTTATAAGAGGAAAGAGGACGGAATCGTACTCATCAATCAGGAACGTTGCTGGGGTTATAAGCAGTGCGTGCAAGCGTGCCCTTACAAAAAAGCGATGTATCGTCCTGATACACGTACTTCGGAAAAGTGCATCGCTTGCTATCCGAGAATCGAAGGAAAAGATCCTGCGAGCGGTGGCGTTCCAATGGAGGCGAGATGCATGGCAGCGTGCATCGGGAAAATTCGAATGCAGGGTCTCGTCGAAATCGAGCGCAATGGAAAATGGCGCGAAGACCCCAATCACCCACTTTACTATCTGGTTAAAGTCGAAAAAGTCGCCCTGCCTTTGTATCCTCAATTCGGGACAGAACCGAATGTTTATTATATCCCCCCCCGATGGGTTCCGAGGCCTTATCTCAGACAGATGTTCGGGCCAGGTGTAGACGAGGCTATCGAACGCTATACACATCCTTCTCGGAAGTTGCTCGCAGTTTTGCAACTTTTCCGAGCGACCGAAAAAATGATCTTTCGCTACGAAATTATAGAAGGAGAGAAAATTCGAGAGGCAACGATAGGTGGGAAAAAGGTAGAGATTTTCAATGACACGGTTATCGGCTACGACGCAGAAGGAAAAGTCTGCGCAAAACTTTCCGTGAACGAACCATTCTACATCCGAGATAAGAAATATCAAAATTCTTTATGAAAGAACTTTTCACGAATATAACGAACGAGAAGAACTTGAAAAAAGCGACGCGATGTTTGCTGCGAGCCGCTCTTTATCGCGCATTGGCGAAGGCTTATTCCTATCCCGTAGCCGGAACGAAAGAGGCGATTATCGAAAATCTCACTCGAGTTTTAGAAACCCGGGATTTGCTTCCATCAACGTTGTCGAACGCAGTGAAAGATGCACTTGCCCCTTTGCTGACACTCGAAAACGAAAATCTCGAATCGGAATATCTCCGTGTGTTCACACATGTGTGCGCTGCGGATTGCAATCCTTGCGAATCTTCCTATGTTTGCAAGCATCTTTTCCAAGTCAGTCAAAACATGGCGAATCTTTCCGGGTTTTATCGAAACTTCGGGGTAGAACCGACCGGTGAGCGTCACGACCATGTCAGTGTCGAGTTGGAATTCTTGGGATACCTCGCCTTTCGGGAAGCGCGCGAAGAGGCTGAAGGGCGCGCGTCGAAAGCGCGCGAGGTTCGTCGAGCGCAAAAGTTGTTCCTCGAGAGACATCTCGGACGCTGGTTCCTCACGTTTGCGTTCCTCGTCAAGCGAAAAGCGCAAGAAGGAGTTTTTTATGAATTTACGGAGCTTGCTGAAATGCTTCTCGATTCCGAAGTCAAACGCTTGAAAGCATCCTTAGCGCCCGTAAAAAGCATCGGTGAACTCCCTCTTCCGATAACGAATGGAGATTCTGAAAGATTTCCTTCGGATGCTCATGAAACTTCTGTATATGGATTTACGACATGAAAGCAAACAATTTTCTACCTGCGACGATTCTGATTAGCGCTGCCTTTCTGCTGGCAGGGGGGGCTGCCCTTCTGGGACTCGAATTCGATACTCCTCTCGTTCCAACGATTTATCCACGACAGGTTTATTCTACGGTAGAGAGTCCGCTCTCGCCTGCGTGGGATGACGCGAGTTTCGTAGACCTTGCAACGCTTTCACCCGGTAAACCTTCGAGGGTGATTCGTGTTCGAGCTTTGCAAACCTCGGACCGCCTGTTTCTTTTGGCGGAATGGGATGATGCAACCAAGGATATGAGTTTTCAAGATTCTACTTATCGCGGTCCGGGATGGTTGCCTGAAGTTTATCACCAGTCGACCGTTTTGCTGAGAGACGAATTAGAAGTCCGTTTTGCGCAAGTGAAAACAGGTGGCACATATGAACGAATCGCCAACGGAAGATGGCAGGGGTCGTGGGTTTGGAAGTCGCAATGGCAGCAGGATGCAGATTCTAAAATGTACGCTTCCATAAAAGAGCGATATCCGCGAAATTATGTGGACGTTTATCCTTTCGTGAAGGACGCCGCTTATATGCCGGCGCGAGCATTGGAAAACACGAATGCACTAACCGACGGGTCGAGCGCAGCGCATTGGTTTGCAGCCCCCCCGAAGGGAAGATTCGGACAACCGAAGGACACGAATCTTTTCGGAAGGGGAGTGTGGAATGCAGGGAAATGGCATGTAATGTTCTCCATTCCTCTTAAAGAGATTGATTTCGAAAAGGGAAATTGTTTGGAAATCGTTTTTGCGATTTCGGATGGGCGGTTAGGCGAAAAGAAAGGGCGGAGGGGAATCTCTGAGCCTGTTCGCATACTCTTATCCAAAACGTTATTCGACACGGAGGGTGAGCGATGACGAATCGAAACGTTTGGGCGTATGCGCAGAAACTTCTTCTTCCCGTTCTTCTCCTTTCGGGGGGGATCGTAGCGATAACGAGTCGTGCTGTTCCGGCTGCACAGTTAACGATGACGCGCGCTTACGATCCCCTCCACCCAGGACTTTTCCCCGATGTCATGTATGTCTTTTGGTCGAATTTCGTGCTTCTGCTCGCTGCAGGAGCATTGGCATGGGCTGCGTGGTCTACGTTCGACTTGAAGTCGGTCGGACGGTGGATTCTTATTTTCGCTGCCGTTCTTTCCCTTTTCATTCCGTATGAAGAGGGGCTACTCAGAGGAGTTTTTTTGACAGTTGCGATGGTTTCGTTGCTGTTTGTCATATGGAGCGCTTTTCGAAGGGAATGCGTATTTCGAGAAAAACTCGCCCTCGCTTTCATCGGACTTACATTCTTTCAAGGACATTTGCGTTTCCTGGATTGGGTGGAAGCGTCTGGAATTTCTCGATTTCTAATTCCATCCGTCGAAATTAGCGCTATCCTAACTGCCGTGTTCGTTTTCTGGGCATGGGGCTCTCTAAAAGAAACTTCACGAAAGTCTCTCTATTGGGCATTCTTCGTTACTATTTTGTTTTTGCTTGCGATTTCGCTCGGAGATTACGCCGGACCAGCATTCTTCTTCGGAGGGATGGGGCTCGTTCTATGGGCGAATTGGGCGCTCGTGAGTCTTGGCGTGTTCCTTTACAGTTTTACTGTGATTTCTTCTTTTTCGAGGGGGCGCTACATCCGCGCTCTCGCTCTTTCCCTTTTGCCGATAGCGGGGTTTTATCCTTTAGCCGTTCACCAAAGCCTGCTCGCCCTTTTAGCCGTGGTCGTTTTGTCGGCGTCTTTGGAAGAGAAACAATTTTCTCCTGTGCCGTCCAGTTCAAAAAAGTTTTAACATTCGCTTAATGATTTTTTCGTGAAGAATGATAAACTGCGTAAGAGATTGAGATGGAGGATTGATAAATATTTGTAAAAACCACACCGTTGCCTTGACAAGTGTCTTGCCATAACGGCACAATCGGGGGCACTCGGTCGAATAATAGCAATTGGACAAAATAGTTCAAGGAGGTATCGTAAAAGATGAAACGAATCGAAAATAAAAAAGTTTATAGCATGCTGATTCTTTCGGCTGTGTTGGTGACATCTACACTTTCGAACGCTCAAGATAAGGACATAGGACAAATTTCCGGATATGCTTTCGGGGATTACTATTTTGCGAGTGAGCATCACAATCCTGCCATCGAAGGGATGAACGGGTTTTGGTTCCGACGCATCTATCTTACTTACGATAAGAAAATAGATAACGAATTCGCTACTCGACTTCGGTTGGAAATGAACAGCCCCGGTGATTTCACGTCGAGCAGCACGCTTAATCCCTATGTCAAAGATGCGTATCTTCAATATTCCAAAGGCAATGTCAAAGCGTATCTCGGAATGAGCCCCACCCCGACATGGGACAACATTGACACGATGATTGGCTTTCGTCCTGTCGAAAAATCTCCGATTGATTTATACAAAATGGGGGAAGCGCGTGATACGGGGATTTCCATCAAAACCACTTTAGACAAAAATAAGAAAACGACTGCATGGCTCATGTTCGGAAACGGAAGCGGAACGAGGGGAGAAACAGATAAAGGAAAAGCCATATACGGGATGCTCGGTCATTGGTTGACTCCTGAAATTTACGTCGAGGGATACGCGGATTTTTGGGATAAACCTGGCGACACGGATTGGAGAACTGTATCGGCTTGGGCTATGTTTCAAAAAGACAACTTCCGCGTGCAGGTTTTAGGCGCGAACCAAAGGCGCGAACGGCCTGGCATGAGCGATTTGGATTTGACTGTTCTTTCGTTTTACACCGATGTGAAAGTTTCTAAAAATGCGAAGGCATTTTTCCGCGCGGATTTCGTTTCCAACCCTGTTCCGGATGCCGACAAAATCGCTTATCACTCGCTAGCGACGAATGCGAGACCCACTCTTTACATCGTTGGAGTGGATTTCGCGTTGACGGAGAACGTGCATATCATTCCGAACATCGAGTTCGTTACCTACGACGACCCAGTTACGGGTACGGAGCCCGATGACGACATCTTCCCGAGATTGACGTTCTTTTACGTTTGGAAATAATCGCACAGAACGGTAAAATCATTCGTCTTCTGTTGCTAATGCGGCTGCATCTTCGGCGCCTCTGCCTTTCGGAAGATGGTGGTGGGGCATGAACCAGCGATTTGCAATCCATGTCGGGATTACGGCACTTGCGATGACGGCACCGACCAAGAGGGAATATTGCTCTTGATTGATAATTTCGTGCGAAAGACCGTAAAGGGCGGAAATAGTACCGAAGGTCAAACCTGTAGACATAAGAAGGGTAACGTACATCGCTTCTCCTCTCGAATGTCCGAGTTTCCTCGCCAAAAAAAATACCCCCCCGAATTTAGCGATAATTTTCGACATGAAGAGGATGACGAAAACCACTATCGCACTTCCGATTGCCGAAAGTTGCACTAATGAACCTGCACGAATGAAATAAAACGGAGTGAGTAATCCGAACGTCATCGTTCTCAAGCGACGCACTAAGTGATGGTTTGTGCCCACTACTCCTGCGAGCATCATTCCTATAAGATAAGCGGGGAGAACAGCTTCCGACCCAGACCAAGCTGCTAAACCACCGAGAACGAAGAGCGCGAATAATATGTATTTCGCTTCGAGTTCGCTCGGTCGCCTGCCATATTTTTTGAAAAATGGGCGGGTGGCTAAGAGGAGAATGGGCACAGATAAAGCAAAAATTATTACGAAAAGTCCTGTCTTTATCGTGAACGGGGTAAAAATGAAACCTAAAGCGAGCACGGTTCCGAGGTCCGTAACGAAGCATGCAGCCAAAATCGCTTTTCCGAAATGTGTACGGTTCAAACCTAACTCGAGCATTACAGCATAAACGACTGCAACGGAAGTCGTAGACAATGCGACACCTGCTAACCAACTCGCTCTGACATCCCAGCCCAAAACCCAATGTGAAATCCCAGCAGCAATGAGGAAAGGTGCGCCGAAAGAAAGTAAACCGATGAGAGTCGCTTCTTTCCAAAAAGATTTAAAAGCCTTTGGCTCGAGTTCTGCACCGGCGAGGAAAGTTAAAGCGATTGCACCGACTCCGGCAAGAAAAGTAACCCAACTTGCTTGTGGGTCGAGAATTCCGAGCCCTAATGTATTTCCGAGAATAAGTTGAGCTACCGCACCGATGGAGATCTCTATAAGTGCGACTGATATTTTTAACCAAATTGCAATTAAGGTCGCTACGAGCGCTAAGCCGAGCCATATAGCCGCCGTAAACCAAACGTGTTCCATTTTCGACTCCTTCCCGATAGTCAATCGAGCCTATCGTTTATGGTAGGAGCCATCAGTCCCCGAAATTCGAGACGGTTACGGCGGACTCCATCGCCTTGGCGCATATTATAGCATGGAAAGATGTTTAATGAAGTTCTTCTTTTTCGATGCTCTGATTATTTTACATATATTTTAAATTTGACTACTCGTCACTGCAGCAACAAAATGCTCTGTTCTTTGATGAATCGCACTTTTTACGATTTTTCGATTGGTTCGACTTGACGCGTTCTTCCCTTTTCACCCAGGAATCGGGTATCTATATTCAGAAATAGAACGGGGATGTAGCTCAGCTGGGAGAGCGCTGCAATCGCACTGCAGAGGTCGTGGGTTCGAATCCCATCATCTCCACCAGAAACAACCCGACCGTAGGAGCGGCGTGAGCCGCTATAAGATAACCATAGTTGTGCATAAATCGAGAGCGGAGTAAGTCGTAATGCATTCATCTTTGATTAAAAATGGGGGAGCTGAAAATGTGCCGCAATTGTCAAAGAAACAACGCGCACTATTGAGTATGATTTGTGATTCGATAAAAGAATTTTTCGACACTCCTCGAATATTACGAATAGATGAAGAACACAGGCAAACCGAGCATCTTTTCCTATCCCGGTTTCAGAGTCCTCTGGCTGGGGGGGCTGATATCGCAATTCGGCGATGTCTTGCATTACATCGTCTTCCTGTGGTTCGTAAGAGAAGCGACTGGAGACCCGTCGAAGGTCGGAATCGTAATGGCGAGCGGGATGGCACCTTATTTGTTCCTTTCCCTTTATGCAGGCACGGTAGTAGATAAACTCGATAGAAAAAAAGTTTTAATATGGTCCGATTTGGCGAGTGCCCTATTATTGTTAGTTTTCTTGGCATTAATTTTTATCGTTCAGAAACCCCCTGTGTGGCTTGTTTCTCTCATTGCGGCGCTCCTTTCCTGCGCTTTGGTTTTTCATCAACCTGCGAAAAGTGCAGCCATTCCACGATTAGTTCCCGAAGAGCGACTATTGGAAGCGAACAGTGTCAATTCCGCAACGATGCAGGTGATGTATCTCGTAGGCAATTTCGCCTCTGCTCTACTTTTGCAAATCGTTTTCGTATTCAGCAGATTGGTAGCCTATGGACTTGCGTTCGGAATTAATGCACTGTCTTTCATCGTGTCTGCATTGTTCAATATGAAACTCCCCTCTCTCGTGCCTGAACGAGAAGATGCTCCGAAGAGTGCATGGAAAGAAGCGAAAGAAGGCATTAGGTTTGTCGTAACGCACCCCGTTTTGCTTATTACGTTAGTGATGATGGTGGGGATGCAATTTTCCATCGCACCGTTTATGATCGTTTATATCGAAACTGCACAGAAAACTTTTCGTGCAGGTCCGTGGGTAATCGGATATCTGGAAACAGGCTTCTTTCTCGGAATGATTTTGGGTTCTTGGCTTGTCAGCAAATTTTCGATTCGGCGCGCAGGGCTCGCGTTTTCTGTTGCGATTTTCCTTTCGGGCTTAACCATCGTCCCGATGGGTTATGTTTCTTCCCTCGTCGTTTTTTGGATTTTGAACTTGTTATGCGGATTATTCCTGCCTTTCGGTTCGATTCCTTTAAATACTTTTATTCAACTCGAGACTCCGGATGCATTTCGCGGTCGTGTGAATTCCGCGCTGAATATGATTGCTGCGCTTTCCATGCCTTTGAGCATGGGATTGACTGGGTTTTTAATCAAGTGGCTCACTCTGCCAGGAGTGTATATCCTCATGGGCGCAGGTCTTTGCGTCTCTGCGTTGGGGGGGCTTTGCTCGCGCAGTTTTCGCATGGCCACTTTGCCGAAGGAATCGAGTTCGGAAGTTTCGACCGTCAGTTTACAGCCGGTCGAAGAAAACGTTCCATGAAGGAAAGTTCGGGTTAGCGAAAATCCTCGCGTTTCCAAAGCATTGGGCAAAGACCCCAACTCGCCGCAAGGGGAATTTGATCTTGATAGTGAGCCGATGACGGGTCTTCGCTCACACCAGGGGGGGCTACGAAACGACCGCGTGGTGTTTCCCACAGTTCTATAATCTGAACATAAGTTGCACGTTCGTCATAGAGCAATTCGGGCAAATTCTCCCAGTGCACCCTCGGTGCGCGATATCTCCACGCGCTCACTTCTTCTCCTTTCGTTCGCTGAAGTGTTGCGAGCGCTTTATCGAAGGCGATTTGGATTACCTCCTCTCGTTTTCTGTCCCCCAAATAACGAATTTTCGTCTTGCTGTGCAATGCGTTCCAGACGAGAGTAGGTTGCAGAGCAATGCGAAAAATCTCCGGCGAAATCATCCCCCCCAGTTTCTCGCGAAAGAGTTCTGTTCGAAGCGCATCGAGCCATGCTTCATAAATCGTAGGAGCGATAGAACCCTCTCGAAAGTTGTAATCCCAAGACTCCAAAATCGCCATCGCATCTCGAAAAATTTCGTTTCCATCCCTCTTTTCTTGAAGGTTGTTCAATAAATCGGGCAAAAAATGTCGAGGTTCGCTTTTGTAGGTTGCGATCCTTTCCACTAATTCTTCCAGATCCGTGGAAGAAATTCTTTTTTTTGTGCGCAGATACTCCAGCAATAATTCATGGCGAAAGATGCGTCCCCACACAGGCGTGTCGAAATTGAGCCACCACTCTACGGGTTTATTGTTCCAGTTTGCGATGAAACCGGATTTGGGGTTGAGAACGTAAGGCATCTTCTCGGGGGGGAGGATTCCTTGCCAATCATGCTTTCCGTCCCCCGGAGTCGGGAATCGAGCGTCCACGTTCTTCGAACGCAGGGGAATGCGACCACAATAAAACCATGCGATATCCCCCCCGTTTGTCGCGACGAATAAATTGAAACTCGCATTGAATTTTTTGGCTAAATTTTTGAATTCCTCGAGTTTCTTCGCTTGCGCGACTTCATAAATACAGTCTATGATTTCCGTTTCTGATTTCCATAGTGTGGATTTTCGAACATACGCCACTCCGGTGCTGGGACTTTTAAGAATTACAGGACCGTAAATCGAAAGTTCGCGTATACCTGTAGTTTCTTCCCCCCCAAGAACGCGAATCGGGAAATGTTCCGCTTCGAATTTCACCCATTTCCCTCCGAGGTCGTATTCCGAGGAGTCTTTAGGGTTGAGCTTTACGAAAAAGATATCGTCCGTATCGGCGACACCACTCGTAACTCCCCATGCCGCATAAGGGGAATGCCCCACCAAAATTCCGGGGAGTCCGGGCAAATCCATCCCCACCGCTGTATATTCCGGGCACGATATGCTCATCTGGTGAATTACGCTCGGAACATGAAAACCCATTTGCGGACCATTCAAGAGTATCGGAATTCCGAGTGCGCTTTTACGGGCGGATACCACGACGGCGAAACTTCCCCATTGATGCGTCAACCCTAACCCAGCCGCCATTTCTATCATGTCCGCTTGCTCTGTTAAACGTATTCCAGGAAGCAGTTCTAAAAGATTCGCTTTCGGTAAAAGTTTTGCGTGCTCTTCGGTTGTTTTCTCATTCGGTATTTCGAACGGAGATTTTCCGCGAAACGGGTCGTCTTCACGAGTGCAAGTGGGAATCGAAGCAGTATCGTTTTGCCAAGCTAAGTCGTTTACTGCATCGAATACCTCATTACCCAAACGCTCCTTGAGGTAGGAAAAGAGAATTAAATTCCGGATCTCCCCTGCGCCCCCCCTTCCGAAAAGTCTTGTCAAATTTACTGCGATGGCGAGGGAATCCGTGGCTTTCCACGGGAGAGGTTTTCTACCTTGAAAACCTTTCGGAAGTTTTCCCGTTTTTTCCGCCTCTTCGATCCATGCGTTGACTCCTCGAGCATAGGAATCGAGCATGATTTTCGTTTTCGAACCGAGCCTTTCGTAAAACTCGAGATATTCCGAGTCTGTATATCCGAACCTTAATGCATCCTTGTCGCTATTGAGTGCTTTTCTTCCCAAGATCTCGCTCAGTGTTCCTCGCGCCAAACGGCGGCTGAGTTCCATTTGGAGCAATCTATCTTGCGCAACTGCATAACCCGCGTGGAAAAATGCCTGCTCTAAATTATTCGAAAAGACGTGGGGTATTCCATAGGAATCACGAATGATTTCGCCCTCGATACTGCGCTTCGAAGATATGCTCATAAAAAGGCTGACAGAAAGAAACAGGAACAACATTTTAAAAGATTTTAGCCTTATTTCGAGGCGCTATATCTTAGTTTAGGGTTAAGGCAATCGTGTTCTGCTGTTTTCTCCAAGCATTTTGCGAGAGACGACTCCGTAAAGAAAGAAAAATACGCCGGCGGCAATCGCGACGGTTATCAAAACCTTCCCGAGCCAAAACGCAACAGCGAGCACGAACGTAAGCACGGACCAAGCCGCCGCTCCGACTACGAGGGCGATGAAAAGCAAAAACGCAAGAACAAAGAAATGACGCATTCAGATACTCCTTTTATATGCTCCATATTATTTCGCTTTTTCTCCTCCTCGCGTTGCAATTAATGCCAGGGCATTCCTTCTCATTCTCCCTGCTCCCGCGCGCATAAGCGAAGTCCCTTTGAATTTGTCGAGAAACTCCGCATCCGAAATTCCGACGAGTTCTTCCGGTTCGATACTTATGATTTCTCTCTTTGGAATAAAATCCGTCTCTTTCGTGATTGTGGCGCGAAGAGGTTGGTGTTCTCGAGGTTGGTTGAAAGGGCAAACCTCTTGGCAGACGTCACACCCGAATATCCATCCATTCAAGAGGCGTTCTTCACCATGACGAAAGCCTCTGGGGTGTTCTATCGTGAGGTAACTGATGCATCTTTTAGAATCCAAGACGGCGACCTTTGAACCGTTTTCGAAAACTAATGCACCTGTAGGGCAGGCATCTATGCATTTGCGGCAACTCCCGCAACTTCCCTCTGTTGGGGCATCCGGCTCGAATTCCTTATCGAGGAGCAAAAGACCTATGAAAAACCAACTTCCACGCTTCGTGTTGATTAAACACGTGTTTTTCCCGAACCAACCGAGCCCGGCGAGCCATGCATAATCGCGTTCGAGAATCGGAGCGGAATCCACGCAAATTCTCGTCTGCAATCCCTCGTACTCCGCTTCTGCCCATCTCGCAACCTGTTTGAGTTTTTTTCTGATGACTTTATGGTAGTCCCTGCCGAGTGCATAGCGGGAGATTTTTGCATTCGTGTTTCGGGGCGGGTTTTGGTTGTAGTTGAGCCCAACTGCAAGAATGGATTTCGCTCCGGGCAGCAACGACTCTGGACTCGAACGCAAAACTTTAGAGCGTGCCATATAAGCCATTCCCGCATGGAATTTCCCCTGCAACCATGACAAATATGCCGAGTAATGAGGCGGTTCGCAAGCAGGACAAATCCCTGCAATATCGAATCCGGCTTCTAAGGCTGCTCGCTTAATTGCAGAGGAAGGAAGCATCGATTTCTTTCATTCTATACGCATCTTATCGCTATAGTGAGCAGCGATAGGGATTACAATTCCTAATCGTGAGTGAACATTTGATTGTTGGAGTGGATTTGGGTGG
This sequence comes from Fimbriimonadales bacterium, assembly GCA_035559795.1. Lineage (NCBI taxonomy): Bacteria > Bacillati > Armatimonadota > Fimbriimonadia > Fimbriimonadales > Fimbriimonadales bacterium. The sequence goes on along the minus strand of DATMAR010000007.1, from coordinate 223,235 downwards.
CACGAATGTGCGCGCGGCTCTAGTCGAGCCGGAGACTGGAAAAATCGTAGGAAAATCATTCCAAACATCGTCTCATGCCAAAGAAGGAGTAGAGGCGTGCGTGAATTCGATTGTTCAGGTGATTCGAGAAGCCATGACGCAAGAGGGGAAGATTAATGGAATAGGGATGGCGGTTCCCGGGCATATTCAGGGGAATATAGTTCGATGGGCTCCGAATTTTAGAATGCGAAAAGACGGTGATTTCGAGATATGGAAAAATGTGCCTTTGGGTGAGAAGATCGAAAAAGAATTCGGATTGCCGGTTGTTATGGGGAATGATGCGAACCTCGCTGCGTGGGGGGAATATTGTTTCGGTACGGGGGGGAAAAAAGCGAAAGGTTTTGCGATGTTCACTTTGGGCACGGGAATCGGTTTCGGGATGGTTTTGACGCCCGAGTGCGTTACAGGAGGTCTGTCCGGAGCGACGTTGCTCATCGGTGGAAATGCAGGTGGTGCGGAGGGGGGGCATATGGTTATCGTGAAAGACGGCGCTCCCCATCCCTCGGCGGTTGCTGGAACCGTAGAGGCTTATTGCGGTGTGCATGCGATAATCCAGCGCGCGCAAAAGAAATGGGAATCGCCGAAAGCGTCTATTTTGCGAGAAATTTCTAAAAACAATCCTGAAAACATAAATCCCAAGCTGCTTCACGAGGCGGCAGAAAAAGGAGACGAGGCGTCACGAGAAGTTTGGCGCGAAACCGGTGAGTATTTGGGGGTAGGAATCGCAAACGTGATTAATCTTTTTGCGCCAGAAATCGTTGCATTGGGGGGGCAGATCGCGAAAGTGGCTGATTGGATTTTGCAACCGGCGAGGGAATCGGCGCGAAAATATTCTATCCCCACTTTATTCGCAGATACCAAAATCGTTCAGGCGGAAAGAATAGACGATGCAGGGATATTAGGCGCTGCAGCATTCGCGGCGACGATCCTCGAAAGGAGAGGAGAATGAAATACAAGCGAGAAGATCGAACAATATCGGGGGGGCGAAAACTTTACCTCTACACTTTCGAAGAATCCGCAAAAGATTGGGAGAAAAAGCAAACCTATTTTTGGTCTGCCGTTGCAGACACCTGGCGCAATCGACACGAAATCATCGAACGAAGATTCGAACCGGTAACGAAATGCATGCTCGAAGAATTAGGGAAGGGGATAGGGAGACTCTTGGATTTGGGATGCGGCGCGTGCACGATCCCTTATCCCGAGTCTTGGGAGGTTTACGGCGTAGATTTATCCCACGCGATGGTGAAAGGTCGCCCGAAAATGGTCGTCGGCTCTTTGCTCGCGTTACCTTTTCGAAACGAAGTTTTCGAAAGGGCTTTCTCGCGGTTGGCGATGATGCTGGTCGCGAGCCCCATCGTTGCATTTCGTGAAGTTTTCAGAGTTTTGAAAAAAGATGGACGTTTTGTCTTTTCTGTGTGGGGGGCACGAGAAGAGAACTTGACCCAGGTCACGATTTCGCGAATCCTATTTCCGCGAGCGGGCTTGCGGATGCCCTCCCCTTTCGACCCGGGTCCGTTTCGTTTATCGGATCCCGAGGAGGTTCGAGCTTTGCTTCAAAAGGTGGGTTTTTGCGATTGGAAAAGTCAGTCTATCGAGATGCGTTATTTGGCGGAACTTTCGGCTCGAGAAGCGGTGGAAGCCATCATCGAGATGGGTGGACCCTTTAGGACTGCATTGGAGCGGATCGAGCCTTCGGAAAGAACAAAAGTCTTAGAGGAAATAGAACGGGAGGTCGAGAAGATTGACCGCACAGGGAAAATCATTGTTTGGTCAGCGAAAAAACCGTAAGTTCATGGCTATCCGTGGGACTTTTTCAAAATTTCGTAAAAAAAAGATTTGGGATTTCGGAAAACTTGCGTTATAGTGTAATCGTGTTGGCACTCCTATAAGTCCAGCCCAAGGGGCTGGGCGAGGAGAGGAGAATCGGGGGTCCGCGAGACCCCCTATTTCTTTTGCCTACGGCTTATCAATTCAGGTCAGATTGCCACCGATTGCCAGGGTTGCCCGGGGAAAAGGTGTTTAGAGTCTTTTTTTGTTTCGTTTTCGAAATTCTTCCTCTTCTGCCGCTTCCAGTTCTGCGAGAGATTTGCGAGACACGGTATCCGGGATGGTTTCGTCATCGTAGACGATATCGTGGCGGACGGACGTGCCGTCGTAATCTTCTGGCTCCTTCCCTTGTTTCATTTTGACTTTCGGAGCAGTTTTCGGTCCTCGCTCGAGGTCTTTTGCACTGACGAGGACGACGAAGTTCGCATGAAATTTCTTTTCCTCTTCGCTTAGTTTGCTCCGTTGCTCTTCGCTCAGGCTGTCGAGAAATTTCGCCTGCATGCGACGAACCGCTTCAGCATGAACCTCTTGCAAGAGAGGTGGAAACGCACCAGGGTCTATTTGCACTGCGATTTCATCGTCGCTGTATACGTTTTGCACCGTTCCTGTCAGCCCAGCGAGGTGAGCGAAGTAGGCAGATGAGTCTCTGTCCTCTTTCGTTACTTGTCGTTTGACGATTTTGACTCTATCGCCGGGTTTTACTTTCAATTTCGGCATTAGAAGAATTTTACCAGAACGTTTTCTTTTGGTTGCTTTTTTCTTTAGCTGCCGATACGGTTGAAGAAGACTTCGAGCGGCTCGCCTTCTTTTGCGCGCGTAATGCCAAAGCGCTTGAATTTTTCAACTAATGTTTTTATCAAAGGAGTTCGCCTCGAGTCACCAGAAGGCAGTCGCATGAGTTTTACGTAATCCATCCAAAGTCGAGCCTTTTCCACCTGCTTTTTAGCAATCGGGTCGTTCGCTACGACTTGCTCCGCTTTCGATAAAATTTTGTCGCTCGAGGAAAGAGTTTCATCGGTTAGATAATCCGCGTTGGGGGAATCGTAAATAAAAGCATGTTTCCCATTGCGGACTTCCTCGTGAATCAAATCGAGCCACTGTTTCATATAAGGCGCAGCATCATGATAAACGCCCCTCAAGTAGTCATCGATAATCGGTTTCACGGGGCGAAGAGGATTCCACATAAGTTTGGCACAGAGATATGCTTTTAGTTCAGCGAGTGCCCCCCCTGGTGACTCGTAACTTCCTTGGTAGAAAACTCCAACAACGCCATGCTTTTTATACAAAGGCAGGCTCGTCGCGATCTCGTCCAGGCTCGGCAAAGGCTGCAAATAGTTCGCGAAATTCGTACTGTAATGCCAAATGTAAAGTTTGTTGGTGATTTTCGCCCATTCTTTGAGATTCGCATACATTCGTTTGTTCTTCTCGCAATTGTCTATTCGGTGAGCGAAGCAGTTCCCGATAGGAGCCAAACGCACGCGCACGTTCGCTCGCGGTTTCGTTTTTTTAGGGGGGGCTTCACTCCATTGATAGGCGAGGGTATCTATGAGCACATGAGGATACTCCTTTTCGATTTCTTTTGCGATGGCATTTACGAAGCGCAGCAGCGTGCCCGATGGAGAACCTTCTTCTTGTTCCACCGCCTTACATTTCTCGCATTGGCAATTGTAATACGTATCGTTTTGGGAAACCGAGAATATCGTCGCTCGAGGATTTTCTTGAATCCACTGCTTTACTTTCGAAATGGCGATTCGCAAAACGTCCGGATTGGTAAGGCAAAGTTGAAAATATCCTTTCATTCGCTTTCCGTCTATTTGCGAAAAGTATTCTGGATGCTCATCGAAGTATAGTTCGGGGGGGACGAGTTCTTGAAATGTGTGAACGAAGCGACCGTAAACGATATGCCCTCCTACAGATTCGTCTAATCGCTGAGTATTTCCATTCGTGCGGTTGCGAACAGCCCAGTCCTTATCGAATGCCTCGAAGAAAAAAGGCTCGCGATATTCGAATGCTGGTTTTTCTCGGATATTCAGGGGGGGGACGATGATGGTTTTGTGCTTGGGTACGTATGTGATTTCAGGTGTGTACCAACGGCAACCGAGAACGTCTTCGAGAAAGGCATAGCAACCGTAAAGAGCGCCTCGCCGAGAATCGCCGATGATTTCGATTTTGGGGATTTCGTTTTTTTCTTTGGGAATGGATGTAACGATTCTGAATTCTTCGGATTGGAGGTTCCCGTCTTCCGCGATAATAATCGCTCCGTTTGCCGATGGTGTGATGCTTTCTGATAATGGAATTCTCGCTCCTGACATTTCTGCGATGTGCTTTTGGATTTCTTTCGCACCGTGTTTCATGGGTTCGGAGGCCTCAGGGGATGCGACGATTACCCAATCGCTTTTTCCCTCTTTTACGAGGGTAATGTTTTGTGCGGGCAGAGGTGTAGTAGCGAGAAGAAGAAGAATTATGAGGGTCGTAGAGAAGTTCAGCATGGGTTTGTTATGATACCCACTCCGGTTGAAAGATACATTGTGATAGATGCAAGCGGGGGGGTTATTTTGACTTGAGTCTCAGATAAAAGTTTGGTGCGAAAAATATGAATAACCTCACTTTCTTAAAAGTTCCCCCTATCGCTTCGTATGAAGGGGAGACCGTAGAGGCTGGAATTGTAGGAGCGCCGTGAGGTGCGATTAATAATAAAGGAAAAGCCTCAACAGCAAGAGCTGTTGAGGCATAAAAAATATGAATAACCTCACACCATAAAAGTATCCTTGCTGTCTGCTCAAAGGGAGCAGAATATGAATTTGTTACACATATTTGTGGTTGCGCCGTAAGGCGTGATTTTCTGCTCCTTTTAATATAGATGAATATAGATGAAGGAAAAACCTCAACAGCAGGAGCTGTTGAGGCATAAAAAGGTTTTTATTCGAGCCCTTCTTGAAGGTTTTGCGTTTCGCTTCGCAGAGCAGATTTGATGATAGTTGAAGGTTGCATTATCGTTTCAACTTTCTAAACTTGTGTTTCCCGACTCTCAACACTTTTCCAATAACCTCTTCCAGAGGGAGCGATACCATTGGGTCGGTTAGCCTCACATCTCCGAGAGACACTCCTCCTTGCTGAATAAGTCTTCTTGCTTCCGAGTTCGACGATGTAAGCCCGAGTGCAGTTATTAAAGAAACTATAGCTACTCGCCCATCTCGGATACAGGATTCGGGAATTGTCGCTTCGGGAACGTCCTCGGGGGTCTCACGTTGGCTGAAAGTTTTCAGGAAGTACTCGTCTGCTTCTTTGGCCTTCGCTTCACCCCAATAAATCTTCACCAACTCTCTTGCCAGCCTGCGTTTAGCATCGCGAGGGTTCAGTTCACCCTTTGCCATCTGTTTGACCATTTGCGAAACCTCTTCCAACGGGACATCTGTACATAACGTAAACCACGACTCGATGAGATGATCGGGGATGGACATCGTTTTGCCGTAGATTTGATTCGGTTCTTCCGTGATGCCGATGTAGTTTCCGAGAGATTGGGACATTTTCTCTTTTCCGTCTAATCCGATTAAAAGTGGCATGAGCATCACGACTTGCGGTTCTTGACCGTATTGCTCTTGTAAATTTCGTCCGACGAGAATATTGAATTTTTGGTCCGTCCCCCCCAATTCGATGTCGGCTTCGATCGCTACGGAATCGTAACCTTGGCAAAGGGGATAAAGAATTTCGTGCATTCCGATAGGGAGGTTTTTCGCAAGGCGTTGTTCGAAATCGTCTCTTTCTAAAATTCGCGCTACGGTGATCTTGCTCGCCAATTGAATGACGTCGGCGAACTTCATCGGACCCAGCCAATCGGAATTGTAATAGATTTTTGTTCTTTCAGGGTCGAGGATTTTAAAAAGTTGCGGTTCGATAGCACGGACGTTGGCTTCGACTTCTTGACGAGATAATTGTGGGCGAGTTTTCGAGCGCCCACTCGGGTCGCCGATCATTGCGGTGAAGTCTCCGATAATCAGACACGCGAGATGACCCAAGTTTTGGAATTGTCGAAGTTTTCGCAGGACAACAGCCCAGCCAAGGGTAACGTGAGGAACGGTCGGGTCAACCCCTAATTTCACACGAAGCGGCTTACCTGTCGCCTCGTGTTTTTTTAATTTCGCTTCTAAATCTTCTACGCTGATAATTTCGGCACAGCCACGAGACAGATACTGTAGTTGTTCTTGGATGTTCATCGATTGCTTACACGGAAAAGGATACCGGTCTCGGTAGACTTTATGCGTTGTTGCGACTCTACGATTGGTTCATTGCATTTGTCCGTGCGTTCATGCGCTTTTTGGTCTTTCCTCTTTTTGGAGGGGTGAGGGCATATCACCTCGAAAGGGTGCCGAGGAAAGGAGCGCTTCTCGTGGTAGCGAATCATGTCAGTCATGCTGATCCTCCTATCATCGGCTCGATGCTTCCACGAAGATTGCGGTATATGGCACAGGCTGATTTGTTCAAGGTTTTTGGCTTTAATTGGTTAATAAAACTGTTGGGTGCTTTCGAGGTGAAAAGGGGTGAACCGGATGTGGCGGCGATTCGGAAGGCTTTGGGATTTTTAGCGAAGGGAGAGGCATTGCTCATTTTTCCCGAGGGTAGACGAGGGGATGGAAAGAGACTTTTGCCCGCCCAAAAGGGGGTCGTGCTATTGGTAATGAAAAGCGATCCGTTGGTTCTTCCGGTCGGAATTTGCGGGACTGCGAAACTTTTGCCAAGGGGGGCAAAGTTTCCAAAACGGCATAAGGTGAAAGTAATCGTGGGAAAACCGTTCAGATTTTCGGAACTCACGGAGCGATTCGGGGAGAAGCGGGCAAAAGAGATTTTCGGAGATTTTATTATGGAAAGAATACACGAATTGTTAATCGAGGGGGGGGAGAATATCGAGCCTGCACCGAAGACGAGCGCGATAGCCGATGTTTAGAGTTTCGAGGAGAAAAATTTTTGCGGTGGAGCGCCGTAAGGCGCGACTTTTAAAATTATAGGAGCATCTCATAGGAATGCCCTAAGGCGCGTTTATTTCAGCTCTTTTGCATCCCATTCCCATCCCGAGAGGGGATTACATTCAAGCGGGTCTCGGAAATGCGAAGGAAAATTTTCAAAGGTGTTTTACGAATTGAAAGCCGAATAAAGGATCTCCATCTCGAAACGCAATGCGAAAAGCGGTGTTTCGAAATGCGGTGATGTCGAAGCCAGCAGTCATGATTTTCGTGTCGTATTCTCCAAAAAACGTGATTCCTTTATACATGGGTAAAGAGGTGCTGATGAAAATTCCGTCTTTCAATCTTCCCGTGCCGATTCCTATCGTGAATGACGAACTTTCTGTATCTGCCCAATCGGAATAGACCAATGATTGCCAGGTGAGCGCAGCGAATAAAGAACGCTCGCTTTCCGTTTCATTGAAGACATCCAAAATCCCCACCGCGACTCCGGGAAAATAATCGGGGATGGGTTGACTAACGCTGTAAAGGAAATTTGCAGAAACCGAAGGTCTTTTTCCAGGAAATTCTTCTCGCGTTACTTGCAATTCCATAAAAGGTAGGACTCCCATTTGTACGAACGAGAGGGATTTCTCGGTTTCTTCTCCGAAAACCAGAGCCTCCAGGCGCAACTCCCCGAGACGTAGCGTGTATGCGGTGGGGAGTAGGAAGATACGGTCAGCGAACGAAGGCGAGCCGATAAACACTAACAAAAAAAATGATAAATAGGCTTTCCGAACAAAACTGTTCAACATGCTCATTGTATATTTGAACTATACCGGAAGTCAAATTACTTTTGTTTCGGTTGCAATTTCGAGCGGAAAATCCCGTGTGATGATTTCACTCGATTTCACTAAGCGGCTCAGAAGTTTTTGCCAGCGATTGACGGTTTTATGTGCTTTTGTTAGATCGGGAACGGCGAGAATGAGCCTTTTTCTCGCCCGAGTCATCGCTACATAAAGCAGGCGTATTTCTTCTTCGAATTCCGCTTTGTTCCTCAGATCGAATGCCACGCGATAGGCGAGAGGGAAGTAGCCATCGAAAGCAGGAATGGGCACGGGAAATTTCTTATTTATGATTAAATCGGAATCTTTAGTAGAGGGAGTCGAGGCAAAAGCATACACAATCACGACATCCCACTCGAGCCCTTTCGCTTTATGAATGCTCAATAGTTTAACAGCGTCTGCGTCTTCCGAAAAAGTAGGTGCGTCGCTCCATGGAGTTTTGATTTGCTGTCTTGTTTCTATCCATCGAGAGAATTGCAAAGCGTCCATATCGGGCTGTTCGCCCGCAATTTTCAAAAGTTGGCGAGCGTTGGCAATCAGAATGGGGAAATTCCCCCCCCGAGTTCTTGCGAGTCTCGCATCCAAATTCGTCGCGGTGAAAACATCTGCGAGGATTTGCCAAGCAGGCAGTCTATCGGCAACGGCGGATAGAGAATCGAACCATCCCAAGAATTCTCGAATCATTTCGCATTCTATTTCTGGGAAGTCGAAAGGAGTTTCGTGAAGCAATTCCCAAACGCTCTTTTTAGTCGCCTTCGCCTCTAAACCGAGCAAGACGATGCTATCCAGACTCAAACCGACTAAAGGGGAACGCAAAACGGATAACATCGCCACATCATCCGTCGGAATTGCCAGGGCTTTCAAGACAGATGCTAAATCGTAGATTTCCATCCGAAGAAAATAATTACGCCCGGAATCTAAGACCGCGAAAGGAAGTTTCGCGCGACTCATCCCCGAAGCGATTTTTTCGACATCAGCACGATTCCGAGCCAATACCGCAATTTGCTTTTTCTCGATACCCTCGGAAAGCAGTTGCAAAATTCCTTGCGTAATCACATCGGGCTTTTGGTGAGGAATTCTCCAGATTTCTACGGGGGGGTTGTCATTCGATGATTCGGTAACGAACGGGTCATCGGATTCCGAAATTACGCTTTCGGTTTTCGGTGATGGCAGCATTTCGATGAATTCGCCATTCGGTTCCCATATCGGGGCGAAAACCGACGTGACCGTTCGAATAATTTTTTGATGAGAACGCCAATTCGTGTTCAGTTTTCGGAGGTTTGCATCTTTTGCCCACTGCTTGAAAAGTTCTCGCTCTGCTCCTCGAAAACCGTAAATCGCTTGCTGAGGGTCACCCACGAAAAGAATCGTTTTTGCTGGGGTTTGTTCGAGGATACCATGTTGTAAAGGGTTCAGGTCTTGCGCCTCATCTACCATTACATGGTCGTATTTGTCTCGTAGAACCTCGGGAGATTTTTCTAATAAGTTTCTTGCGCGATATTCCAGTTCCGAGAAATCGAGTGCACGCTGTTTTTTTAATTCATCGAGATATTCCTCCCAGCAGGCGACACTCAATTCCAGTAATCCGAAAGAGAGTTTGGCTGTCTCTTCTTCTTTTGAAATATCTACTGGTTGAGTTAACGATTGTGGGACGTTTCGTTTATTCAATCGAAGTGTCGTTTGGAATGTCTCTTGAAACTCGCACCATGGGGCATCCAACCATTGTTTTCGCAGTTCCGGATGCATTTCTTCGGGTATATGATTCTCGAGCCAATGCGCGCACATTGCTTTCCAAACGCTCGTCGTATCTTCGTGCCGCTGGAGATTTTCTAATAAGTATTCCAATTTGACTCCAGCGGTGCGCATTGCTTGCACTATGTCTCCGATATGTTCGACCAATTTCCCCATATTGCTTTCGTCGTATTTTCTGCTTTTCTTTCCGGAGTATTTCTGCAATACCAATTCGATTTCCGGACTTTTGTTGCGATAACGATGCAAGGTGCGTTGAGCGCAAGAAATGAGTAGGTCTTCCGCGCGACCTTCCGTCAAAACATTAAAGCCAGGGTCTAATCCAGCTTCGAAAGGATATTCACGCAAAAGTCTTTCGCAATAACTATGTACCGTCGAAATAGGACCGACTTGCGCCAATTGCGCTTCGTGATGTCGCCCTTTCTGGCGCAATGCTTGGACGATGCGCATTTTCATTTCCGCGGCTGCTTTGCGCGTGTAGGTAATTGCCAAAATGCGCTCTGGTGATGATGTCCCTTCTTCGATAGTTTTGATGTAGCGCTCGATGAGAACGGTCGTTTTCCCTGCGCCAGCACACGCGATAATCGCAACTTTCTTCCCGCTTTCCCCTATCGCGATGATTTGTTCTTGTATCAAATCCATTCTTGGTTATTTTCCGAATAGACTTCGTGAGTTCTCGTATTTGTTGCGCGGCGGCATAGCGATGCGAATCCACAATGCTCGCAATGGTAACCGGGTTTCGGTTGAAGTTCACTAGAGATCGCGAGATTTAGAAGTTCTATCAATTCCTTCGCCGCGCTTTTACGGAGGTTTATTAAAGGATGAGGACTATCTTTGAATGTCAACCCCGCTTTTTTATTATGTGGCCACTGGCAAGCACCATGAGTGACAGAACGCCCCACCGCAACACGCTCCTCTTTGATAGGGTCTTCGACGATAGAAACATATTTTTCGGAATCGTCTTTGTTCTTTAAAGAAAAGAGGATTCCGCTTTCTAAAAGTGTTGCACTCAGCTCGTCGCCCGAACCTTCGAGACCGATATCGAAATCCACGAAACCGTATCGAAGGGCAACCCATGCTTTGTCTTCCGTTCGATAAATCAAATCCAATTGTTCGGTTATTTCTACTTTTTTTCCGTTGTGATTGATTGTGTTTCGAAGACCTGCTTCGGAAAGGGAGACGTTTTGTTGATAGGGGCGGAGTTGCCATAATTCTCGTGTCGAGAATTCTCTTTTTGCGAACGAATCTAAAATTCTTTCTGCAGATATTTCGAACAAATCCAATTCCTCTCGAGAAATTTCGCCTTGAAGTTCATCGAGTTTCTTCCGCAACCCTTCTCGAAGTCGCTCCTTTAATTCCCCCTGACTTCGAACTGTCAACATATCCGTATTTCGCAAAATGGACCGGATGTGTTCCCACATCGTGAAATATCGCTTTTTGCGCAAATCCATAATCGCCATCGTGAGGTATTGAAACGGACAGCGTTTTAAATAGCGAAGATGGGAAAATCGCAGAGGCTGAGGGAGTCGGGATAGTTTTCGAAGCACCTCCTCGTTGCTTATTTTGTCGATCTCCGAATTTTCGACTGCTACTTCGATTCGGGATAAAAGTTTTTTCGTATCGTCGTCCAATTTTTCTATGAATTCGAGATGCGTTTGCTCGTCGATGCTATCCGCATGCCATGCCAAACCCGGCAAAACGTCAATCGGATGCGTAGTCGAAGCGGGAACAGGAAAACGTTGTTGATACGGCATTTGCATTTCTTGGATAGGGGCTACGAGTTTCAAATCGTTCAAAAACGAAGATACTACCTCGGCTTGCCCCCCCCTTTCTCGAGACCATGAAACGAGCAACGAGTTTGCAGAACAAAGAAGGCGATGAAACTCTCTTCGTTCCTCTTGCGCTATTTCGAAACTGACCGGCAATCGGTAGGCAGGGTTGAGTTCATTGATTCGTCTGCGTTCTTCGTCCAATAACAAGGGGTCTTCCGTTCTACGGCTGGGCAACGCTCCTTCCACTAATCCGACAACGATCAAATGCTCTGCATTTCCTATTTCATACGCATTGTTCACCACCTTTAAATCCCCCTTTTGTCGCTCGAAATATTCTTCGCTTCTCCAAACGCTCTCTGCGTGATGGACGAAATCTTCGAAAGTATAACGACGATTTATGTCGCATTGTAAAAAACTCAATTCGAGGGAACGCATCATTGCGACTTGTGCGGCAGTATCGCGCTCAGCGGTGCGTGAGGAATTTCCGACGCTTTCATCGAGCCATGGCATTTGCGAAATAAGTTGGTTCAACGCTCTCAGCCATTCCGACAGCGTTCTCGGTTGGAAAATTGCATTCTCTCTCCATGCAGTCAAGCGTGCGAAATATGCCGGAATCGTGCCTTCTTGCGCTAAATTCGCAAGTTCCTCCCAAGGATTTTCTTTGCGCTCGCAAGAGCGTATAGAAACGGAGATGGCTTCTCGTTCAGAGGGGGGGATTCTCGAATAGGAGTTTCCTGCAAGTGACGAAATCATATCCACAGAGGGATGAATTAGCGCTTTTAATGCATGCAAACAAAATCGCGCAAAAGAATTCGAAAGCAGAGGAGTTCGGCGATGGAAATCGAGTCGAATTCCGAAGCGCGTGCTTGCAGCGTAAAGAAGCGGTGCATATTTGTCGGGTTGCGTGCAGTAGAGCGTCGTATTATCGAGGCGGAAAGGCAAAGAAAGTGATTCACGAAGCGCCCATTCGCATTCGAGAACATCGTCGGCGCAATCGAAGATTTTAATGGGAATTTCGCGCGCTTTAGAGTGCAAAAATCCGAAGCAGCATGCTGCTTGTGTGAAATCTTGTTGAAGAACTTCCGACTGCGCGGAGATGAAACTCGATTCGAGTGGTACGTGTGCGCAATAAAAATTCGGTTCCGTCGGATGACGTTCTAAAAGCATCGCGATGTCGATGCCTGCTTTTTGCATCCATCGCAACCATTCGATATGCAAAGGCACCCATGTGCTCTCTCCTGTCCAGAAAATCTTTTTTAGCTCCCTCGGACGGCAGGGAGGTTTTTCGATGATTTTTTCGATTCTCTGAGTGAGGGTGGTCATTCTATTACGCGTCAGAACTTCCTCGAAGACTCGTATAAGATAAGCGATGTCACGTGCTCTCCCCCCCATGTTTTCCAATACCTCGATAGGGATTCGATGGCGTCGAATTTCACGCATCGTTTTCGAAAGCGCTTCATGAAATCCTGGCAAATCGGCTGCTGAATATAAAGAACTTTCTGGCGGAAGTTCTTGAGAAGCCAATGCTGCAAACACTTTTTGATGGTCGGCACTTGCGAGAGGGTACGTTGGCAAATCAGTTAAATTCGCAAACATACGAGTTAGCTCGCTTAATGGAAGAACTTCGATAGAACCTTCTTCGAGACGACGAATACCGATTGGATGAGCAAGCGCTAAATCCCGAGCCTGAGCGAGAACTGCGTCATTCGTCGAAGTAAAAATCGAACCCGGCGAATTCAGAAACTCCTCCACAAACGCCTTAAGGGAAGAGTAACCCGGAAGTCCGAAGACGAGCCTAACTTTTCCGAGTCTCGCCATAAGGTTAGTTTATCGTAATACCTCGATGCAGGTTGCGGTCATTTCTCGTTTGCGTCTTTATGAAACTCCGCTCGATGCTGGCGTTCTCGGTGATAAGGTTCAACGTGTAGGCTGATCAATACGTTCGGAAGCGTTTGTCGGATACGGTCCTCTACTTCTTCCGTCAACTCATGCGCTTGAATGAGGCTCAAATTATCGTCTACCAATATGTGTGCATCCACATGGCGATAAGAGCCGGATTTTCTCGTGCGCAATTGATGGAAATCGTAAATTCCCGGATGCGTCCTCAAAATATTCTCGATTATTGCGATTTCTTGGTCCGATAATTTCACGTCCATAAGAAGTTGAAAACTCCCGAAAGCGATCCTACTAGCAGAAAACAAAATCCAAAGAGTGAGCAGCAACGCAATAATCGGGTCGAAAATGAGATTATTCGTCCATCGAACGAGGAAAAGGGCTAATAAAACTCCCGCGCTCGTCACGACATCCGCTTTTAAATGCATTGCATCGGCGCGCAGAGCATCACTGTCTGTTGCTTCGGCGACTTTTCCTATGTATGTACTTATAAATACATTCAACACAGCGGAAACCATGATGATGATAAACGCTATATCCACTTCGATTGGTCGAGGGTGAATGAGTCGTAAAACCGCTTCGTAACCCACGTAGAGCCCTGCAATCATCAAAAGGAGCGCTTCGATGAGACCTGCAAATGTCTCGAACTTTCCGTGTCCATAAGGATGTTCTCTATCCGCCGGTTTATCACTGACACGAACGGTGAAGAAGGCGATCAAACTAGCGATGACGTCTCCGAAACTGTGCAGCGCTTCACTCAGCACAGATACGCTTCCAGAAAGTATAGCAGCGAGTATCTTTGCGATAGTAATCGTTACATTGGAAATAACGGACACGACAGCCGCAATTACCTTACGATTGTCTTGAATGCGCCTTGCCACAGTTGATAAAAGGATACTACTTTCGTGGTCTATTGATTATCTTTGGGGAATATAAACTTTATAACTGAACGTCAACATCTTCTTTTCACCCTCGGGCAAGTTCAAGTCCCATTCGAGTTTGGCTCGTGAATTGACGGAGCTCAATCCTTTGGTGATTTTGGTGATTTTTGGATTCCCATCCGTAGATATCACTTCGCCTGTAATTTCTTTGGTGATTCTCATCCGGATGTTTTCTTTCTTGTGATTGACGACTTCCAATGTTCCTTTGAGGATTACCAAATCGAAAACTTGAGAATTGGGCAATTTCAAAGCCTGTCGCGTTCTTTCGATTTCCTCCTCTGAATAATCCGCACGCACATCGAGAGCCTTGGTGATTCTCAACAGTGATTTTGCGCCGATGCTCGTGTATTTCATTGTGTCTTGTCCTAAAATCATTTCGTCTTTCATCATCGTTGCTAAACCTGTCGTCCAGGGAAGCGATGTGGAATTTTGAAATTCGATGCAGTGCCATACATCTTTGGGAAGATTCGAAATATCCGTGTACTCCAATTGTCTCCCGATGCTATCCGGGATATCCCAAACATAGAGATGCTCGTAAGGAAGTTCTTTCTCTAAAAGAACGTAATGTCCCCTTTCGTTGCGTTTGAGAGTGACTTTGGGAATGCGATAAAGAAAAAGGTCTTCTGCTTGAAACGTCTGCGGTTCCGGTGACTCTATCGTATAGATATTTCTTTCAGCGAATCCACCACCCTGCGCCAGGACCTGACGAGTGGCATCCGCCATCACTCGTCCTTGTGTGATGTTCAGTGCTTGCAAGAATTGATCGATCGTCATTCCACTCGTAAACGGGTCGGGAACACCGAGATAAGGAATGTTCGGAAATCCGGTAACGAGACGCAATTCGATACCTTCCAAATCTTCCATATCGTTGAGAATCGTCGCTTTGCAGAGAATGTTCAGTTTTTTATCACTTATTAAAGCGAGAGTGTAATTCGGGAACCATGTGATTCCTTTTTCGAGGGTGATGATATGAATCTTCCCGTCGGAAGGTCCCGAAGCGCGGATTCTTAGAAGTCTTTCTGTAGTTGTGCGTTCGGCTTTCCAAACGAAATCTCCGGCACCGAGAATATAAAGAATTTGTGCTTTTGGGATGACATGAGTCGAGGTATCGTCTGATAAGACAATCACTTCCCCGGTAGCACTTTTCAAAACACCACTGAATTTCTGTTTATCTTGCGTAGAAACTGTAATGCTTTTTCCGATGTTCGCGAGAAGCATTTCTTGTAAGAAGCCGATGTTTTCTTCTTTTTTCGTCGTTTGCAAAACGCTTTCTGCGCTATGGAGCGTGACCCCCTTCGTGGTAGAAATCCATACAGTTCCGACGACCGACGAGCCGATTCCTTTGAGCAAGAATTCGGATTTTCCACTAAGGGGAACTTCTCTCACGATGACCGAATAACCGTTTTTGAAAAGAGAGGCAGAAGAAGTCTTTGGAGTGATTATCTCCTCGATAGGGGCGACACAAAAGGCGAGCAAAAAAGCATTCCACATGGTCTTTTCCTCCTATTCTAATATACGAACCTTCTCAGTTTTCGCTTCTATGTATGTCCTTTCGGGTAATGTCGCTATGTTCTTTCCATAAGGGAACGGAGCGAATCATGGTAGGAAAAATCGTTTTCTGGAGTGCTATCGCTATTCTCGGTTTGATTTTTATCGGTCTGGTTGCGGGCGGTGTAACTTTATGGCGCTTTTTCAGTAGTGAAGAGGGGAAACAATTCCAACGCACGATGCAGCTATCGCAACAGATGGAGGATATCTTGCCTCATGTAGTTTCCGCACTGCAGCAATATAAAGATGCGAAAGGGAAATTTCCAGAAAAATTCGAAGAATTAAAACCCTACATGGTCGAGAGCGTTTACGAAAAAAGCAATAATCTCCTAAAATACACCCCCCCGAAGCCAGATGCTCCCGACAACACGGTAATCATGACTACAGAAAAATGGCAAACGATTCAAGAAGGCACGATGCACTACGAGATACGGAAAAATCTACAAGCCGTGATGATTACGGAACAGCCTATCGTCAAAAAAGGGGAACAACGTACGCAAGGAAAAGTCAAGCCGGGTGATGCCGGAGCACTCTCAATACTTCTCCCGATGGCAAAGTAACTTCTTCACCGCTACGCATGTCTTTCACTTTCACGACCCCCTTTTCGAGCTCCTCATCTCCCAAGATGACTGCGTAGTTCGCCCCGGATTTGTCGGCTTGACGAAATTGGCTCTTCGCCGAGCGAAATTCGAGGTCTGTAACAACGGAAATCCCGGAATCCCTCAAGAATTTCACGAATTTTGCAAATTCGATACGGTTCTCTGTTAAACACACCGCAAAGACATCAAGAAGTCGTTCCACCTTTTTTTCGATTTCGAGAGTTTCCATGACCATGAGCGCTCGTTCGATACCCATTGCTACACCTACTGCTGGGGTCGGTTGCCCTCCATATTCTTCAATTAAATTATCGTACCGTCCCCCCCCGCACAATGCGTTCTGTGCCCCTAAGAATTCGGATTGCACTTCGAAAACAGTTTTCGTATAATAATCCAATCCTCGGACGAGTTTGGGGTCTATTTCGTAGGTGATGCCTAAGGAATTCAGGAGTTTTTGGAGTGATTCGAAATGCTCGATGGTTTCTTTCTCGTAATAACGAGTTATAGGGGGGGCATCAGCAACGATTTTTTGTACCTCCGGGTCTTTGGAATCCAAAAGCCTTAGAGGATTTTTTTCGCAGCGAGCGCGGAATTCTTCGGGAAAATCACGCAAATGAGGGCGTGCGTATTCCAATAACGCCTCCCGATACGATTTTCGACATTCTTCTTCTCCTAAGGAGTTCAATTTGATAGAGATATTTCGAATACCTAAGGTTTGGTAAAAGCGTACGGTGAGTTCGATGACTTCCGCATCCGCATCGGGGGTTCCGCTACCGATGAGTTCCACTCCTGTTTGATGAGATTCCCTCAAACGACCTTTTTGAGGTCTTTCGTAACGGAAGATGGGAGTGATATAAAACAAACGCGTGATTTGATTAGGAGTCCCGAGAGAATGTTCGAGATAGGCGCGAATTACAGGAGCAGTGCCTTCGGGTTTTAATGTGAGACTCCTTCCAGCTCTGTCTTTGAACGTGTACATCTCTTTCGAAACGATGTCCGTTCCTTCTCCCACACCACGAACGAAGAGTTCCGTATCTTCGAAAGTCGGCGTTCGTATCTCCGAATATCCATATAAATGACAGATGTCTCGAAAAGTTTTCTCGAGATGTACCCATCGATGAGCTTCTTGAGGGAGGACGTCTCTGGTGCCTCTCGGCGCTTGAAAACGCATAAAAGCCATTTTGGCAGAACCTATTTGAACGGCTTCTCATACTCCCGCATCCTTTTCTTTCTGAGCCCTGACGGCAGATTGTGAACTTTTTCAAAAAAATCTACAAAAGATGT
Organism: Fimbriimonadales bacterium; assembly: GCA_035559795.1. Classification (NCBI taxonomy): domain Bacteria; kingdom Bacillati; phylum Armatimonadota; class Fimbriimonadia; order Fimbriimonadales; species Fimbriimonadales bacterium. The sequence continues at coordinate 205,804 of DATMAR010000007.1, read as the reverse complement.
TGGAAATTCGTCTATTTCTGTGTAATATGAGGAAGGAAAGCCTTTTGTGAGCAGCCCGTTATGCTTGGGAAAACCTCAACTGAGGGTGCAATTCGGAGGTATGACTGAGAGGGCAGGCAGGCTCTAAGAAACAGGCTTTCAGAGGTGAACGAAAATGTTTTCGAAAACAAAACAGAGTGTCAAGGGCTTTACTCTCATCGAGTTGCTCGTCGTCATGGCGATTATCGCTATCATCGCAGCCATCTTATTCCCCGTCCTCGAGCAAGCCAAACGGCAAAGCAAGCAGACCGTTTGCTTGAGCAACATGAACCAGTTGGGTTTGGCAATGATGAACTACCTGTCCGCATGGGACGATAACTGGCCCCCCGCAGTGCTTTATGCGCCACTCGATGGCTTCGCCCCACAGCAAATATGGATCGGATACGACAACAATAACTACGGGTTGGATGGTGGTTTTTATGGGCATGTTCATGAGCCTGCGAAAAATAAGCCCCGTGTAGGTGCGCTCGACCCTTATATAAGAAACCATGAAGTTCGTAAATGTCCCGTGATGCCAGACCATTGGCAAATGTCTTACGCACATTGTTTCTTCTGTAAGGTTTATGATTCTTCTTACTATTCTAAAAACCCGAAAGCCAGATACAACGAGTGGGGTCCTATGGTGAAAGACATCACGTACAGTGGTGGAATTTTCCGATGGTCGCAAGGGGCGAATCATTCCGAGATGCATGAACCCGCGAGGACATTGATTATGTGGGAGCACGAGGCTCGCGTTCCCATGTGCAATTTCCTTCAGCCGGATAACTGGTACGATACCCCCCCAAAAAGCAACTACCTAATTAATCACTTCCATTTCTTGCACCGAGGTGGGGCGAACAGCCTTTGGGGCGATGGCCATACGAAGCGAATGGTCTATGATCTCCTCAAACGCCCGTACTTTTCTTGCAGGAAAGATATCTATCCGGATTGGTGGTAAGGTCAGGCTAAAGTAGTAATTTTCAAAAGTCAGCAATTGTTCAAAAACATCCTTGCAGATAAAGGAGACCGAAATGGTTTCTAAAAAAAGCGGTATGAGCGCCTTTACGCTCATAGAACTACTTGTCGTGATCGCCATCATCGCGATTATCGCGGCTATTCTTTTTCCTGTCTTCGAACAAGCGAAAAGACAGAGTAAGCAAACAGTCTGCTTGAGCAACATGAACCAGTTAGGTTTGGCGATGATGAACTATCTTTCCGCATGGGACGATACATGGCCTGCTTGCTCGATTTACTCCCCTCTTTCTGGATTTGCCCCGCAGCAAATGTGGATTGGATACGACAACAATAACGGTGGGTTGTATGGAGGTTTTTGGGGTCGTGTAAATCAGCCTGCTAAAAATAAACCGCGACCAGGAGCGATAGACCCTTACATTCAAAATCACGATGTAAGAGAATGTCCGGTTATGCCAGAAGAATGGCAAATGTCTTATGCGCATTGTTGGTGGAACGAAGAATATTGGTCGGGTTACTATTCGAAAAATCCTAAAGCCTATCAAAACGAATGGGGACCTACGGTAAAGACTGTGAATTATGTAAGTGGATGTGTAGTCGGGCTTGGGGCATCGCAATCGGAGGTTAACGAACCAGCAAGAACGCTTATCATGTGGGAACATAACGCATGGGTTCCGCTTTGCAATTTTTTACAGCCAGAAAATTGGTATGACTCTCCACCGAACTCGTCTTATCTTATAAATCACTTTCATTTTTTGCATAGAGGAGGTGCCAACAGCCTATGGGGAGATGGACATGTGAAGAGAATGGTATACGGGTTACTAAAGCGTCCATATTTCTCGAGTCGGAAGGATATTTATCCCGATTGGTGGTAAAGCGAAATTCAATAGTTGAAAATTTCAAACGGTCTCTGAAAAAAAAGTATTGATGTTTTGATTCTGTTACTGCGGGATGGACTACAATAGCGTGTGCCTATCTGGGCTGTGGTAAATCAAAAAGGGGGTGTTGGCAAAACCACTACGGCTGTCAATGTCTCCGCAGTCCTCGCCTCGAACGGACATAGAACCCTTCTCGTAGATGTGGACCCTCAAGGGAACTCCACCACAGGGCTCGGAACAGATAAACGCTCCCTAAAAGCCACTCTTTTCGAAGTGCTCGTCGAGGGAACCCCGGCGAGCGAAGCGATTCACTCGACCTCGGTTCTTAATCTTCATATCCTCCCCTCTACGCTCGATCTCGCAGGCGCTGAACCCTTGCTTTTAGGAACTGTCGGACGAGAAACTCTTTTACGGGATGCTTTGAAGCCAGTGCAGGAAGATTACGAATATATTTTTCTCGACGCTCCTCCCTCGTTAGGGATTTTGACGATTCTCACTCTTGCCGCCTCGAATTTCGCTTTAATTCCTATGCAATGCGAGTTTTACGCTCTCGAAGGTTTGAGCCAATTGCTCAAAACCATCGAACTTGTAAAAAAACGTATCAACCCGGATTTGGAAATCGGCAAAGTGCTTTTGACTATGTACGACAAGAGAAACCGTTTGTCTGTACAGGTGGAGGAGGAAGTTCGCTCCTTTTTCAGTGACCTGGTCGCGAAAACGACTATTCCCAGAAACGTGCGATTGAGCGAAGCGCCGAGCTTCGGTCAACCTGCGGTGATTCGTTATCCATCGGCACTCGGTTCGAAAGCGTATCGTGATTTTGTAGAAGAATTTTGTCAATCGAACGTTATGGAGGAAGTCGGTGCGTAGGGTTTTAGGAAAAGGTCTTGCGCAGATTTTAGGAGAGCAAGAGGAATCCGAAGTTCGCCAGATTCCGATCGATTCGATTGTTCCAAATCCGAGACAGCCTCGAAAATCTTTCGATGAAAACTCTCTACGGGAACTCGCAGATTCGATACGACGAGTGGGCATGGTTCAGCCTTTGCTCGTTCGTTTGTTGGATAAAGACCATTACGAGTTGATTGCGGGGGAACGTCGTTGGCGTGCAGCAAAACTCGCAGGTCTCGAATTCGTCCCAGTGGTTGTGCGTGCTGCAGCGGGAATAGAATCTTTGGAACTTGCCTTAATCGAGAACTTACAGCGTGAGGATATCTCACCTTTGGAAGCAGCGGAAGCCTATCGTGTCCTCATCGAGCAAGAAGGCCTGACCCAAGAGGAAGTCGCTCAAAGGGTCGGAAAGTCTCGCGCTGCGGTTGCGAACACGCTTAGGTTGTTGCGATTACCCGAAAAAATCCGCAACTCTTTAGAAGCCGGAGAGATTTCAGAGGGGCATGCTCGAGTACTTCTTCAGTTCGATACTGAATCCGAGATGCTTCAAGTGCACGAAAAGATTTTAGAAAAGAAATTAACCGTGAGAGAGGTCGAGCAGTTGGCTCGAAAAGAACAGCCTAAAGCTATTGCGAGTAGAGAATCAAAAGCCAAAGACCCGGAAATTGCTCGCATCGAGAACTTGCTCAGCGAAGCATTGGGGACTCCGGTGAAAATTCATCGAAGTGGGAAGTCGGGTTCGATAGAAATCTCGTTTTATTCAGAGGAAGATTTGACGCGTATAGTAGATTTGCTAACTCCTCGTGAAAGGTTGTAGTAGAAATTCATTCCTCTCTGTTTAGGTATTCAACGAGACGCGAAAAATCATTTTTTATTTAGCACTTTTTCTCGTTCCCAAACTCTGTTTGGGAACGTTTGGAGTGTATTACTTACTCTATAAGTTTCCTCTTTGTTTTGTTCGAAGGAACTAAGTAAAAAATTAGCAAGCAAAGCCAAAAAAGGAATCAGCGCTCTTTTCGCTAAAATCTAATCTTACTTAGCACTTCTATTGAGTTTCACCAAAAATTTATAACCTGCATCATCCATCAAGACGGTCAAAGCATAAAATTGAATCTTCGCCTCTTCCGTTCCCTCTTTCCATTGCTTCAAAGTTACGTCATAAATTTGGTCTACGACTTGCACAATGATCTTTTTTTGTCCGGGATTCAGAATCTCGTGTAGCGCTTTATAAAGGATGATGCCGTTCGCGATTTTCACTCCATTGCGCTCGTTTTCGAATGCCGCAAAGAGTTTATCCATTCGTTCGAGGAATTCTTTGGGAGGTACGCTTCCTGCTTCCGCGTCTTTAAGCACTTGAGAAATTTCTTTATCGAGCGCTTTCAGGCGGTCCGCTTCCTTCTTTTCTTGATTTCTTACGTTTTGCCTGCACTCTTCCAACTTCGGCAGAAGTTTTCCGATTTGCTCTTTTGTAAGTGCAAGTGGCAAAATTTGATTCGCTTTGTCTATTTCCGCTAACTTATCGAGAATCGGTTGAACGTTGAACGGGTCGGGACGCGATACTTGCAGAGGGGTTGCTAAAACCAAACTCAAAATCGAAACGCTGAAAAGCAAAACAAACGACTTCATGGATGCCTCCTAAGTTTTTCAGTGTACCGGTCTTTTTGACGCCTTCGCGTGCGTTTTGTAACTAACGGTATAACAGAAGCATGGAGTACGTACCTTTTGGACGCACAGGAGTGATGGTCAGTCGTCTTGCAATGGGGACGATGACCTTTGGCTGGGAGCCCGAGGATTGGGGAAGCACGAAAGAAGACGCAATAAAAATCGGGCAGAAAGCGCTGGATTTGGGAATCAACTTTTTCGACACTGCAAACGTTTATGCACGCGGCGTAAGCGAGGAGATCACAGGAGAAATCATCCGACCAGTCCGCAGAGAAATTTTTTTAGCGACAAAAGTTCATGGAAGAATGGGAGAAGGACCGAACGATTGGGGAAATTCACGAAGGCACATCATCGAACAATGCGAAGCCTCCTTGAAGCGATTGAAAACGGATTGGATAGACCTTTATCAACTCCATCGCCCCCAACCAACTATCCCTATTGATGAAACCTTGCGAGCATTGGACGATTTGATTCGTCAGGGCAAAGTGCGCTATATCGGCACGAGCACTTTTGCGGCATGGCAAGTTTGCGAAGCGCATTATATTGCGAGAGAGTTGGGAACGAATCGCTTCGTAAGCGAACAGCCGCCTTATAATCTTTTAGATAGAAGAATCGAAAAGGAGTTGCTTCCGTTTTGCAGAACCTATCTTTATGCCGTCATTCCTTGGTCTCCGTTAGCGGGGGGGCAATTGACGGGAAAGTATCTTACGAAAGTACAGGAAGGGCGATACGCAAAGAGCGACCCGAACCGGCGCATCACGGCTCGCTCCACTGAAGTCGTTCGAAAACTAAAACGAATCGCAGACAGCATGGGAGTTTCGCTTACTAGCCTTTCACTTGCTTGGGTACTAAACCAACCAGGCATTACCTCTGCGATAATCGGGGCGAGAAAAATCGAGCAGTTCGACGATTTGGTGAAGGCTACCGAATTGAAGCTCCCCGCCCGGGTTCTCGAGAGAATAGACCGTATCGTGCCACCCTCTTCCTATATTGTCGATTATTATTCGGCGGACTTCGGACCTGGCGTTTTACCGATTTGAGAGAATTTAAAAAATGGGAGCGGGGGTTGGATTTGAACCAACGACCTCCGGGTTATGAGCCCGACGAGCTACCTGGCTGCTCCACCCCGCAACGTCGTACTGATTATACCCTAACTGGTTAGTCGTCAACCCTAATAGAGGCCGTCGCATTAATGCAAACCAATCCGCGCGCCTAAAAAGTTTCCCATTCTTGTAGAGTTTTTTGCTCTTGCAAGTAATGGGCAGCACCTGATATAGAAACGGAGTTAGTCTGACTGCCCTTTGCCGTTCCACATGTTTTCGTCTTGGAGTTGTGCGGGGGTGTGGGATTTTACGTGAGCGTCTAAGAAAATCACGGTGCCGAAACCAAAATGCCTTGGCCAGAAATGACCCCAACTGAGCCCGTTCGTAGGGGGGGCTCCCTTCCACTTCGATGGCGGATAGACCCGAAAATATCCGACGTCTTCCGCCCATAGTTTCGACCCTTCGGCACGTGGAGAGAACCAAGTGGATTCAGCAAAGGCTATCGTCATCGAGGGGGAATCGAAAGCAGAAAGTGGAACGGTTGTAAAAGGTCCGGCATCAGGGTCTTTTTCGTTCAACCCTGGCGAGAGATAGCGTCCGTTGTAACCATAACTCGGCGAGAAACTCCAATTGTATTGGTATTGAGGATTTTGTTTTTCTTTGCGCAAGAATTCCGAATTCACCAATGCAGGGTCTTCTTTTTCGTCTTTCGGGCAGAAATAAATTTCCGGACTTTGCACATACGAGACAAGGCATCTTGGCCAGTAAATGAATTCGTATATCGTGATACGACCGTATTTCGGACTGAGATAGAAAAGCGGAAGCGTATATTCTTCGTAGTCAGATGTGTAAAGCATAAAAGCATATGCGATTTGCTTCGCATTCGATACACATACGGATTGCTTCGCTTTGTCTTTTGCCTTTTTGATTACCGGAAAAAGGATTGCGGCGAGGATGGAAATGACCGCTAAAACGACAAGCAGCTCGATAAGAGTAAAGCCCTTCTTCTTCCCCATACCAGGTTTTCCTCCCTATACTCATAGTTGTCGGCGGTGGATTTCACCGTATAAGGTGATGGTTGTCTACTAAAAAGACTAAATAATATAGACTAACGTCTACATTTTTTAACGCAGGAAAACCCATTAAAAATTTTCGAGAAAAGTTTCTGAGCACTAATTCTAAACGCTTGCTTTTCTATGAATTACGGGGGGGACTCCGTGGTAGGTTTTATACGCACGAGAAAATCCGCTCGTGTCCGTATATCCAATGCGAGCGCAAATTTCTTTTACAGACAAGGAAGTCGTTTCTAAATATTTCCTCGCTTGATTCAATCTCACCTCGGTTACGAAGCGCATAAAAGGCATTCCGGTAACGACCTTGAATAGATAGCGAAAATGGGAGCGGCTCAAATGCACTTGTTGCGCTACCCATTCATCGGTAATCGGCATATGAAAATTATCTAAAATAATTTGCTTCGCCTTTTCGATAATTTCTTCCGAATAACGATTTTTTTGTGGCGATGCGCATTCGGTGGTTTTTTGCAAAAACTCTCGAACAATTTGGAGAAGAGCGTCTGCATCTTTCGCATGTAAAGCGAGTTCCGCCGCTTCTGCAATCCTGCGTTCCGTATCCTGCGCTGCACCGATTTCTAAGACGGAATTCACGAGTATCGTTATGAGCGAAATGAAGCGGCTTTGCGCCATTTTTAAATCTCGTTCGGCTAATGCGATTAAATCTTTTTCGAAGCGACGGAAATATGCTTCGAGTTCTAAGCGCTGCCCCAAGCGCACCATCGCATTGATCTCGTGATAACTTACAGTGACGCTGTCTTTATTTTCCGAAAAAGATTCTTTCATTCGTTTCTATTTTATTTCTTTCGCCATAAAAAAGTTCTGGGAGAGGTCATTTCTTCCAAAGCGAAACGAACACCTTCTCTGCCGAAGCCGCTTTCGCCCTCTCCTCCGTATGGCATCGAGTCGAAACGCAAAGAAGGGGATTCGTTGCACACCAGAGCCCCATAGCGCAGAGTTCTATACGCTTTGTCTGCAGTGGAATCGTTGCTCGTGAAAAGCGATGCCTGCAAGCGATAGCGACCGCGATTGAGGGTTTCGATGAGCGAATCTAATTCAACGTAAGAGTTCAATGTCAAAACAGGGCCGAAAATTTCTTCGCAAAAGACAGGCTCATCGGGAGGAGGATTCTCGACCAATGTGGGGGGGAGAAGGCGCGGATGTTTTTCTGCTTTTGCTTGCGCGATGATTTTCGCTCCTCTTTTCACTGCGCTTTCGATTTTTTCCTGGATAGTTTTCGCGGCTTCTTCTGAAATGAGAGGCCCACAAACACAATCCTCTTTGCGAGGGTCGCCCGTTACGGTTTCTTCCGTGTAACGAATCAACTTTTCTCGAAATTCGTTATAAACATCGCGATGAACGAAAACATTCTGCGCAGAAATGCACACTTGCCCCGCATAGCCGTATCCACTGTATGCGCTTCTTTGGGCAGCCAAATCCAAATTTGCATCTGCCTCTACGATGACAGGCGCATTCCCCCCCAATTCTAAAAGCACCTTTTTCTTTTGGGCGAGTTCTTTGAGCATCCATCCGACTCGCGGACTTCCCGTGAAACTGAGCATTTTGATTCGTTCGTGTTTGAGCGCGTTTTGTGCGTTTTCGTTGCTTATGTGCATAACGGCGATGAAACCTTTCGGAGCTCCTGCTTCGATGAGCAGTTTTCCGAGGGCGAAACTACAAAGGGGGGCGAGAGGGCTGACCTTCAACAGAATCGGGCATCCGGCAATCATTGCTGGCGCGAGTTTGTGTGCCGCTAAATTGTAAGGCCAATTGTACGGAACGAATGCCAAAATCGGACCGACGGGAAAGCGATTCCAAAGCCCGGCGAATTGCTCACCTCTCGGGTCGTAAGATAAATCGAGTGGTCGGTCTCGGAGTTCGTCGGTAATTTCGGTGGAGAGTCGGAACGTTCGTTCTAATCGTTCTACTTCACCGATTGCGAATTGTTTCGGTTTTCCCGTTTCTTGAATTAATAAATCCACCAACCAACTTCGATGTTCGTTGACGAGTTCTGCCATTTGCGCGACGACCGCTTTGCGTTCTTCGAGTGGTGGAGGATTTTCCCAAGCCTCTTCGGCGATTGCTAAGGCACTTTCGATTTGTTCGGGTGTCGCTTCTGCTACGCGACCGAGTTTTTCCCCTGTCCAAGGGTCGTATGAATCGAGCCAACTCCCAGAAATTTCCTCTTTTCCGCAAATGAGCGAGCCGAATTCGATCATGATTTTGTTTAACGTTTTAGTATGTCTCTTTTTTGGGGAGTTTGGTCTATGGCAGGTAGACTGTATTTACAGTTCGGGGCGTAGCGCAGCCTGGATAGCGCGACTGCTTTGGGTGCAGTAGGTCGTGGGTTCGAATCCCGCCGCCCCGACCATTTTTCTTTAAGGGTGTGGAAAACTTTGCTGATAAAGATGGGAAAAATCGTGGGAAATTAGTTGACTTTTTGGGGCTAAAAAATCTTTTAAAATTGTGGCTTTACCCCCTTGACACCCGAGATATTGTGTTGTATAGTGAAAGTGCTTCCATATGTTGGGTTGCTCCGATACCTAAGAAAGACATAGGAAGCATAGGAAATTTGTAATCTATGACCTGTCCGTTTTGTGGCTGCCCTGACGATAAGGTGATCGATTCCCGCCCCGCGCGGGAGGGTGCAGCGATTCGGCGGCGTAGAGAATGCGTGCGCTGCGGAAAGCGGTTCACCACTTTCGAGGAAGTCGAACAGCGGACTCTCGTCGTGGTGAAAAAAGATGGACGGCGCGAACCTTTTCAAATCGCAAAGGTGTTGGAAAGCATGAAGGTTGCGTGCAGAAAACGTCCCATCCCTACTTCCGTTTTGCAAAGCGCTGCAGAAGATGTCGAGAAGAAGCTTTTGGAGAACTACGATATGGAAGTTCCCTCGGTGGCAATCGGCGAAGCGGTATTAGAGAAGTTGGCGGAGATTGATTCGGTTGCTTATGTTCGATTCGCGAGTGTGTACCAAGAGTTCGAGGAGCCCGAGGAATTCGGTGAGATCGTGAAAGCGCTCACACGGCGCGCAAAAAGAAAACGTGATGCATCGTTGTTGACCTTTTCTCAAAAGGCACAGGATTCCCAATAAACCAAGGAGGCAAATCAAATGAAAATTCGACGCTTTTATACGAAACCTGGAGAGGGTCCGTACGCGAATATCTCGTTCACAAAAAGGAAATCTGAAATTCGCAATCCGGATGGAACCGTTGTGTTTTCCATGGATGATGTGATTGTTCCATCGGATTGGTCACAAGTTGCGACGGATATTCTGGCGCATAAGTACTTCCGCAAAGCAGGAGTTCCGAAAGAGGACGGAACATACGGGGGGGAAAATGACGCTCGACAGGTTTTTCATCGTTTAGCGGGTTGTTGGAAAGATTGGGGTGAACGATACGGGTATTTCGATACCCAAGAGGATGCGGATGCGTTTTACGATGAACTTTGTGCGATGATGGCGCGGCAAATCGGTGCGCCGAACAGCCCTCAATGGTTCAACACGGGATTGTATTACGCTTATAAAATCGCAGGCCCACCGCAAGGACATTATTATGTAGAACCGGAAACGGGCCAAGTGCGCATGAGTCAAAGCGCATACGAGCGTCCTCAGCCTCATGCTTGTTTCATTTTGTCCATCAAAGATGACCTCGTGAATCCTGGCGGCATTATGGACCTTTGGCTTCGCGAGGCGCGAATTTTCAAATATGGAAGCGGAGTCGGGACGAATTTCTCGACACTCCGTGGTGAAAACGAACCTTTGAGTGGGGGGGGTAAGTCGAGCGGATTGATGTCCTTTTTGCGCGTCGGTGACAGGAGCGCGGGTGCAATCAAATCCGGCGGAACGACACGACGTGCCGCGAAGATGGTGTGTTTGGATATAGACCATCCTGACATCGAAGAGTTCGTGAAATGGAAGGTCGTCGAAGAGCAAAAGGTGGTTTCTTTGGTTGCAGGTTCGAAACTTGCCGCTTATCACCTCAACCAAATCATGAAAGCATGTTTTGAAAATGAAAAAGCGGAGAATCCTTTCGACCCTCGAGAGAACAAGGTTTTGCGAGAAGCGATTGCCTTGGCGAAGGCTGCGCAAATCCCGGCTAATTATATTCAGCGAGTGATTCAACTCGCTAAAGAAGGATACAGGAGCATCGAATTTCCGACCTATGACACGGATTGGACTTCGGAAGCCTATCGCACGGTGAGTGGACAGAATTCGAACAATTCCGTTCGTGTTACGAACGATTTCTTGGAAGCCGTGCAAGAAGACCGCGAATGGCATTTGCGTTGGAGAACGGATAGACGCGTTTCGAAAACAGTTAAAGCGAAGGATTTGTGGGACGAGATATGTTATGCGGCGTGGATGTGCGCCGACCCTGGTGTTCAATACGACACGACGATTAACGAATGGCACACGTGTCCTGAGGGGGGGCGTATTCGTGCGAGCAATCCATGCAGCGAATATATGTTTTTGGACGATACGGCTTGCAATTTAGCCAGTTTGAATTTGGCGAAGTTCTATGATGACGAAACAGGCGAATTCGACATCGAGGCGTATCGTCATGCCATACGGTTGTGGACGATTGTGCTGGAAATCAGCGTGTTGATGGCGCAATATCCCAGCGAAGAAGTTGCGCGCAACTCGTTCGAATATCGCACGCTCGGATTGGGTTATGCGAATCTCGGTGCGCTTCTCATGCGCATGGGGATTCCTTACGATAGCCCACGAGGAAATGCGATAACAGGGGCATTGACGGCAATTTTAGGGGGGGAAAGTTACGCGGTTTCGGCGGAAATGGCTGCGGAACTCAGTCCTTTCACGCATTTCGAAGAAAATCGGGAAGCGATGCTTCGCGTGATTCGCAATCATCGCCGCGCTGCTTATAACGCATCGAAGGAAGAATACGAGGGACTTTCGATCAAGCCAGTCGGGATAGACCCGGACGAATGCCCTACGGAACTTCTCAAAGCGGCGAGGGAAGCCTGGGACCGCGCGTTAGAGCTGGGTGAAAAACACGGATATCGAAATGCGCAAGTTACCGTGCTCGCCCCCACCGGCACTATAGGACTATTGATGGATTGCGACACGACAGGTATCGAGCCGGATTTCGCGTTGGTGAAGTTCAAGAAACTCGCAGGGGGGGGATATTTCAAGGTCATCAACCAATCCGTTCCCATCGCTTTGAGACGGTTGGGCTACAGCATGGATGAAATTGACGATATCGTGAAATACTGCATGGGTCATGCTACGCTCGTGGGCTCCCCTGCGATTTCTCACGAGGAACTTCGTCAAAAAGGCTTTACGGACGAAGCGTTAGAACGCTTGGAAGAGGCCTTGAAAACCGCATTCGATTTGAGATTCGCCTTCAATCAGCATGTTTTGGGAAAGGAATTCTGTATGTCGAAACTGGGCTTTACAGAAGAGCAACTCAATGATTGGAATTTCGACATGCTCAAGGCGTTGGGTTTTTCCGAAGAAGAAATCGAAAAGGCGAATCTATATGTTTGCGGAAAAATGGGAATCGAAGGTGCTCCTCATTTGAAGCCGGAACATTATCCGGTTTTCGATTGCGCGAATCGAAGCGGTAAGAACGGTACGCGATTCATCTCGACGGAAGGACACATTCGACAAATGGCAGCAGCGCAACCGTTCATCTCCGGAGCGATTAGCAAAACCATCAATCTTCCTTCGTTTGCGACTGTGGAAGACGTGCGCAAAGCGTACATGCTTTCATGGAAGTTAGGTTTGAAAGCGGTTGCGCTATATCGAGACGGTTCGAAGTTGAGTCAGCCCCTCAATACAGCAGCGGACGAAGTAGCGGCGGCGATCGCTGAGATCGATGGAGAGCACACTTCCATCGCGCAAGCGGCACAGAAATTGGTGTTTCGTTATATTGCGAAACGCCGTGTTTTGCCTGCGCGACGCAAAGGGTATACGCAAAAGGCGCGAGTGGGGGGGCACAAAGTCTATCTGAGAACGGGAGAATACGAGGATGGAACACTCGGCGAAATTTTCATAGACATGCATCGAGAGGGGGCTGCGTTCCGAAGTTTGATGAACTGCTTCGCGATTGCGATTTCTCTCGGGTTGCAGTACGGTGTTCCTCTCGAAGAGTTCGTGGATGCGTTCGTGTTTACGCGTTTCGAACCGAACGGCGTAGTTACAGGACACGACCATATCAAAATGGCGACTTCCGTCATAGATTATCTTTTCCGAGAGTTGGCGGTTACGTATTTAGGACGAACGGATTTCATGCAGGTGATCCATGAAGATTTGCGCGGAGACACGATCGGTCGTCCTGCAGAGGAAGTGCCCGAATTCACAGAGGAAGAGGTCGTGGACGAACACCACATGTCTCCTCATATTCCGGGACAGACATGGGAAGACCATACGGGAAAGGGATTTCGAGTGACGCACGGCTCCAATGGTCCTTCTTCGAAAGCGTCGGTTTCTAATAACCCGCAGACCATCTTGCCGAATGTTTTTCTATCGGGTTCGGATTCCGCGAGTACATTGGGGGGGGCGCAGGTGCAGTCTACTTTGTATTTGAGTCCGGTGGATGATTTGAGCACGAAAATTCACAACGCTCGGATGAAAGGCTATGAAGGCGACCCCTGCAGCGAATGCGGCCAGTTCACATTGGTGCGAAATGGGACCTGCCTGAAATGCGTTTCGTGCGGAGCGACGAGCGGATGCAGCTAGGTTGTTTTTGTGCATACTGTGGCGCGCCAGCTAAGTCAAAAGACCATGTCGTCCCGAAGTGTCTTTTAATCGATAAAAATTCGTGCGTTACGGTTCCATGCTGCAACGAATGTCAACAAAAGAAATCGTTGGACGACGAATATCTACGCGACGTGTTTGCATTTCGAGTCGAAACAAATAGTATTTTTCGATTGCATGGACAATTCGATAAGGCAACTCGCGCCGCGCTTTGTGAGGATAGAAATTCTCCAGGGAAACAGATACTTCGCACAATGAATATAAACGAGCCCGTTCTAACTCCATATGGCATTTGTTGTAGAGTGCAAGCTGATGCTGGCCGTATCTTAGCGGGATTGAAATGGATAGTACGAGGGTTATATTTTCGCCACCAGAAAAAAATTTTAAATCCAAACCTTGATTATAAATGGTGGGGATATAACCTAGAAGAAAATGAGAAAGTGTGTAACAACACATGGTACACGCCAGGATATAATGGCCCCTTTTTTGTGGGAGGTATTACTCTTGCCTATAGAGTAATGATTTTGAGTGAGGTTCCTGATTTTTCCGATTGGCAACTTGTGTTTTATAATCGGCTTTTATTTATGATTAGAGTAAACGAAGAAGGTTTGATCAGGAAAGCATTCTCTTATAACATATCATCAACGCCTCTTATATGATTTCGGTTGTTTGTGGTATAGCCTTGGGCTAGTGATGCAAGGTAAAATTATTCCGCTCTGGGAAAAAATGAAAAACCCATCCATCCAAATCCATTACGGTGACAATTTACAGGTTCTCTCTAAATTGCCTGACGAGTCCTTTTCTCTCATCTATATAGACCCGCCGTTCAATACAGGAAAAGTTCAGGCAAGGACGCAAATCAAAACGGTAAGAGACGAGAAAGGAGACCGTACAGGGTTCGGAGGAAGAAGGTATCGCACCATTCCCGTCGGCAAGCGTGCGTATATAGATATTTTCGATGATTACCTGGAATTTCTCGAGCCGCGCATCTGTGAGGCGTATCGTCTTTTGACCCCTAACGGCAGTTTTTTCTTTCACATCGATTATAGAGAAGTTCATTATTGCAAGATATTGATCGATTCAATATTCGGACGCGAATCCTTTATGAACGAAATCATTTGGGCGTACGATTACGGAGCGCGAACACAGAAAAAGTGGTCGCCTAAACACGACAACATCCTTTGGTATGCGAAAGATCCCGAAAATTACATTTTCCATTACGACGAAATAGACAGAATCCCTTACCTCGCACCGGGACTCGTGGGTCCCGAAAAGGCGGCAAGAGGAAAAACGCCAACGGATACTTGGTGGAATACGATTGTGAGTCCTGGGGGAAAGGAAAAAACCGGCTACCCAACGCAAAAACCTCTTAGTATTATTTCAAGAATTGTACGTGTTCATTCGAACCCTGGTGATTGGCTTCTTGACTTCTTTGCTGGAAGTGGGACTTTGGGTGAAGCTGCAGTTCGGCTTGGGCGCTTTTGTGTTTTGATTGACAATAACATCGAAGCGATTCGTGTTATGATGAAACGACTTGCTTTTGCGAATCCGGGACTTTATGGTATTACAGAAAAAAAATTGGGCATATCAAAAGAAAAAAACCTATTTTCTAAAATCACATGAAGAAACTGATCAGTGACCCAGATGTAATGCTATTAGCTCAGTTGTCACGCATGTTGCAAGAAGAATACGCAGAGGGAGACGAAGCATGGATTGATAGCCCATTCCTATGGATAAAAACGAGGCCGTCTCGTCAGGTTGGAACTATAGGTGAAAGATTGTTAGCAGGTTTTCTGGCTGCTAAAGGTTTTGATGTCGTACATGCACCAAATAGCGATTCCGATAGATTAGTAAATGGGAAAAAGGTCGAAATTAAATTTAGCACTCTTTGGGCTAATGGATTTTATAAGTTTCAACAAATTAGAGATCAAGATTATGAATTGGTAATATGCTTAGGAATTAGTCCATTCGACGCACATGCTTGGGTTATTCCTAAGGTTGTATTGATAAATAATTGGGGGAAAGTCCCTGGCATTCAAACCCAACATGGAGGACGACGTGGTTCGGACACAGCATGGCTTACGGTTTATCCTGAGAAGGTTTATGAGTGGCTTGAACCTTACGGAGGAACATTAGAGAAAGCAGTTAAATGTTTTAAACACTTGACATCTGATTGATTTGTGTCGAATCTTGCTGCTTATGCCTTTTTATGATCGTCTTCTTCTTTGAATGTTGCGAATCGTCGGTGTCGAAAGAAACGAAGACCCACAAAAGGAATTCGTTCTTCTCCAAAATCAGGGAGTCCTTAAAGCGAACCTGCGAGGGCATCTTCTCGCGGACGACAGCGCGTTTCTCGACAGTGGTGAAATCGTCTTGGACCGCGCGTACGCCTTTTATGAGGATGTGTGCATACCCGCCTCGTGCTATGTGATGCTCGTAACGGGACGTGGCGAGAACCGATGGCGAAGAAGCGCTGATGGCAGTCTCGTTTACACGGTCTTTTGGAACCGTCATCGCTCGGTATGGTCGAAAAGCCCGGGACCGCTCCACCTTCTCGGGGTTACCCACAGCCAGCCTCCACGCTTGCAATGGGCGGCGGTTTGAAAAAAACGCGTTGCAATTCCGTATTTCTGTCGTCTATAATAATTGAGGCTGTCACCTAAGGATTTGGTGGTAACGGAGGACGGAGCAAGGATGCTCCCAGCCTTTATTTTTTTCCCCACATAAAAACTCGGGTTATAATACGTTCGTCTCGGAAAGGAAGAGATATGGTCACCTTCACCGGTAAGAGCACGCTTATTCGAGCCTTAGACGACGCAGTTTCTTTGGGGAATGTTCATCGGGTTACGGAAGCCGTAAAGCAGGCTCTCAAGCGTTTGGTCGCTGAAAAAGCGTTCGACCTCCCCGAGCAGTTTCGAAAGCCTATCGAAGGTACGTACGCTCGACGTCTTCTCCATCGAAGTCCTGAATACGGTTACACTGCTCTTGCGATGGTCTGGGCTCCGGGGCAAGGAACTGCTTTGCATGACCATTCTGGAATGTGGTGTGTGGAAGGGGTTTTAGAAGGGGAATTGGAAGTGGTTCAATACGAATTACTCGAGAAGAAAAACGATTTGTATTATTTCGCACCGAAGGGATCGGTTTTTGCGGGAGTGGGTAGTGCGGGCAGTCTAATCCCCCCCTTCGAGTATCACACGATTTCTAATTGCGACCCCTCTCGTTTAGCGATAACCCTTCATGTATACGGAGGTGAGATGGACCACTGCAACATTTTCGAGCCGGTAGAAGGTGGGGGATACAAGATGCTCGTGAAACAACTTTCGTATCACGATTGAATTAAGCTTCTAAGAGCGCGAAGAATGATTTTTCTCTACGAACGCTTCTGCGTGTTTTTCTGTGCCGCTTCTCGGAGTTTTTCGAACAAATCCTCTTCGGCAGTTTTTCCTTTTTTCTGCGAGGTGGCTGCTTCAGATTCGTCAGAATCTGTTTCTTCATCGAGAACCATAGAAATTCCTGCTTTCGGTTGAGGAATCCCCCCCGGTCCGACGGGTTCCTCTTCTTTTTCGGATGTTTCTTCTACTCGTGAAAGATTTCCTACTAATACTTCTGCATGTTGATGCAATCCGGTGGGGAATCGAAAACCCCATGTCAAAACATCCGCAACCTCGTCGCTGTATCCACCGTTTTCAGCGCGCCCTCTCACGAGATGCTTTTCCGGGTCAATAGGTTCTCCTACCTTTGGAATCCACACTCTTATTCCGACATTCGCCAATTCCGAAAATGCCTTGCGAAAGACATCCATTAAATTCAAACGCGTATCGAGATCGAATTGCGGATTCACCGTCTCTTCGTTCGCTTTTCGAATCGCTTTCGCTAATGCGTCTTCGAATTTTTCCAACGCTTCTTTCGCTGCGGTTCCTCGCGCTTCGAGGTCTTTGATGCGTTCCTCGAGTTCCTCCGCCTCTTTCGCCTTAGCGCTAATCGTATCGAGTACAGGCAAAAGAACCGATGCATTCTCCAATCCGGAACGGATTTGCTGTATCGCTTGCGAGAGTTTTTGGAGAGTTTCCGACGGATTCATAGTTTATGCCAGCCCATATATCGGATCGAATTTTTCGTGGAGATAACTCAAAAGGGGTTTGGTAGAGATGCCTTCTCCTGTAACTTTACGAATGAGTTCTTTGGGAAGATAAATGTTTGCGTGTACATGGACATTTTTTCGCAGCCATTCCAATAGCGAAGCGAATTGCCCTTTGCGTATTTGTTCTCGGATGTCGGGGATTTCGTTTTTGATTTTAGACCAGAGTTGTGCGGCGATGAGATTCCCGAGGGTGTATGTAGGGAAATATCCTATCGAACCGCCGGACCAATGCACGTCTTGCAAAACGCCTTCGGCATCGTTCGAAGGTACGATTCCGAGATACTCTTTCATTTTCGCATTCCAGATATCCGGCAATTCCTTGAAATTGATTCTACCGGCTATCATTTCTTTTTCGAGTTCGAATCGCAGCATGATGTGCAGGTTGTAGGTCACCTCGTCCGCTTCCACTCGAATGAAGGAAGGGGTGACTTTGTTCGCCGCTTTATAAAATTGCTCTTCCGAAGCGTCCCCCAATGATTCCGGAAATTTTTCTTTCAAAAAGGGAAAATAAAACTCGATAAATTCTCTGCTTCTGCCGACTTGGTTTTCCCAAAGTCGCGATTGACTCTCGTGAAATCCTAAAGAGCAGGCTTCGAACAACAACGTGCCATCGTATTTTTCGGGAAGACCTTGTTCATAGAGAGCATGTCCGGCTTCGTGCATCGAAGCGAAAACGCTTCCTGATAGAAAGTTTTCATCGAATCGTGTCGTGATTCTGACATCCCCCCCACCGAGTGTAGTGCAAAACGGATGCGGAGCGCGGTCCTGTCTGCCTCGATGAAAATCATAACCGAGCCGCTTCACGATATCCAAAGTAACTTCCTCTTGTTTTTTGATGTCATATTTTCGTTTTAGAATCGAATCGTCAATTTCGATTCCTGATTCACTGATGGCTCGAACGAGTTGGACGAGACCCGGTTTGAGTTCATTGAAAATCGTTTCGACTTCGGAAGTAGTCGTGCCTGGCTCATAAGGGTCCATGAGCGCATCGTAGGCTTGTTCTCGATAACCTCGATGTTCGGCAATTTGCCTTTCGATATCTACGATTTTCTCTAACCAGGGTTGGAAGGACGGATAATCGTTGTGTTTTCGCGCGTTCACCCATACTTCATGAGCAAGCGAAGTGGTTTGTGCTTCTTCGGCAACGAGTTCGCTGGGAACTTTTACTTCGCGGTCGTAATTTCTTTTCGCCACTCGCACGAGAGCAGCGTCTTCATGTTCATAAGGCAGTCCTTCCACTTCCTTTGCCGCCTCTTCGATGAGTTTTCCGATTTCATCCGAAGTGAATTTTTCATGGATGAGGCGAGAAAGGATACTGACTTGCTCAGACCTCGCCTGAGCCCCCCCTGGCGGCATGTAACATTGCATGTCCCAATGCAATACACCGACGCTTTCTCCTAAACGCTTGACTTCGCGCAATTTTTCTTTCAGTTTTTCTAAGGAACTCATCTATGAATCACCTTCGATCGTTAAGTTATTCTTTACTTTTTTTTCGTCTCCGATAACACCGACTGCAACTCCTTCGGCTTTCGCTTTCTGAATTTCCGAAGCGGCTTTTCCTTTCAGTTCGATTACTCCGTTTTTGACAATCACCTCGAATCCGCTTCTGTCTACTTCTGCGACTTTTAGACCAGCATGCACTTTTCCCCTGATGATGGCGTCTGCCAATTCTTGAGTCGCTTCACTCCCCTGTTTGTACGTCATTTGTTTTCCGATTTCGAGCCCTTTCTCGTAAGCCTGTTTCGTGGAAGTTTCGCTTTCTTTTTGAGCGGGGGGCTTTTCCAAGGAAGGGCTTTCCTTTGCGATATTGTCGCCTTGCATGTCCTCGCAACCGGTTACGAATGCGTATAACAAAAGAGCGACCACCGCTACCCAAGTCATTCCCGTCATTTTATAGAAGACTACCCAACTTGGCTACCCTAACGGGCTGAGTTCAGCCTCCGATAAAGAACTTAAAGATGTACGAGTTCGCCTGTCGTCTTGTCGCGGCAATCGGGTTATTTGCCGTCTCCAGATGGTTCGGTCAACCCCCCATGGAGATCGCTTGGATAATCGGTGTGCTGACTGCCACCTATGCGGCGGTTGCATTTCTCGTGGAATCGAAGAAGAAAACGAATCCGGCATTTGCGGGATTAGTTGCTGGATTGGACTCTCTCGCCATCTCCGCTGCTCTCGCGTACTCAGGATGGCTACATTTCTTCGGGCTTATTGTTGTCGCACCGCTGGTTTATGCTGTAGCGAAACGAGGCAGTAACCCGTTAGCGACCGGCGCAATTGCTGCAGCCGCATTAGTATTTGCAAATGCGATGGCAATAGGAACCTTGGAAGACCCGATTGCCTTCGCGCAATCTGCGGGAATTTTGATCGTTGCACTTTTTGCGAATAGTCCGCGTATTGTCGTTCGCCCGAAAACGATTCAGCAAATGATTGCCGAACTCGCAGAGCCTGCGATAGAAAACAGTACGCAAGCGCTCATCGAATTAAGAGAGAAATACCGGCGATTAGCTCGTGAATACAGGGAGTTAGAGAGAAAGTCGCGCGTAGACCGTTTAGGCACGAAGGTTTTATTAGGTCGCGCGCATGCTGGGGGGGCTTTGTCAGACGTCATGAATCAGGTTCGAGAGATGATGCGTGCCGAAGGAATTATTTTGTTTACGAAGAACCAATTAGGCGATAGATTTATCGTAAACGAAAAAGCGGGACGCGTTCCGAAAGACTCGATTACTTTGAGCATACCCATTCAACCCAACGATAGCGCACAAAAACTTCAACTCAGAATAAACGAAGCGATTGCTTCTTCGCAGAAGGATTATGCAGAAGAACTTTCCTTCTGCAGTGTTCTTCTGACACTTCACGGAAAGTTAATCGGAATTTTGACTTTATTCATCAAAGATTCTCATGAACTCGAAGACCTTCGTCGGCGAGCGGAAGAAGCATCCGAAGTCATTGCACGTGTCATCGTAGACGAACGAGAGCATGCTGGCATTCTTCGCAAGTTGCGGGAATCGGAGTTGCTTTATGAAATCGCATGCCGAATAGACGGCGCTGCCACAGTAACGGATTTGTCTCGCCGTGTCGTGCAGGTTTTGAAAGACATCCTTCCCGAGTGCGATATTTCGATCTATAAGTTGCAGGATGAAAAACCTACACTCATGGCAAGAGAAGGGCGTGTGATAAAACTTTTCGAGACATTATTGTATCAACCAGAAGGAATAGAGGGTTGGCTTCGTGGGGGGGGAAAACCCATTTTTGCGTATTCTGCGTCGAATCATCCCGATATTCACCCCGCAGAGGCGGCGAAATTGCGTGTGGGTAGTTATTTTCTCGTTCCGATTGCCGAAGGAGACCAAATTATCGGGTTTATCAGCGTCTCTTCGCGAACGGAAGGTGCGCTCGGTAAGGAGGATGCAAAAACTCTTACCGATGTCGCTACCGAGTTCGCGCATACGTTGAGTGTTCTGCGTGAAAGTAAAAAGAAAGGTTCCACTGGTTTGCTCTCCGTTACAGAATTTCAAAAAGAAATGATGGAAATTTCCAATCGGGGGGGCTGCATCGTTTATATCGAACCGTTGCGCTTTCGAGAACTCGAAAACGAACTCGGAAAACATACGATCGAATTGGCTGCTCGCCAATTAGGGTTATTGATTCATCGTCATTCTCCCCGAACAGCGCGCATTTGCCGCAAATCCGATTATAGTTATATCGTTTTGTTACCCGATACGACTCTGCAAGAAGCGCAAGAATGGGCGAATCACATCATGACTCTCGCCGCCATGCGCAGTTACGATTCTTACACGGAAAGGACTCCGGTTCCTCTCGCCGTTCGTGCGCGTCCAGCGGATTTGAATGCGCGAATCGAAGATTTTCAGAAAACTTCTATCGCTCACGAGGCGGAAATCTCGAAAGAAGCTGCTTAGGAACGAAATAGTCGCGATACAACGTAAGCAAGATTTTTTTTGATTTTCGAATGAAGTAGACTCTTTTCCTATGCAATGGCTCGACGTTCCGATACGGGTACGTTACGGGGAAACCGACCAGATGGGTCATGCATATTATGCGAGTTATCTCTTTTGGTTCGAAGTCGCGCGCAGTGAATGATGTAGAGCAAAAGGCTTTACTTATAAAAGTCTCGAAGAGAAAGGATACTTTCTTCCTGTCGTTGAAGTCTGGGTTCGATATCGTGGCGAGATTCATTACGATGATGAAATCCTCGTAAAAATTCGACTCGCCGAAGTAAAAAGTTCTTCGATGAAATTCGACTATCAGATTGTAAAAGCAGAAGAAGCTGCGAATAGCCAAATCCTCACAGAAGCCTACACGTGGCATGTTCTAATGGGTCGAGAGCGCAAATCGGTGAAAATTCCCGATTGGTTGCGCGAGAAATTAAAAGACTCGGATGATTTCCGCGTACAATAAACAAACGTGCATCCGAGTGTAAAGGAAACATTCGATGAACTCCATAGGAGAGCCGTTGGAGCACCTTTGTTAGCGCTTGGACAAACCGTTTTCTGGGATGAGCCGTTGAAAATCGCGTTACCGTTGCTTGCCGAGGAAACAGGGCATGAAATCGAACTCGTCGCTGGAATTCACGATACGGATTACTTCGCGAAGATTCCTGGAGGGGTAGTCAGTAAAGCCCCATACGTTATATTGCCGAAAAACGATGGCTCGACAAAGGGATTTTGGTCTGCAGCAGCGGAATTCAGCGCGCTTTTCGGAGGTGAAACCCCTCTCACGAAAGAGCGATATGCTGAAGCAGGAGTTTATTTAGAGAAACTCGCTCATGGCGATGAAAGTTTTATAGATAAATGGACCGAGGCATGGGGTTGGCGAGGAATTGCGCAAAGTGACCCGACACCACGAGTTTCTTGCGAGATTGCCATTCATCCTTTGTTTCCCGTTTTGCAAAACGCTTTGGATTGGGCTTTCGAAGAAACTCTTCGTTGTCTTTGCGAGCCACAGCAGTTGGCGGAAGCACTCGAAGTGCGCGATAAAATTCACGCTTTGCTTTGTGATACTCTCGAATCTTGCAGAGAAAACACTCTTTCTGGGTTTTACGAGTGTTTGCTGCCGCAATTCCATAAAATGTTAATCGGGCGAGAAATTCCAACTACTATCTCGCGAACAACGAAACTCTTGCGTTTCACGAAAGAAACCGCACAACTTCCTCGATTCGAGTTTGTCAATCTTTTCTTAATGCCAGAAACAAAAGACAAAGCATGCGAGCTTTATAACCAAGCGGTTTCCGAAACAGAAATCTATACACTCGATAAATTCGGTACAGGTGCAATTCCTTTCGATTTAGTGATTCCGAATGTGGGCAGAGGAACACTGCGCATAACGCCGAAGATGCTCGTGGTAACGACTCCCACTCCGAAATTCGCAAAACTAAAACAACCTATCGAAAACATTTCTCAACTGGCGGAAGTTACGCAAGAGGCATTCGGGGAATGCGTCCTCATCGGCAAGGCAGTAACGTTGATTAGCATGCTATCTCGCGAATTCGTTTTCGCGTTTCACGAAACAGCGTCACCTTATGTAAAGGTTACTCGTGAATTTCATTCTTTGCTGAGAAAAGAAGGCCTTTCTGTAAATTGTTATCCGATATTGCGTATCGCTCATGAAACCTGGGATTCGCTTGCATCTACGGATAGGTGGTTTCGACTTCCTAAGCCGTTGCGTCGTCCTTTCGGAGCGGAGCATGTTTCGGCTCATACGTTTGCGACGACCTGGAGAAAGGTAGTGGAGCAGCAGAAAAAGGTTTTGAAGATGTTCGGGAAGGCTCGCAAGAGAATCGAATTGATACGTTTGCTGGCTAACATTATGGGGGGGCAGTGGAAATCACTCGCCGTGGAATACGAAGACTTGCGTGAAAAATTGGAGCCTTTGAAGCAGAAAACTTCGGAAGTTCGAGCAGAAATCGCCAAAAAATACGAGCGATTGCGAGAAATCAAAAAAGAATGGCAAAAAACACAAGAAGAACAAGGAGAACAATTTCGCAAAGAGATTCTCGGTAAAAATCCGAGCCCCGAAGCGTTGGCAGAACGCGAAAGGTTTTTCGAACGCATTGCGAATTTGCGGATGGAAAGAGAGAAAATCCAAGACGAGATTCAGGAATTGCGGAGAAATTTGCGCGAGTTCGCTTCTTCTTTCGAGATATGTCAGGTGAAGAAGCGGCGAATGGATATCGAACGCGAGGCAGAAGAGGCACGTTTGGAAGCCGTGCACGATTCCTTAATCACTTGTTACGGTTTGGAGCGTGCACATCATCGTCCGTGCGCTTGGTGGATGTTGATGGTTACCCCGAATGGGGATTGGTTTAGAAGTATGGTCTCGAATTTGCGACTCCGACTCGAGGAGTTGTAAGTTTCCGATTTTTTCATCTCCACCGGAAGTGGATTTTTTGATTATTCTATCGAGAATGCGCTAACGGAGGAAATAGGGGGAAGGAAAGAGGAAATGGTGTGCCAGTGTTCGCCTTCGTCAGTCGAAGCGAAGAGAGCCCCCCCTGTAGTGCCGAAATAAACTCCGCATGGTTCTTCCTTATCCACCGTCATCGCTTCGCGCAGGACGGAAACATACGCTCCGTTTTGCGGCAACCCATCGGATTTCGCCATCCATTTGCCCCCTCCGTCTTCACTTTTATAAACGATTAACTTGCCGTCAATCGTAAAGCGGGTTTCATCGCTCTTTTGGGGAACGAGCCAAATCACGCCAGATTTTCTCGGATGTGAAGCAATCGGGAATCCGAAACGAGACGGCAGTTTGCCTTCACCGATATCTATCCAATTTTCCCCCCCGTCGTCCGAGCGATACATTCCGCAGTGGTTTTGCTGATACAGAGTGTTTCTTTTCGCGGCATCGAGGGTTAGTTTGTGAACGCATTGACCTACGACGGGATATTTATCGGGAAAGAAATCTGCGCGAACGTTTCGATTGCGAGGTTCCCAATTTCTGCCGCTGTCTTCGCTATAAAAAACTCCTGCTGCGGAAATGCCTACCCACATTCGGTTTCGGTTTTCGGGGTCTCGCACGATACTGTGCAAACATAGTCCACCGTTTCCCGGCTCCCATTGTTTTCGCGTGGAATGCTTGTACAAACCTTCGTTGAGTTTCCACGTTTTTCCTCCGTCCTCCGATAACCAGAGGTTGGCGGGTGCAGAGCCCGCATAAAGCATTTCCCCTTCGTCATCGAATCCTGGAGAAATGAGCCAAAAGCGTTGAACAGGTTCATCGGGGTTTTTCGGGCCTTCTGCATCATGCCAGTCCTTGCCGAAGTTTTCAGAGAAAGATAATTTCGGTCCGAAGATTTCACTGAAGGCGCATGCCCAAATTCGATTCGTTCGAGAGTCGTATAAAGCGTGATTGATTTGCATACCGGGAAGAAATGGTCCTTCGGAAGACCAGTTCTTGCGATCGTCTTGGCTTTTCAAGAGGAAAAGTCCTTTTTTCGTTCCTACGAGAAGCGCGCTCTCTTTCATAAGAAGATTCTACATCAGAAGATTCCACATCGATCCAATAAAGCCAGATTTTTATGGATATATTCGTCTTAGACGGGCGCGAAGTCACTTTGCTTTACTGGAGAATGTATATTTTTCAAATCAGATGACGACTCGGGTAGCTGCTAAAAGTGACCCTATTCGCAGGATGGATTGGCATTTGCTGTTTTCTGCGGGGTTATTGCTTCTCGTCGGTCTTTTAGCCCTTTACAGCGCGAGCGGTGTTCAGGAGGGGCATCGTGATTTTCAGAAGCAGATTCTATGGGTCGTGCTTTCGGTGCCTGTTTTTTTCATATTTTTGTTCGTAGACCCGAGAACATGGTGTGCGTATGGTCGCATTCTGCATGTCGTCAACATAACTTTATTAGTGTTAGTGCTCGTCATCGGAAAAAGCGCGGAGGGAGCGCAAAGGTGGCTCGATTTAGGTCCTTTGCAGATACAACCGAGTGAGATTGCAAAACTGCTCTTAGTGTTTACGCTTGCGGATTTCATGGTGCGCAAAAAACAAAGTTTTAAAACATGGAGAGAGATGACGAAATCTTTGCTTTTGGTTCTTCCATTGTTCGTACTCGTATATCTTCAACCCGATTTAGGAACGAGTCTCGTCTTTTTATGCATTTGGATTGGCATGTCCTTAGTTGCTGGGCAGAGATTATTGTTCGTTGGAATCGTGGTAGCAGTCGGGTTGCTGTTATTTTCCATTGCGTGGGTGAGCGGAGTTATCGAAGATTATCAGAAAAAAAGAATCACAGCGTTGCTCACGGGTGAAAGTTCCTATCACGGGAAGATGGCGACACTCAGCATCGCGAGCGGCGAGGTGGTGGGACAAGGTTTTGGAAAGGGTGCAATAAAGCAAGCGCGCTTCGTTCCGGAGCAGACCACAGATTTTATTTTTACCGTGATTGCAGAAGAGGGGGGGTTCATCGGTTCGGTTTTGACAATTTCGGCATTCGCTTATTTTTTATTGAGGGTTTGGGGGGTTGTTGCTAGCGCAAGCGTACCATTGTTTCGTTTCATTGCGGGAGGGATATTTACTATCTACAGTTTTCATATCCTCGTAAATTTGCTTATGGTGGTGCAAGTGTTGCCGATCGTGGGAGTTCCTTTGCCTTTTATGAGTTATGGAGGTTCTGCACTCATGCTAAACATCGCCATGTTAGGGTTGCTTTTGAACATACGAAGCAGGGAAAAACACCTGATTTTTTAATCCATTCGAGTCAGTCAGCCCGTTATAGCGTAGGATTTAATAAATACGCTACACGCTTCGTTTGTGAAATGGACTTCGATAATGGAGCAATCGAAGCGTAAAAAATAAAGGAGAGCATCATGAATGAGAAATTGCATGAACTAAAAATCGCCGAATACGAAATTCGTTTAACGAAATTAGAAAAACGGAATCGTTTTCTCACGATAATTTGTGCGCTCGCGTTATTCGCGCCTTTGCTTTCACTGGTTGCGTGGAAGGAGACGCGTTATGCTTCAGGCGATAATATTGCGGGAGCAGTTACGCGATTAGAAAACGGAGAGCCCATATTGCGATTTTGGGATAGAAACCTAACGACCCGAATTCGCATGGGCATCGTGCACAATGAACCCGTGCTCATTTTCTATGACCGGTACGGTCGAGTGCGAACGCGTATAGGTCTAAAGAACGACTATCCGGATATTTCCATGTACGATTCGCAGGGAAATCCGGTCGCTGTGATTCCTACGCGATAACCCTTTTTTGGGGAAGGCTTTTCGTAACCGGGAACTTTCACAGGTGAGGGTTGCGTATCCGTATTAGGACACTCGTAAGTGCCTGCCTGCACCTCGTGAGAGGCTCGGTTGGATTGAATTTCGCCGAGCCTCTTCTCTTTTACTAGAACTGTTTTTCGGCTTGTTGGCATGAGTCTGGGGTTTCCGTCATTTATTTCCGATAAGAGGATAGTGCTAAGTCGGGGTTTTGTTCTCTGCCGCTTTTTTCGGGTGCGCGTTTATTACGCTTTTAGGGGGTAGCAGGTCCTGAAAAACGTTTGCGAAAACGACACATCTGCTCGGGCAAAATGGGCATCGCTTCGTTCAAGAATGAAAGTGGCAACCTTCGTTTTTCTGATTGTCAGTACGGTTTTATCGCTTATTGCGAGTTTGATGGCAGATGTCGAAACGCTCGGTTCTCGATTGTTGTTGGGTGGGGGGCTGTTCGTTTTGCTCGTTACGTTTTCGCAAATCGTTTTGGGACTTTGCATGCATCCTGCTGTTCAGCACATACGTGGGAAAGAGTGGACTAAGAGTTTTCTCACAGAACGCCTTGTTGCGATGGGATGGATGGTTGCTCTTCCGGTGGGAACGACGGCGATACTCATAGGTTCTTTCGAAAACTTATTTCATTCCCCTTCGGGAACATTGGAAAAAATTCTGCTGGTATCTATAACATTCTGCGCTATCGTTTTATGGTGTGCACAATGGAACGCACTTCATTCGTTGATGCTTCCTGGAAAATTGGCGCGTTTTCCACGAGAGGATTGGGAGCGGAGCGCGCGGGAATTGGCGGAGAGAATGGGGATTTCTTTTCGTGCATTGATGCTTATCCAAACGAGAGATCCTCACTCTGCTGCTGCTTTAGCGCTTACGGGGGGGCGAATCGCTTTCAGCGATGTTTTTCTGAATTCTTTGACGAAGGAAGAATTTTTAGCGGTTGCCGCACACGAGATAGAGCATCTTAAGCAAAAACGAATTACGACAAAGTTCTTTTTTGCGGCATTTTCTTTTTCACTGATTATAGGAATTGCGATTTGGTGGTTTACAGAAATAAATTTTTTGTCTGAACAGATTGCGCCTGTCTTGGCTTTAGGATTGTCTTGTGCTGTACTTTTGGTGTCGTTTCTTTTCAAGAAGAGCCGGGAGGATGCAGCAGATGTGATTGCAGTACGTTATACGGATGCTTCCAGTTTCATCCGTGCACTTGCGATTCATTATGCTTTGAACGACAAACTCATCGACGCAAAAGGCGAGTTCGACAAAGGGCTACTGAGACGTTCGAAAAGAATCGCGCAAGAAGGAGGTCTCTCGGAAGAGGAATTGCGGAGTTGTCTTGTTAGCGCAGAGCGATACAGCGGCTTAATTCGGGGGTAATCTTTATTTAGAGGGTTTTGGCGTTATGGATAGAAATTTAGCGCTCGAGTTCGTTCGTGTCACAGAGGCCGCTGCACTAGCAAGCGCGCGATGGGTAGGAAAAGGTGATCGTCATGCTGCAGACCAAGCGGCATGCGATGCGATGCGTTCGGCTTTGTGCAATATGGATATCGCAGGATACATCGCAATCGGCGAAGGCGAGCGAGACGAAGCGCCGATGCTTTATATCGGTGAGGAGGTGGGTACTGGTAATGGACCTCGAATCGATATTGCGGTAGACCCATTAGAAGGCACGAACCTCTGTGCAAACGGCGTACCGAACGCTATCAGCGTGCTCGCAGCGGCTGTGCAAGGGGATGGAAGTTTAATGCACGCCCCTGATTGCTATATGGATAAGTTGGTGGTAAGCGAAGCCGCGAAAGGGGCAATAGACATCACTTTGCCTCCGACGGCGAATTTGAAGGCGATTGCGCGATGTCTGGGTAAGCCAGTAGATGAACTTACCATTGGAATTCTCGACCGTCCTCGACACGAAAAATTGATTTCTGAAATTCGTCGAGCAGGAGCACGCATTCGATTAGTGGGAGACGGAGATATCACGTTGGGATTAGCGGCAATAGATGAACAAAGCGGGATAGATGCGTTATTCGGTATCGGAGGTGCACCAGAGGGGGTAATTACCGCCGCAGCAGTGCGTGCATACGGTGGCGATATGCAAGCCAGGTTGGTGTTTCGCAACGATGAAGAAAGGGAGCGCGCGGCGAGGATGGTGAAAGGGGATATAGACCGGGTGCTTTATGTAGACGACCTCGCAAGTGGGAATGTAATGTTCGCAGCAACAGGAATTACATCGGGAGACATTTTGAAAGGAGTACGTTTCACGGCGAACGGCGCTTATACGGAATCCTTGGTCATGCGCTCTGCTACGGGAACAGTAAGTCGCATCGAGACGAGACATCGTTTTACTCATTTACCGAAGTTTTGATTTTTTTTCAAAAAAAAGTTTGCTGTGGGAATTGGTTTGCAGTGAACCAAAAGGATGTGCAAAAATGGTTTTCGATAAACAAATAAATTAAAAGGAGACAACAAAATATGAAAGTTTCTATCATCGGAGGCGGCGGAAGAGTAGGTTCGAATGCCGCTTTCGCTTTGCTTTTAGGAAATATCGTTAAAGAAATCGTCATTCACGACATGAATGAAGAGATGGCGCAAGGAGAAGCACTCGACCTTTTGCATGGTACCGCGTTCGCATCGCCGCAAAGAATTTATGCAGGAGGATACGATGCTGTAAAAGACAGCGACTGCGTGATTATTACAGCAGGATTACGTCGGAGACCCGATGAAAGTAGATTGGAATTAATCAATCGCAACGTTCAATTATTTAGAGACATTCTTAAAAATTTAAAGGGGATATCCTTACCTGCTCATGCGAAAATTTTGGTCGTGAGCAATCCCGTAGATATCCTCACCCATATCGCTGTGCGTGAATCCGGACTTCCCGTGAATCAAGTTTTCGGCTTAGGAACCGTGTTAGATACTTGCCGATTTCGTTCTTTACTAGCGGAGCATTTTAAAGTTGCTGCGACGGATATTAAGGCGATGATTCTCGGTGAACACGGCGATACGATGGTGCCGATATGGAGCAGTGCGACAATCAACGGCATTCCGCTACGTTCTCTTCCGGGATTTTCTCAAGAAATAGCGAACGAAATCTTCGAAGCGACGAAAAAAAGCGGAGCCGAAGTGATTCGCTTGAAAGGGGGGGCTGGATGGGCGGTCGGAATCAGTATCAAAACTGTAGTCGAAGCAATTGCGTTGAATCGAGAAAGCGTGCTTCCTGTGAGTTGTTTGCAAACAGGCGCTCTCGGGATACGCGACGTTTGTTTGTCTTTGCCGACTATCGTAGGTGAAAAAGGTGTGCATTCGATACTCGAACCGGATTTAGACAAACAGGAGTTGGATGGACTTTATAAATCGGAAGCAGCACTAAAAGAAGTGTGGCAAAAAGTGGCGTGAACGCCGAAATACTTTCTATCGGAACAGAACTTTTATTAGGTGACATTGTAGACACCAATGCGCAATCTCTCGCGCAAACTCTCGCGAAATTCGGGATTGCGCATTATCGAAGAATGACGGTGGGGGATAACCTCGAGCGTTGTGTGGAAGCGCTTCGTGAGGCTCTGTCCCGCGCGGATGTGGTTTTTACGATTGGAGGTTTGGGACCGACGGCGGATGACATAACTCGCGAAGCGATCGCGAAAGCGCTCGGTGTGGAACTTGTGCACGATGAAAACGTGGAAAAAATGCTTCGAGAAGATATGGAAAGAAGAAAGCGTGTATGGTTGGATGCCCACGCAAAGATGGCGAAGCGTCCAGCTTGTTGTAAAACGCTGCCGAATGAGGGGGGGCCTGCACCTGGATTAGTATGCGAGAAGGATGGGAAATGGGTCATTGCGCTTCCTGGTCCCAAACATGAATTCCTTTCGGTTTTGGGATACCTCGAAAAAACGTGGTTTCCAGAACATCGAGAAGGAGCCATTCTTTCGAAAGTGGTTCGAATCGCAGGGATTACAGAAGCGGCTGTCGAGAAACGCATCGAAGATTTGATCGACAGTGAAAATCCCACCGTAGCGCCTTATGTAAAACTCGGTGAGGTTCATTTGCGAATAACCGCTCGCGCAAAGGACGAGGAAGAAGCGGAAAAACTTATCGCACCGATACGAACTGCATTGAAAGAGCGATTCGGACATTATGCCTATGGCGAAGACGAGGAGGACTTACCATACGTCGTCGTAAACCTTTTGAAAACGAAAAGGCGCAATCTCGCCACCGCGGAGAGTTGTACGGGGGGGATGTTGGGGGAGAGAATCACCTCCATACCTGGTGCGAGTGATGTTTATGTTGGGGGGGTTATCACGTATTCCGACGAGGCGAAAGCGACCCATTTGAATGTAGCCAGAACGGATTTGCAAAAATATGGCGCGGTAAGCGAAGAAATTGCGAGGCAAATGAGCGAAGGTGTCGTGAGAAATTTCAAAACGAATTACGGAATCGGGATAACGGGAATCGCTGGACCAGGGGGGGGAACGGAGACGAAGCCGGTCGGGTTGGTTTACGTGAGTTTGACCGGTCCGAGAGGGACCGAGGTGAAAGAAGAGCGCTTTCTGGGTAATCGAGAAACGATTCGCTTTAGGGCGACACAGACTGCACTTTTGATGCTCTACGAGGAGTTGGTACACTCTTGAGACTCTTTGCTGCTATATTTATTCCAGAAAAGGCTCTGGATGAGATCGTCGAATTGCAATCGAAACTACGCAGCATGATTCACGCGAGAGCATCTTGGACGCGCCGAGAAAAAATGCATATTACGCTTCGTTTTTTCGGAGATTACGATGTCGAGGAAGCATCGCGGAAAATTTCGCAAGCGCTGGCGAACGAGTCTGTTTTTCCCGTAACGCTGAGCAGTCTGAGCGGATTTCCGAGCCCGATGCGCGCGAGGGTGGCTTTTTTGGACCATGAGTGTGAACCCTTAGTCCGCATCAGCACGCTTTTGATGGAGGAAGGAGACCGCAAACCGCATCCTCATTTGACGTTGGCACGCTTTTACCGCCCTTTGCGTCTGCCCGCACTCTCTTTCGAGCCTATAAACTTCATCGCAAACGAGGTCGCGCTCGTGAATTCGATTTTGCACGGAGAAAATGCAGGGTATCATGTTTTACAAACATGGAAATTGGGGGGGGATAAAGGTTGAATCTCTTCCGTATCGAACCCGGAACGCGTTGGCTTTTCTGTTTTACTCATCCTGACGATGAACTTTCTATTCTCGCTTGGATGCGCAGGTTGGTTCGAGGTGGGGCTGAAGTATATTCGGGTTGGAGCGTGAGTAATCCGATTCGAGAATCAGAGTCACGAGCCGTTATGGAAATGGTTGGCGTTCCGCAAAAAAACCTAGTGTTTCATTCGTTGCCCGACGGGAAACTTTGCTCGCATTTGGAAGAATTAGTCCAAAAGTGGGAAAAGGTCGTGCGAGAAGTTGCGCCACATCGAATCGTGGTGGGGGCATTCGAATGCGGACATTTAGACCATGATTCGACGAATTTCGCGGTGAATCAGGCGCGCGAGTCGTTGGGAAAAACGTCGTTGCCGATTTTTGAAGTTCCTTTTTATCATACTTATTTGACGCGAATACCGGTAATCAATCGTTTTGCGGATGACGAAGGTGAGGAAATTATCGCACTCACGGAAGAGGAGCAAAAAATAAAAATCCGAGCGAGCCGAATGTATCGCAGTCAGCGAATCGGGCTTTATTTGACAGGATATACGTTGCTAAAGACATTGAGCTTGAGACCTGTTAGGCTTTACGCGACGGAAAGGATGCGTTTACAGACGCATGACAATTTCTTCGAACCGAATTTGCCTGCGGAGTTGGCGGAAAAAGTGAAGCGGAGCGAGAAGTGGAAGCAATGGTTAGAAGCGATGAAACGCTACGCGGAGAAGCATTCTCGTGTAGGTTCCTTTTAGAGACGAAGTTCATCTCGCAAGCAGGTGTGGCGAAATGTTTTTTGAAATTGCGCCTGAAAGCGCTCCACTTTTTGAAACCGCATCTCACGATTTCTTGAAATCGCACCTTACGGTGCTCCTACAAGTTTTACGCTTTCTACACCATTTGCCTTTCGAAAATGTAGAGGCCGGCTTGGTTCCAGTCTTCTAAAAAGCGTTTGAGGCCGATGTCGGTAAGTGGATGATGATAAAGTTGTTCTAAAACCTTGAATGGCATTGTGGCGATGTGTGCACCGACTTGGACTGCGCGCACGACGTGCATAGGATGGCGAACGCTCGCAACGAGGACCTGACTCGTAAATCCATACTTCTCGACCATTTTTACCGTTTCTTCGACTGCCGCCATTCCGTCCCCCCCCACGTCGTCCACTCTTCCCACGAAGTTGCTGATGTAAGTCGCACCGGCCTTGGCTGCCAATAATGCTTGTGGAACGGAAAAGACAAGCGTAACGTTCACACGAATGCCCTTTTCGGAAAGTGTTTTTACGGCGCGGATGCCCTCTTTAATCAAGGGGATTTTCACGACGATATTGGGATGCCAACTCGCGATTTCTTGCGCTTCGCGCAAAATGGCATCGTAATTCGTCGCCACGACCTCCGCACTTATCGAACCCTCGGGAAGCAAGGTGCATATTTCCATAACCGTTTCGCGAAAACCGTGACCGGATTTCGCGATGAGCGAAGGATTCGTGGTGACACCGTCGAGGATTCCCCATTCGGCAGCCTGCGCTACTTCGCGAATGTCTCCTGTATCTAAGAAAAGTTTCATGGTCGAACATTCAGTATAACAAATTTTGGCTCTTTATGTTTTCGATGCAGGGTACTGGAGCCATCGTTCTCGCAGTATTCGGAGTTCTTCTGCGCGGGAAGAATCGGGCTCGAATAGACGTGTCGTTCTCACGAGTTCCTTGCAGGCATCCGCTACATTATCCCAAATTCCCAAGCCCACCCCTGCGAGGATTGCGGCTCCATAAGCCGGTCCTTCGTCCATTTCCAATCGAACCGTGGGGAGTCGAAAGACGTCTGCGATGAGTTGCATCCACATATCGCTTTTGCTTCCCCCCCCTGTTATTCGCAAAACCGTATTTTCGGGAAAAGGTCCTACGATTTCGTTTAGAACTTCGAATCCATCGTAGAGACCGAACGTGATTCCTTCGAACACCGCACGGGCGATTTCCCCTTTGCCGCTTGCCAAGGATAAGTTATGAAAAGATGCACGCAGCAATGGATCGTTATGAGGCGAACGCTCGCCGGCGAGATAAGGTTTGAAAACCACGCCACCATCTACGGCTTTCTCTGCCAAAAATGCCATCTCTTCGTAATTTCGGAATCCGAAGGTTTCTCTCGCCCATCGTAGAGCCCCCCCACAAGAAAGCATTACCGACATGGAGTGCCATTTCCCGTTTGCGTGGCAAAAGGTATGAATTCTGCCGCGTGGATCGTAGTCGGGTTTTTCTTGAGAGGTGAAGACCACCCCGCTCGTCCCGAGACTGATGCTGATTACGCCGGGTATTACTGCTCCGGTACCTACCGCGCCTGCTGCTTGGTCTCCAGCCCCCCCTACGACGAGTGCGCCATCTTCTGTTTTATCCGTAACTCGGAAACTTTCGACACTTTCGGGAAACCATTCTGCATTCCAATCCAATTTCTCGAGCAGTTCTCGGCTCCATTTTCTTTGAGGAACGTCGAAGAGGCTCGTTCCGCTGGCATCGCTCACGTCCGTAAACATCCCCCCCGTGAGTTTGTGATGAATGTAGTCTTTCGGAAGAAGAACTTTGTGTAAATTTCGAAAAGACTCCGGCTCGTGATTTTTCAGCCATAAGATTTTCGGTGCTTGAAAACCGGTAAGGGGGGGATTGCAAGTGATGCGATAAAGATTATAGATGCCGAGTAAGTCTTCCAATTCTCGAACTTCTTCGTGCGTTCTTTGGTCGTTCCAGAGAATTGCCGGGCGAAGGACACGGAATTTTTTATCGAGAAAAACAGAACCGTGCATTTGCCCTGTTAGCCCGATTGCATCGAACGGGGGGGATAATTTTCGATAGATGCTCTCCACCGCTTCCCACCAATTGTCTGGATGCTGCTCTGTCCAGCCTGGTTTCGGTGTGAGCAAAGGATATTCGGCTAAAGATTCTTCGAGGATTTTTCCGGATTCGTCAATGACGATGGCTTTGCATCCTGTCGTGCCGATATCGAGACCGAGCAGCCGAGACATTTTTATTGCATCGCTCTAAAAAGGATCATAAAACACCGACACGATCCAAAGAACGATATTGCACGGCTTCTGCGATGTGCCGCATTTGAATTTTTTCCACTTCTTCCAAATCGGCAATCGTGCGTGCGACTTTGAGAACTCGGTCGAAAACACGAGCGGAGAGTCCCATTTTCGCGACGACTTGACGCAAATATGCAGAACTATCCTCTTCCAACCCTAAAAATTCCCGAATCTGTTTCGTGTTCATTCTTGCGTTGACTTTTGTGGAAGTTCCTGCGAATCGCTTCGTTTGAATTTCCCTTGCTTTACGCACTCGTTCGCGAATTGCAGCAGAGGATTCTCCGATTCTCGAAGTGAGTAGTTCTTCTTCTTTGAGCCTCGGCACTTCCACGTGTAAATCTATTCGATCGAGAAGCGGACCACTGATTCGACTGCGATAGCGACGTATTGCTTCGGGATTGCAAGTGCAGGCTTTGAAACGGTCTCCGTGAAAACCGCAAGGGCAGGGGTTCATCGCGCCGATTAACATCAGTTCTGCTGGAAATTCGAGAGAGGCTTGAACACGCGCTACCGTAATAATCCCGTCTTCTAAAGGTTGTCGAAGACCTTCTAAGACATCTCTATCGAATTCAGGCATTTCGTCTAAAAATAACACACCGTGATGCGCTAGGCTCACCTGTCCTGGACGAGGAACGCGCCCCCCTCCTACAATCGCGGCATGGCTCGCGCCATGGTGGGGGGCTCGGAAGGGTCGCTCCCATAAAAGTCCCTTTCGTCCATCCATCATTCCTGCACTGCTGTAGATGCGGGTTACTTCGATGGCTTCCGGCAAAGTCAAGGGGGGGAGAATCGTCGGAACGCGTCGCGCGAGCATGGTTTTGCCGCTCCCGGGAGGACCGATCATCAAAACGTTGTGCCCCCCCGCTGCGGCGATTTCCAAAGCGCGCTTCGCCTGTTGCTGTCCTTTTACGTCACCGAAATCCACTCCGTATTCCGGCTCCCGTTCCATCATATAATCGGTTTTCGAAATAGGGGTGAAAGATTGAGGATTGACGAGAAGGTCGCACACTTCCCTTAAAGAAGTAACCCCGTACACTTCCACATCCGAAGCAATCCCTGCTTCAGGAGCGTTTTCTTCGGGAAGTATCAGTCGCTTGGCATGATTTTCTTGTGCGAGCAAAGCGATGCTTACTGCGCCATTTACGTTTCGAATCAAACCGTCCAAACCTAGTTCGCCGGCAATCAAAGTGTCTTCGAAAGCACCTTGCGGCAATTGTCCGCTGGCGCAAAGTACGGCGAGTGCTATCGGCAAATCGAGAGCAGGTCCTTCTTTTCGCATGTCGGCAGGCGCGAGGTTGACCGTGATTCGGCGCATGGGGAATTCGAAACCGCTGTTGCGAATAGCGTTGTGCACCCTTTCGCGACTTTCTTGTACAGAAGTGTCAGGTAAGCCGACGATGGTGAAATTGGGCAAGCCGCCCGATAATCCTGCTTCGACGGTTACTTCATAGGCGGTAATCCCTACGAGAGTAGCCGTTCGTGCTTTCGCAATCATTACATTGCATTGTACGTCATGGGAACAAAATGTTCCTGCCCTTGGTAAAGTAAGATTTCCGTGATTTCTTTAGTCATTTGCGCGATTGGTCTTTTAGGAGGGGCTATAGGAACCATGCCTTATGTCGTGATGGTTCCGTTGGATTCACGCCCTGCGACTGCGCAACATCCCGAGATGCTCGCTTCCGTCGCGGGCGTAAAGGTCGTTTCGCCGCCAAAAGAATTACTTGGTCGTTTCACGATTCCGGGAAAGAGCGATTTCATCGTGGAATGGTTGTCGAATCAGGATTATAAAGATGCACAAGCGCTCATCGTAAGTGCGGACATGTTGTGTTATGGTGGGCTCGTGGAATCGCGCTTGCCGACGGTTTCCACGAGGCTTGCCGACATTCGTCTCGATGTTCTGCGCAAGATACGAAAGCAGAATCCTCGTTTGCCTATTTATGTTTATGCGTCCCTGATGCGCACGACCCCGACGGCTACGAAGGCTAACGAAGAGTGGCGAGTCTGGCTCAGTCGTTATGTGGCGTTGAAAGAAAAACATTATTTGATGGGATTACCAGAGCAGAGGGTCAAATTGGAAAATATCGAAACGAAAATTCCCGAAGACCATTTAGAAAGATATTTTGCAGCGCGCGCAAGAAATGTCGAAGTCAGCAAAATCCTCATTGACGAAGTGAAAAAAGGTGTTATTTCTTATTTGGTGATTGGTACGGATGACTCTTTGGATTACGGACCTCAAAGAAAGGAGCGGTGGGAGTTGAGAAAGTACGCAGAGGAAAAAGAAGTTTTAGAGCGAGCGGAATTTTGCGAAGGAGTAGACCAATTGCCCCTCGTTTTGTTGAGCAGGTTATTTTGCGCACGTCATGGCTGGACTCCCCGCGTCTTCTTGCAAGTTTCGAATCCAGCGAATCTTTCGAAAGCGGGAAGCTACGAAACGATACCTCTCGCAGCGTCCATTCGCCAGCAAGTGATTATGGCGGGGGGGGAGATGACGACGAAAAAAGAGGAAGCGCAGTATGTTTTGT
Source organism: Fimbriimonadales bacterium (assembly GCA_035559795.1). Taxonomy (NCBI): domain Bacteria; kingdom Bacillati; phylum Armatimonadota; class Fimbriimonadia; order Fimbriimonadales; species Fimbriimonadales bacterium. The sequence continues at coordinate 168,444 of DATMAR010000007.1, read as the reverse complement.
ATCTCCATTTGCCACAAACGTCGGATAATCAACGCCAGATTTTTTTGTATATGCTCAAACGGGATTTGCGCAAAGGTTTTCCTGCCGCCTTGGTGGATATCAATTTCGATGCGCAAGCCGCTGGGGACGCGGCATTGATGAACCCGATTCTTTTCGAACGAGACTTTTCGAAATTGACTGCGTATTCCTCCTGGAATACTCCAGCGAATAGTCTTGGCACGGCAGTAGCACACGCGCATGTGATATTGCTTGCGAGGAAAATTTTCCCGAATGCATTGGAAAGAGAAGTTGCGCATTACCGTTATTTACTGATGAGACTCGTGAGCGATTACGGATATGCGAGGATGATTCGACCGGAAGCCTATCGGATGCTCGAGGAGCAAGCGCAGAAAACGCATCAAGTCGAAAACGGGGAAGCGCTCAGGAACACTGAAAAATGGGTTGCCGAAAAGACTAAGGAACTGTTGAGAGAGTATTTCGAAAAACAATTTTTAGGAACGGTGATTCAGGACGGGGAAAAACGGTACGAGCTCCGTGACGTCGAGAATATTTCCGTGACGCTTCCCTGGCCCAGGGCGTTCGAGTGCGAAATGAAATTCGAAATCACTGCATCTATGCTTGATAAGTAGGTTTTTTCGGTATAATTAGAAATTATTCTTAGGAAGTGTGCCGTATGAATCGAAGCATGATTACTCTCACCCCGAACGAACTTGCGAACATGATACAGCAGGGAGAACCGATACAGGTCGTGGACGTTCGCTCACCGAGCGAGTTTGCATCGGGGCATATTCCTACCGCGATTAACATCCCCATGGATGAAGTCGAAGCCCGCTTGAGCGACTTGAACCCGAACGAGCGATTGGTTCTAGTCTGCCAAATGGGGGATAGGGCTTCGATTACTTGCGAACTGTTGCGAGATAAGCGAAGCGATGCCAAAGTGCTCGAAGGCGGGACCGATGCGTGGGCTTCGGCTGGGCACGAAATCGTCAGAAGCACGCGTACTCGTTGGAGTATCGAACGTCAGGTACGGCTTACCGTTGGTCTTTTGATTTTGCTTTTTTCTTCCTTGGCTATTTTTGTTCATCCGTTTTGGGTCTTCGGGACGATGTTTTTCGGAGCGGGATTGACGTTCGCTGGACTCACGAACTTTTGCGGAATGGCAGCGCTATATTCGCTGATGCCTTGGAATCGTCCAGCCTCTCCCCGGAAAGAAACGCAAAAACTCGGAGCAGCGTAATTTCTCTCAAAGAAATCGGATTTCGAAAAATATGATTTTAAAACGCTTTTACGAAGAGAAGCTTGCCCAAGCGAGTTATTTAGTGGGGTGCTCTTCTACGAAAGAGGCGATTGTCATTGATGCGAATCGAGATGTAGACCAGTACCTTCAAGAGGCGACGAAAGAAGGTCTACGCATTACTGCTGTCACCGAAACGCACATTCATGCGGATTACGTTTCGGGAAGCCGTGAACTCGCCGAACGAACGGGGGGGCGGTTGTTTTTGAGCGGTGAGGGAGATGCAGAGTGGCAGTACGCTTTTCCTGAACGAGAAAATCTCGTTTTAGTGAAGCATGGCGATGTTATCGATGTAGGGAAACTGCGCTTGGAAGTCCTCCACACACCTGGGCATACTCCGGAGCACATTTCCTTTTTGACGAGAGACCTGTCGGTTTCTGATAAACCGCTTTGCGTTTTCACGGGAGATTTCGTATTCGTCGGAGACGTTGGTAGACCGGATTTATTGGAGCGTGCCGCGAATTATAAAGGCACGATGGAGGTGGGGGCACGAGCGTTGTTCGAATCGTTGCAAAAATTTCAGACCAACCCGGATTATTTGATGATTTTCCCAGGGCATGGAGCCGGAAGCGCATGCGGAAAGAGTTTAGGAGCAATTCCCGTCAGCACATTGGGATACGAAAAATATTCCAACTGGGCATTTTCCATTCCTGAATCGAAAAAGTTTGTAGAAATGATTTTAGAGGGACAGCCAGAGCCTCCGAAGTATTTCGCGCAGATGAAGAAAATCAACAAACTCGGTCCTCCGATTCTGGGGGGGCTGCGTATCCCGCCGAGGTTACCGGGTGACAGGCTTTTCGAGATTTTGGAGAAGGATGAACTCCTCGTGGACATACGTTCGGCAGGTGAAGCCGCTTTAGGTTTCGTTCCGGGGGCATTCAATATCCCTTTGGACGAATCGTTCACAACATGGGCAGGATGGCTTTTGGATTACGAAAAACCGATTTATTTACTCGCGAATGCCGAGGAGGACGTTTCCGAAGCCGTGCGAGATTTGACCTTGATCGGGCTCGACGATGTACGAGGTTGGCTCGGGAAAGATGCTTTACGCGCATACGAAAGACGTTATGTCGCTTTGGAGATTGTTCCGCAGATTACGGCAGAGCAAATGTATCAGCGCTACCAATCAAAAGAGGTGGAAATCTTAGACGTACGGGGGGCGAGCGAGTATCGAATGGGTCATATTCCGGGAGCGCGCCATGTCCCGTTGGGATATTTGGCGGAACACGTAGCGGAAATTCCTAAAGATAAACCTCTCGTCGTCCACTGTTCAGGGGGGGCGCGTTCTTCGATCGGAATTAGCGTTTTGAGAAAATTGGGCTTTAAAAATACAATTAATTTGACGGGAGGTTTCATGGAATATGAAGCAGAGGGACTTCCCGTAGAGAGAGAAGAGAAGGCCGAAATCGGGGTTTGAGATTTTAGAACCCTTCTGCAATAGAGTTTTTTGAGAATTAATTTTGCGGTTTCCCCCTACCTCGCAAGGCGAACCGTTTTTTATATTTTTGGGGGTAGTGCAAGGGGAAGATTATTGCTTAGCTTCGATTTTTTTCAAATACTCGGGAATCTTTGCGAAGTCTTTTAGGAATGTTCGTTTGGGAACGGGAGAGATAGGATGATAAAGCGGTAGAAAAAAACGATTGTCTTTTTCGATGAGTCGCCCGTGAAGTTTAGAGATGGGTTTGCGAATTTCTGGAAGGAGAGCGTTTAGCGCCGTACTGCCTAAAAGGCAGATGAGCAAAGGTGAAACTATAGCAATTTCTTCTTTCAGGAAGGGGAGTTGACGCTGGATTTCACGCTTCGTGGGGGGGCGATTGTTCGGTGGTTGATATTTGACGACGTTGGTAATGAAAACGTCTTCTCTTTTTAACCCGATCGAATGCAGGAATTCTTCCAAAAATTTACCTGCGCGGCCGACGAAGGGGCGTCCCGTTTCATTCTCTTTGCTCCCAGGCGCTTCCCCAATGAACATGACTTTTGCATCGGGATTGCCTTCCCCGGGAACGGGCTTTTGCTTCGGATGATATTTGCATTCTTTGCATCTCGCTATTCGCTTCGCAATTTGCGCCAATGCTTGTTGCTTTGTCATAGTCTGTTCATAATTGTGTACGGTCTCTTGATAGGAGCGCCGCAAGGCGCGAAGTAAATTAATCGCGGCTTACGCCGTTCCTACACCTGTAATATTTTTTTTCTACCAAACGGTTTCCCCTCGCTCTGTCCCCCCCTGTTTATAACTTCCCCAGTGTTTCATCAAAAATGCTTCGTAAATCTCCAGCCTATCTACCGTTTTAATGTCCCCCCCGAGGCCATGACCGCCTGTGGGGTCTATGACGAGTTCGACTAACGGTCCTTTGCCAGCGCGCAGGAATGCTTGGTACATCTTTACCGTGTCTTGAAAAAGCACGTTCGTGTCTTCTACACCATGCAAAAGAAGCAAAGGTCCGCGCAAATTCTTCGCGTATTTCAAAATCGAATGCCTTTCTAATTCCGCTTCGTCTTTTTTATCCGGCTTCCATTTTCCGATTACGTTTCCCGTGTACCAAGTGTTGTAATTTTGCCACTCAGTCGGGCCAGCACCGGCAATTCCCAATTTGAAAACATCCGGAGCGGTCAGCATGCACATCAACGTTTGAAATCCACCGAATGACCATCCGTTGATTCCAACTTTCTCTGGGTCTACGCCATGATTCTCGATGAGATATTTGACTCCATCGGTCAAGTCCTCTACTTGCGCCACTCCGGGTGCCTCCCAATTCGCTCTTTCGAAAAGAGCACCGTACCCCGACATTCCACGTGGGTCTATCGAAACGGTGACATATCCGTGTTTGTAGGCAAGATACATGTTGAATAAGTTGAAATTCCCATTGATCACATCCTTCGCGGTTCCGAGCGGACCACCATACACGTAAATCATCAGAGGACGTTTGTCCGTTTTCTTCCATCCGGGGGGGTGATAAATGATGCCGCGAATCGTATGTCCATGTCGGTTTTTGTATTCGAAAAGTTCCGGAGTGATTTTGTTGAGTTTCCAAAATTCTTCGGAATGTGAACCGCTCGTAATGGGAGTTTCGTGTCCTGGATTAATCACATATAGTTCACTCAAGGCATTCCAGGATTTGAAGGAAGTTGCGATTTTTTTCATGTCATGACTGAACTCAGGCTCTCCATAACTGCCAACACGCTCTGTAAGTTTTTTCATTTCTCCATTTGCCATGTTCACGGCATAGATATCGTTGCGAGAAGAGTGCTCCTTCCATGAAGTTACATAAAGCGTGTTGCCATCCTTCGAAATTTTTCGATGATAAACTTCGAATTCTCCTTTCGTGATTTGCGTGGCGCCTTTCGTCATCGGGTCTATCAGCCAAGGGTGCCGATAGCCGCTGGTTTCGAGCAGAGCGACGATTTTCTTTCCATCCGGTGTGAAAAATGGCTGAATGTAAAAATGCGTGTCCGGTCCGCCTGAGTGCAGTTCTTTGAAAACCGTCTCGACTTTTTTCTTTTCCACGTCTGCCACGATGATTTCGATTTCTTGTTTGTCACGTTTCCACGTTGCGAATACGACTTTTTTCGAGTCTTCCGACCATGGTTCTTCGTGCATGCTCACCGCTGCGTATTCTTCACCGGCGGGATGATAATAAATCTGCCATGGCTTTCCGTCATGTTTGGGATTCTTTTTCGGATCGTCGTTCAAATCGTAAATAAACATATACGATTCCCATTTGAAAGTGTCGTCTGCGACACCGCGTCCGGTAGTTCTCGCCTCTGCGAATCGTTCTCGATAAGTGATGTAGGTAACTTGCCTTTCAGGACCCGTAGATCTTCCCGACTCGATCAATATGTATGACTCGTCGGGAGATAACTTGTAGTCTCCCATGCTCATGTTCTTGGGAAGTTTCGGATTGAGCTGCAAGATTTCCGGACTATCGAAGCGGCATTTGAAAACGCCGGTGCTTCTTTGCAAATAAAAACCGCTGTCGTCTTTCGTATATTTAGGATTCGATTCGCGCTCTTGCGTTTTCGTAAGTTGTTTCGGCAACTCGTCTCCGATCGTGTAGCGGAAAATGTCTCCTCGATATTCGAACAAAATTTCGTGCTTTTTGTTCGCCCAAACGAAACTGCTGATGCCGTTGTAATCGAGTTGTCGCTCTTTGTCGGGGTCTTTTTCTTCCTCTTTTCTTCGTTTTTCCTCTTTCAAGTCGTCTTCACGCTCGAGTTGTCGACGTTCTTCGCGCGAAAGTTTCTTCCGTTTTTCCTCTTCCTCTTTTTCTTTTTTGTAGCGCTCGATGATTTTCGGAATATCCCTATCGAAATTCGCCATGAGTTCTATCGAGGTGATTCTCTTGCTCTTCCCCGTCTTTGTGTCGTAGAGCCAGATATCCCATCCCTTCACGTCGTAGGGGTTCCAGAGATAGGCGACATACCGGTCGTCGTAAGACCAGGCGATGTTGCGGGCTGTCTTGCCGAAATAACTCTTCTTGGGAAAGAGGTCGTAGAGGTGCAGTTCATCAGCCTGCTCGGCGAAAGCGGAGCTGAGAAAGAGAATGCAAAGAGTGGCTATCCATCGCATAAGTGAAGATTATAATCAGTCCATAAGTCGAGTTCTTTATAAAAGGAAAAAAGAGGGAGAGCTCTAATTTTGAAATTGCATCGACCGCTGAAATCGTGGACGTTAACTCATTGGCTGGCGGGCTTGGATTCGAACCAAGATTCTCAGATCCAAAGTCTGATGTCCTGCCATTGGACGACCCGCCAAAGGAATCTAAAGGAGTTTAACACTTTTTGAAGAACCCTTTCCCACCCGCTAAATGGAAGATTCTGCCTAAGTGAATCTGACTCAACCACCGCTCGTAAACCCTTCCACCTCTATGCTACGGGATTTACTTCGTAGCGTGAGCCTTAGATGTTGCTATTTGCCAGTCCCCTAAGCTGGACGGACGGGTATTTTACTACCGATGAATTCCCTCAGAAAGGATAGGCTCGAAAGATTTCAACGTCTGCTTGCAGAAGCCGGCTTCGACGCCTATTTCGCCTCCTCTACCGTAACGATGGGCTATTTGGCGGATTTCTTCGAGGGAGGAGGAGAGCGGATGCTCCTGATGGCGATTCCCGCAAAAGGTGAACCGGCGATGATTGTGCCCGAACTCAGTGCAACTCATGCACAAAAAACCGGCATACGGGACATTCGGACATGGAAAGACGGCGAAGACCCCGACGCGCTATTCGAAAGGTTGGCAATCGAATGGGGATTGCAAACCAGCGTCATTGCGGTAGATGACGAGATGCCTGCGAATTATCTTCTTCGCATGCAACAAGCGTTACCGGCTGCGCTTTTTAAATGTGGGGGGGATATCTCCGCGCAACTTCGAAAACGAAAAGACCCGGAAGAATTGGCACTCATGCGCAAAGCAGCGGAAATCGCCGATGCGGCTTTCGACGAGATTCTGAAAAATATAAAGGTCGGAATGACGGAGAAGCAGGTAGCGCGCATTATTTTGGAGGCGATGTCGGAAAGGGGGGGGATACCTACGTTTTGCATTGTCGCCGCGGGAGCGAACGGTGCAGAACCGCATCACGACACTTCCGAAGACGTCATTCGAGAGGGAGACATAGTGGTCATGGACTGGGGATGTATGGTGAGTCATTATTTGAGCGACATCACACGAACAATAGCCGTCGGTAAGGCGAGCGACGAAGCGAAGAAAATTTATGAAATTGTTTACAAGGCGCATATGTCAGCTCGTTCTGCTACTCGACCCGGGAAACGCTGCGAAGAGATAGACGAAGCGGCTCGAAAGGTCATCGAAGAAGCAGGCTATGGAAAGTATTTTGTTCATCGCACCGGACATGGAATCGGAATTCAAGGACACGAGCCCCCCCACATCGTAAAGGGAAGCAAGTCATTGTTAGAACCCGGGCAATGTTTTACTGTAGAGCCAGGAATTTATTTGCCGGGGAAATTCGGAGTGAGAATCGAGAATGTCGTTACCGTTACGGAAAATGGGCACGAATCATTGAATGCCGAGCCGCCCGATACCCTTATCGAGCTCGATGTTTGAAAGTCGCGATGATGTGACGAATTATTTTTTTCTTTTCAAGCGGAGAGCCAACAATCCCATTCCTGCGCTCAAAATGAAAATCGTTCCGGGTTCTGGAATGATTCCCCCACCTGTGTCGAACGCGAGAAGCAAACTAGGCAAGAGTCCTAAAGCAGGCAAAAAGGGCGCTTCTCCCATTCCACCTTCGCTAACGATTTCCTCTGGTGTGGGGACTGTTACGAATTCTACTCGGGGGGCTTCCGGCAGGAGAGGTTCGAGAAGTGTGGTTTGATACATTTCCTCGACGATTCCCCCACCTGCTTCGAGTGGTCTTTCTGCCGCCCCACCACCCAAAACCGGTTCGATGGAGGGTGCTGACGCCTTGTCATAGCGCGCTACTGGATTTCCGCAATTCGCGACAAGAACTGGATTGCCGTTTTTATCTACCCACACCTTCGTTCCCTTTTTGACTTTCGCCTTATGGAGTCGAAGTTCGCCTGTTGTCGCGGACACTCCGGCTTGCTGCACATAGATATCCTCTTTAAGGGTTTCGAGTTTCAGCGTGCGAAGCATGGAAATTACCTCGTCTTCCGTCATCTGGAAGTGACGCATAAGGCTTTCCATGACCTTAGGTTCATTACGAACCTGATTAATAAGCGCCGCTTTCGAATAAGCAGGACGCACCAAAAAAGCACCGGGTGGCATTTGCGCGAATAGCGTCCCGGCCATTAGGGTCGAAAAAACGACCCAGAGCAACTTTCCTTTATTCCACATCATGTTCGACCTCCCGAGTCGAAAAAACAAGGGTACTTATGTTCCTACGACGCATTCCTAGCAGAAATTGTTCGCTTCGTGGGAACGGAGACGGAAAAAATAAGTACAAATTCTGTGCCAACCCTTTTGAAAACCTCTCCTTGAGCGAGAATTCTGTAAAGACTACCTGGCATTATTTCTTTTTTCAACCCCAGTAGGTTATAGTCACCCTCCTTCAAACAGGAGTTAGGGAAAACCTTACTCTTCCGTTCGAGCTGCACGCGCTGCTTCTGCGCGTGTGATGAGTTCGATAGCCTCCCTCGCGGCTAGTTGTTCTGCTTCTTTCTTGCTGCGCCCTCTACCGGTTCCCATGATTTCGTTTTCCAAGATCACAACGACCTCGAACCATTTTTCGTGTGCTTCGCCGTTTTCTCTCACTAGTTGATATACCGGTGTCGTTTTCCAACGAGCTTGCGTGATTTCTTGCAGACGGGATTTATAGTCCGTCGTTGCAATATCTCCTCTTGCTACTTGCTCTAAAACATCGTGAAGATGCTCGAGTACGAACCATCGTGTAGCCGCAAGTCCTTGGTCGATATACAAAGCACCTACGAGCGCTTCGAACACATCAGACAAAATGGAAGGCCTTTCTTTCCCCCCCGGACCTTCTGCTGGAGACACTTCTATATATTTTTCTAACTTCAATCTTTTTGCTGCTTGAGCGAGGGGGGCTTCTTGCACGACCGTCGCCTTCGCTTTGCTCAGTGTGCCCTGATCCCAATCGGGATGTTGCTCGTAAAGATATTGCGCGATAATCATTCCCAAAACAGAGTCTCCGAAAAATTCCAAACGTTCGTAAGAATCGCAAACGGAATCGGTAACGGAACGGTGTCGCAGCGCTTGTCGAAGAAGCGCTTCGTTTTTGATAGGAACGTCGGGACGGTCTTTCAATTCAGGGAACGTATACCTTCCGAGAGTCTTTGAATTCCTTCACGAATTTGTTCGTGAGGCAATGCATAAGTTAAGCGTAATTTCCCCGGTCCTTCGAATACAGAACCGGGTATGCATGCGACTTCGTAATTTTCTAATAAGTAATTCACGAGTTCGATATCGTTTTTGATTTTGTTTCCGATTGCGCCGTCGAATTCCGCAAAAATGTAAAAGGCTCCTTTGGGCAAGCAGAATTTTGCTCCAGATACCGATGCCAATTCTTCTGCCATGAAACATCTTCGCGAATCGAAATCTTGGAGCATTTTATGAATAAGTTTCGAATCTAATCTCAATGCTGCCAAAGCAGCCTTTTGCGAAATGCCCGAGGGATTGCTCGTCACTTGGTCTTGAATAGTCGCCATAGCTTCTGCGATGTCTAATGGTGCGGAAGCATAACCGATTCTCCAGCCCGTCATAGCGAAAGACTTGCTGACTCCGTTTATCGTTATCGTTTGTTTGGCTACCTCTTGACTCAGTGATGCTATGCTCGTGTGGGAATTTCCATCGTAAATGTGTTTTTCATAAATTTCATCGCTGATGATGAAAAAGCCATGACGGAGAGCGAGGGATGCAATTTCTTTCAATGTGTTGCGCGGGAAGACTGCTCCGGTAGGATTGCACGGCGAATTGATAATAATCGCCTTTGTCCGAGGAGTGATCGCTCGCTGGATGTCTTCGAAGACTGGAAGGTATTGATTTTGTGCGGGCGTTTCGACGACTACAGGAACTGCCCCTGCGAGAATGGCTTGCTCACGATAGGTCATCCAACAAGGCGCAAGGAGAATAACCTCGTCACCAGGGTTGCAAATCGCCATCAAAGCATTGAAAAGCGCATGCTTCGCACCGCAAGATACAACGATTTGGTCCGGAGAGGCATGAATGTGATTTTCCTCGAGAAGTTTTCGGGAGATTTCTTCTCTGAGTTCGAGCGTTCCTCGGCTGTCGGTATAGTGGGTGAACCCCTCGCGGATTGCTCGAATCGCTTCTTCGCAAATCGGTTCGGGCGTAGGGAAATCCGGTTCACCCATTGCGAAACTAATGACATCTTTTCCTTGCGCTCGCATTGCACGGACTTTTGCACCCAAAGCGAGCGTTGGCGAAGGAGCAATTTGCTTTACTCGATTTGCGAACACAATTCGAATTATACAACTGAGGTTTACTGAAATCGTGACTGTGAGAAGGGTTTCTTCGATGTTTTGGGTTGTATGCGTATTGCTGCTGATAGGCGCGTTTCTACTTCATTTGGCGATCGGGAGCGTGTATTTTTTTTCTCCGAACACGATTTTTAGGGAAATTTTCTGGAGGGAGAGCGAATCCGCGGTCGGGGCGATTCTCTGGGATCTACGGATGCCGCGCACGATTGCCGCTCTTCTGTTAGGCATGAACCTCTCCGTTGTGGGAGCGGCATTTCAGGCCCTATTTCGGAATCCGCTTGCCGATCCATACATCGTGGGAGTGAGCAGCGGTTCGGCAGTCGGTGGGGTGCTGGCTGTAGTTTTGGGCATCCCTATTGGTTTGGGAGTGGTTTCGCTTGCTTTTATCACGGGTTTAGCGAGTTTAGTTATTACGGTTGCGATTGCGAGAAGGCAGGGTTCTCTCGTTTTGAGCACGCTGCTGATTTCAGGTGTCGCAGTCGGTTCTTTTTTGTGGGCTGTGATTAGTTTTTTATTGTTAGCGGCTGGTCAAGATGCGAATCGCGTTTTGTTTTGGTTGTTGGGAAGTTTGGCAGGAATGGATTGGACGCGAGTGCAGATGTTGTTTTGGGTGACTCTTTTAGGAGGTTTAGGAGTTTGGACGCAAAGCCGTGCATTGACGGTTTTTTCGTTAGGGGAAGAGACGGCGAAAACATTAGGGGTTCCTACGGAGGTGCTCAAAAGGAATGTATTGTTTTTAGGGTCCGCTCTGACAGCGACGGCTGTTTCTTGTGTGGGAATCGTGGGATTTGTAGGACTATTCGTTCCGCACATCGCGAGGCGAATCGTGGGTGCGGATTTGAGGGTTTTGATTCCTGCATGCGCTTTGCTCGGCGGTACATTGACCTTGATGGCAGACCTATTGGCTCAACGCCTCATCCCTGGTTCCGAGATTAATTTAGGAATCATCACAGCACTCATCGGGGCACCCTTTTTGTTTTTTGTTTTGAAAAAACAAAGTTAAAAACGCATGCGCCTCGATGCGCGAGGTAAAAAAGGACATGCTCTCTATTACGCAGATTTCTTCACCCACTTTACGTCCAATACGTTCGGGAAAGGTGCGCGAGATTTTCGATTTGGGCGATGAGCTCTTGATGGTCGCAACGGATAGGGTCAGTGCATTCGACGTTGTTTTGCCGACGGGAATACCGGATAAAGGAAAGATTCTGAACCAGCTTAGCGCATTTTGGTTTCGAAAATTGGAGCATATCGTAAGGCATCACATGATAACGATTGATGACGAAGAAATCGCGCGGCGGTTGGGGCAGGACTACGACGAAACACAGTTTCGAGGGCGATGCATGCTGGTGGAAAAGTGCGAGCCTTACCTTTTAGAATGCGTCGCGCGAAGGTTTATTACAGGTTCGCTTTACAAAGAATATCTTGAGGCGGGGGGGGTAGAAAACGGGGCGGCGATTCACGGAATCTTTCTTCCCAAAGGCTTACGCAAAGGAGACGAACTTCCGGAAACGATATTCACTCCTGCCACGAAGGCGCAATCGGGACATGACGAAAACATAGACTTCGAGGAAGCGAAAAAAATCGTAGGGAAGGAGATTGCAGAAAAACTTCGTGATATCACTCTACGTTTGTTCGACGAAGCGAGAGAAATCTGTGCGAACGCCGGGATTCTTTTGGTGGATACGAAATTCGAATTCGGAGAAAGGAATGGCGAAATCGTTTGGATTGACGAAGCGCTGACACCCGACAGTTCTCGATTTTGGTCGAAAGCGGATTACAAACCAGGTGAACCACCGGAGAGTTTGGATAAGCAGTTCATTCGTGATTACCTTGAGAGCATTCATTGGGACAAGACCCCCCCAGGACCCGAGTTGCCTGCTGAGGTGGTCGAAGAAACGCGAGCGCGGTATTTCGAGATTTTTAGAAGGATTACAGGTAAAGAACCGATTTTATAATGTCATACCTTGTAGATGTATCGCGCCTTACGGTGCTCCTAAAAAATTTAGGGAAAAATAATTGTAGCGGTTCGTTACGAATAATAGGGGGGGGCTAAAGAATGTCGAAATTTCGAGGTGGAGAAGAAGATTCAAGCGCCAACCGTTTCATGGTAATATCTTGCAATGCCTGAGTTGCTCGTCGAAGTAGGGTGTGAGGAACTGCCTGCTCATGCCATTCGAAACGCTAATCGGCAACTTTTCGAAGCCCTCGAAAGAAATATGCAAGAGGCGACCTTGCTCGAAGGAGCAGCGGAGCGGACTACTTCCCGAGAACTGTGTACACCTCGCCGCCTCATTGCAGCAATCGCCAATGTCAAAGCGATACAAAGCGACCGTACTCTCGAGCGCCGAGGTCCTTCACTGAAATCTGCCTACCTTGCCGACGGGTCACCGTCTCCAGCATTATTGGGTTTTTGCAAGTCTTTGGGAATCGAACCGAAAAATGTGCAAACTCGCGAAAACTATGTGTGGGCAGTCGTGCATGTTCCCGGAAAACCGGCACGTGAAATTTTAGGAGAAATAATATCCGACTCGATTCAATCCATAACTTTCGAAAAGACGATGCGCTGGGGGGGTGGACGTATGCGTTTCGCTCGTCCCATACGATGGATCGTATCGGTGTTCGATGGCGAAATCGTTCCTTTCGAACTGGAATCGGTTCATTCGTCGAATCGTTCACGTGGTCATCGGTTCTTGTGTCCGGAAGAATTCGAGGTTTCGGACTGCCGCTCATTAGTCGAAGGACTGCGTAAACGTTACGTAGAACCTGACCCAGAAGAAAGAAAGGCGCGAATCTTGGATTCTTGTTCCACTTTAATGAAAAAGAGTATCGAAGAACTTAAGAAATATCCGTGGTTTTGTCCTCTTGTAGAAGAGAACGTTTTTCTGACGGAGCATCCCATCGCCATCGAGGGAACTTTCCAAAAAGAATTTTTGGAACTTCCTCAGGAGGTATTGATTACTGCAATGTCCAAACACGAACGATTTTTCCCGGTTTTCGATAAAGAAGAAAACCTAACGAATCGTTTTATCAGTATTTCCAATGGGGGGGAACCCGATGTCGTGCGCGCAGGAAACGAATGGGTTCTCAATGCGCGATTCAATGACGCGCTATTCTTTTTTGAGGAGGACCGCCGTCAAACTCTCGAAGAGTTTTTAGAAAAAACTAAGAACATCCTTTTTCAAGAACGCTTAGGAACGGTATACGAACGCGCAGAGCGTTTAGTCGCTTTGATGAGGTGGATCGCGGAAGAAGTTTTTCGCACACACGAAGAGCGAGGTCCGTGTGAATTGGCTGCCCGTTATTGCAAAGCGGACCTCAGCACAGGACTGGTGAGCGAGTTTCCCGAACTCCAAGGAATCGTCGGCGGTTTGTATGCCCAGCGCGAAGGATTTCCAGAAATCGCATGGAAGGCGATTTATCATCATTATGAAGGCGTTCCGGAGCCGAAATCCGGGGGGGAAATCGCTGCAAATTTGTTATGCAGTGTAGATTCTGCGGAACGGGTTGCAGGATTTTTAGGAATCGGAGAAATTCCCAAAGGGAGCAGCGACCCATATGGAATTCGCGCCGCCGTAACGAAACTCGTCGAATTGCAATCCTATCCGCATTTTCCTCGAATTTCCGCAGAATCTATCGTCATGAAAGCAGTCGAAGTCCTTCGCGAGGGGGGAGTTACTCTTTCCTCGGATGAAACGATTCGAGAATCCTTCCGTGAAATTCTATATGGCAGATACGAAGCGATGTTTCCCGAAATTCGTTATGACGTGCGAGATGCGGTTTGGGCTGTTCATGCCGCCGACACTACACCGCGTTTTCTTGCAAGGGCGAAGGTTTTTCAAAAATACATAGACGACATCCCCTTCCTGCGAACAGGAAAAAGACCTGCCAATATCGTCCACGCAGCGAGAAAAAAGGGCATCTCGCTTCCCGAAACACCTTCGAAAGAAGACGTATCCGAGAAACTTTTCGAACACCCCTGTGAAAAGAAATTACTCGAGGCGACAATTGCCGCAGAAAAAGAAATTCTCGAACTGGAACAACGCGAAGATTACGAAGGGATGGCGAAAGTTTTTCGCTCTTTACAAAAGCCCATCGCCGATTTCTTCGACCAAGTGATGGTTATGGTCGATAACGAGAAATTGCGGGATAATCGCTTGAAAATGCTCGCTTATTTGGATAGTCTGTTCCGCAAGTTAGGGGATTTCAGTCGAATCGTCATCGAAGGAGAATCCGAAAAATGATTCCTTTGTTATTTTTCCAAGCAATGATGCAACAACCGGAAACCGACCCATGGCTTTTGAGCATCGGCTCTTCTGAAAGAATCGTAGTGAGAGCGAACAATGCGTATCGTACTCCCGATGGAAAAAGAGCAACGCTACAAGAAATTGCCGCTGCTGTAGATGGAAAAAGTTTCGTTTACATCGGAGAAGAGCACGACAATGCCGATTCCCATCGTTGGCAAACTTTGATTATCGGTGCTCTGGTCGAGCACGGAAGGGAAGTCGTCATCGGACTCGAAATGCTGCAACGAGAAAAGCAGCCCATCCTCGATTTATGGACTTTGGGGAAATTTTCGGAAGAAGAATTTTTAGAAAAAGTGGATTGGAAACGGCAGTGGGGAATGGACTATGCGCTGTATCGTCCGATTTTCGAGATCGCGCGAAAGGAAAAACTCCGAATGATTGCGCTCAACATTCCGAGAGATTGGGTGCGAACGGTGAGTCGCAGTGGATGGGAAGCGCTTTCTCCGGAAGCGAAGTCGCAGTTACCTGAACCTTATATGAGTGATGCAGAACATTTCGAAGTGTTTCGAGCGCTCATGGGGGGGCATCCCGGTGATGCGTCGTTGGAGAATGTGTACAGAGGGCAAGTCCTTTGGGATGAAGCGATGGCGGATAGTGCGATTCGCTATTACAACGAACGATATCGTTCGGGAAAAACCGTATTCGTGATTTTAGCAGGAAATGGCCATGTGATGTACCGCAAGGGAATCAATTTTAGAATAAAGCGTCGCACAGGGATGGATGGAATCACACTCGTTACAGTGCCAGTGCCTTCAGAAACGAACGAAAGGCGAGTGAGCGCAGGCGTTGCGGATTTCGTCGTCGGAATTCGAGAAAAGAAGCAAATCCAGTAAAAGAAATAAATCCTGTAGGAGCGCCGTAAGGCGCGAAGAAAAAACGCTTAAAAAATCTCCCCTCTTCGCTTCGCAAAGAGAAACCATTTATTCTAAAACCACAACGGAACATAGTCTCATGCATATGTTCGAAAAGAATGATTATTTTGAAAAAAAACGAGCAAAGTTAAAAAACGGTTCCCCTTGCGAAGCAGGGGGAACCCAACGAAGGGGGTTTATAAAATCGAATGCTCCTAAAGAATTTACCGAACTTTCGAGTTTATCCTGCCGTTGCTGCCATACTTCGACATTCCTCTGCGCAAACTCGGCAAGACTGCGCGCAAACTTGGCATTCGGGCATATCATGCTTTTCGCACTCGGCGGCGCATTGCTCGCATATGTCGGCGCAATTTTCACATTCGGCTGTAGAGCCTTTGTTCATCGCTTGGATGCAACGCTCGCAAGTCTTCGCACACTCTTCGCAGAGTGCCACGCATTGCTCCATGCCTTCCATACCTCGACAGGCATCCGCACATGTTCGACATGCATCTGCACATTCGGTACAACTGTCTATGCATTCTTGAAGTTCTACGTTTACTGCCATGAGGCCTCCTTTTTTGTTTTTCTCTTTAACGCTGAGTGCAGTGCATTCATAACCCCTTCGTCGCACTTTTTCTTGGATATAATCGAGTGGAGGAGAAAAATGAGGCTACTGATAATGGAAGGAACCCGATGTATCGGGGGAACAAAACTTTTCCTTCAAGAAAAAGACACGGGAATCCTGCTCGATTTCGGCATCAATTATTCGAAGTGGAATCGTTATTTCGAAGAGTTTTTGAATCCTCGCGGCGCGAGAGGATTGGTGGATTATTGGACACTCGATTTGATTCCGAAATTCGATGGCTTATATCGCGAGGACTGTATTCCTAATGATTTCCATCCATCTTGGAATGGAAGGCTCGACGTGCAAGGATTATTTTTGTCGCATGCACATCTCGACCATGCCGGTTTGATAGGCCTTCTGCATCCGGAAATTCCCATATATACATCACCGGAGACTGCCGCAATTTTGAAAGGATATCAAGTCAGTGGAAGTAGCAAAGGAATCCACAGCGATTTAGTGTATTTTTCAATAAGAAAACATGACTGTAAAATAGACGATCGTGCATTAGTAGCAGATGGTGACCATATCGGAAGGCAGTTTTTGTCCGTTTTTCCATTGACGAACGAACTTCGCGAATTCTGGCAAACACCACCTAACCCTACAGGGAAAAAAGGTTTAGATACCCCCCCTATCGAAGTTTCCGGTGATTCCATCGGCGCGGTAAAATTCCGAGCTTTCCCTGTGGACCATTCCATTCCGGGAGCAGTCGCGTTCGCTTTCGAAACGGAACGTGGTCTCATCGTTTATACCGGTGATTTGCGAATACACGGACGCTACAAAGAAGAAACACGGAAGTTCGTAGAAGAAATGGCGAAACAAAAGCCTTATCTTCTGATTGTGGAAGGAACACGTTTAGGAAGAAAAAAAGAAAATGAAGAACAAAAAAATCTTTCAGAGGAAGAAGTTTTCGAGCGATGTCGAGCGATAGTGGAAAAATCGTATGGGAAACTGGTCATTGCGGATTTCGCAGGCAGGCATTTCGAGCGTTTGGATTCGTTCTTGCGAATCGCGAAAGAGACGAAGCGCAAACTCGCCGTGCCCGTGAAAGATGGCTTCATGTTGCAGGCGCTTTACACAGCCAATCCTCGTTATGATTCCATCTGCAGTGATGATTTAGTTTTTTACGATGAGGTAAAAGCCAAACTCGATGGCTGGGAGAATGCTTTTCGACAGGAATGTCAACCGAGGCTCGTTCATAGCGGTGAAGTTCGTGAAAATCCGGGGAAATACATACTCGCTTTCAGTTTTTGGGATATGAACGAGATGTCGGATATCCAACCTTACGGTGCTGTTTATATTTACTCTTCATCGGAAGCATACGGAGAAGATCAGAAGATAGACTTCTGGCGTTTGAATAATTGGATAGAGTTTTTCGGGATGGAATTACACGGTTTTCGGTGGGATAGTGAAAAAAACGAGCCTGTATTCGATGACCCCCTTAGTGCAAGCGGACACATCAGCGAAGAGGATTTGCTTTGGATGATAAAAGAAATACAACCAGAAAAACTTCTCCCGGTGCATACGGAATACCCGGAGTGGTTCGCGGAAAATTTTCAAGACGAACCGATTCAGGTATTGCTTTTGAACGACGGTTCAGAGTTCGAATAATGAAGTCGTTCCTATTACGATAAAACACGATAAAAAAGCCCGATTTTTCAACCGGGCTGATGCATATTCCTTTACGGAAAATTACTTTTCCAAAGTTCCGGAAGACTCGATGTGAATGAAAAAGCCATTTCGTCTTTCATGGGCGTAGTCGTATCCATGGCCTTTGAAATAATGTTTGCTGTAAGCCAGCACGAATCCATTATTCTTTTCGGCACCCCAATATTTGAGGTTGTTTATGACCGTTGGTTTTCCATTGGCATCGGTTATTCCTGTAAGTACCACTTCGGCTATGCCGTCTCCGAGTTTTGCATAACCGTTATTGCCTTCTTTCTTCCAAACGATGGGAGCTTCATCCACGATGAACTTATCCACTCCTGGCACGGGATAAATTTTTAGGATGATGTTTTGAATGGCTTCGCGTTGCTCTTTCGTGGTTTTCGGATCGAAGTAAAGAGCTACCCATTTGGCGTTCTTCGTGAAATCGCCTCCTAAGTCACCTGCCATCCAAAATAAAACTCCATCCAACTTGGTATTCCCGTAATGTCCACTGGCGACTTTGATGACGTTGTTGAATTCACAAAACATCTCGCCGTCAGGATGCGTATTGAAATAGCACATACAGAACATATTACAGGAACAGGCTTCGATGTAGTCAGCTTTGATGCTCCATGTTTTCGACTTGTCTTGTTTGCTTTGCTTCTCGTTCGAGTATTGAGAGGCTGCATAGACGGATGAAACCAGGAATAGCATTGCTATTCCGAGTACGATGGTTATTTTTGTTTTCATTGTCTTCTCCTTATTGGTTTAGTTAGATTTGCGATAAATTCTGATTGCATGCTGCCAATTTCTCCTCTTTTATCGGATTTTGCAAGGGAATGCCCACTTTTTCCGAAGTGTCGAGAATTTCTTGTAAAAAAGTTCTCTCATCTTTTTTTAGGGTGATCATTATCGTTCGGGATTTATCGGGTTCTCCCACGCTTCTCACACCTTTGATGCGAACGAGTGCGTTTTTCAATTTTAGAAAATCTTCTTCGGTGATACTCTTCGATTTGAATTGCAACAGCAATCGCGCGCTGAAACGTCCTGATTCGCCTTCTATAGCCTTTAACAATTCTTGAAGGGAGTGTTTTTTAGCGTCGAAGTTGAACTGAACGTGCTTGGTCTCGACGTTGATTTTTATGTTTTCTATTCCACCCAACTGGCGGAGTCCCGCTTCCACGGGGCGTGCTCAGGAAGGTCACGTGAAACCGCTAACATGAAAGGTGATAGGGGTCAACTCCTCCATTTGAGCCGAGCAGATGAACAATGAAAAAAGAAGGAGACTAAGTACACCTTCTTTGTTCATAATTTATTATACCACACTTTCACTGGCTGGTAGATATTCGAGGGATTGGATCATATTTTCTCTAAATTTTCGATTACTCAATTCTTCGTTAATTTCCTCAAGACCATCGGCAAAATGCCGCCATGACGGTAGTACTCGACCTCGACAGGTAAGTCTATCCGGCAAATCGTTTCGAATTCCAAACGCGAACCGTCCTCTCGCTGCGCGCGAACGGTAATCCTTTTTCCCGGCTCGATGGTGTTTCCCATTTCGATATCGAAAATTTCTCTACCCGTTAATCCCAAACTCGCTACATTCTCCCCTGGCAAAAATGCGAGCGGCAAAACTCCCATTCCCACTAAGTTGCTGCGGTGGATGCGCTCGTACGACTCTGCAATCACCGCTTTTACGCCCAAAAGCGCTGTTCCTTTCGCCGCCCAATCGCGCGAGGAACCCATTCCATAATCTTTCCCCGCTAAAACGATGAGAGGTATTCCTTTCGCACGATAATTCATCGCTGCATCATAAATGGATTTCACCGTATTATCCGTGAAATCTAATGTCCAACCTCCTTCTTTTTCTGGAACGAGTTGATTTCGCAATCGAACATTGGCGAACGTGCCACGCATCATTACTTCATGATTTCCTCGTCGTGACCCGTAACTGTTGAATTCGTGCGGTTTGACTCCCAATTCGATAAGATATTTTCCAGCAGGACTGTCTACTTTAATCGAACCAGCAGGCGAGATATGATCGGTCGTTATCGAATCGCCGAGTTTTACCAAACATCTCGCTCCGCGAATCGGCTTTAGGGGGGGAACTTCCGCTGAAATCTCATCGAAATACGGTGGATTTTTGATGTAGGTACTCTCTGGCCAATCATAAAGTAGCCCCCCCTCTATGGGAATTTCTTGCCATTCCTTCGAACCTTCGAATACATGCGCGTACTGACGAATGAACTGCTCACGCGAGATGCATTCCTTCATCGTATCGTAAATTTCTTGCTGCGAAGGCCATATATCGCGCAGGAAAACGGGATTCCCCTCTTTATCTTTTCCGAGCGGTTCGTTAAGCAAATCTATATCGACCGTTCCTGCTATGGCATAAGCGACGACCAAAGGTGGGGATGCCAAATAATTTCCTCGGACGTCGGGATTGATTCTTCCTTCGAAATTGCGATTCCCTGAAAGCACCGCAACCGTAACGAGCTCGTGTTCACGAATCGCTTTGCTGATTTCTTCCGGCAAAGGTCCTGAATTTCCGATACATGTTGTACATCCATAACCAACGAGATAAAAGCCCGTCGCTTCGAGGTCTTCCATAAGCCCCGCCTTTCCTAAGTATTCCGTAACGACTTTCGAACCCGGCGCTAAAGAAGTTTTTACCCACGGCTTCCTCGTTAGACCCTTCGCACGCGCTTTCCGAGCGAGCAAACCTGCCCCAACCATCACTTCGGGATTGCTCGTATTCGTGCAAGAGGTAATCGCCGCGATAACGACATCACCGTGCTTTAACTGAAATCGCGCTCCTTCGAATTGAACCCAAGCGGCGGATTCTTCGTCCTCCATGACAACGGTCGGAGCCGTTGGCGCCCCCCCTTCTGTGAGCCATCGCTCGTCATTGAGCGTGGCGCTTGGCGATGGTGGTTTTGCGAAAAGCGTTTCGAGCGCTTTATGCCAACTCTTTTTCATTTCACGCAAAAGAACGAGGTCTTGAGGTCGCTTAGGTCCTGCTAAACTCGGCTCTATGATAGAAAGGTCTAACTCCAAAACGGACGAATAACGAACTTTTTGCGCATCTTCGTACCATAGCATTTGTTCTTTCGCGTAACGCTCGACCGTATCGATCAATTCTTTAGGGCGACCCGTCAAGTCTAAATATTCCAAACATCTTTCATCGATCGGAAAGTAAGCGGCAGTAGCTCCGTATTCGGGAGCCATGTTCGCAATCGTCGCTCGATTCGCAACGGGCATATTCATCAGGCCGGGACCGAAAAATTCGACGAACTTTCCGACGACTCCGTGGTCGCGTAGCATCTTCGTTATCGTCAAAACCAAATCGGTCGCGGTCGAACCTGTCGGCAATTCATTGACGAGACGAAATCCTACGACTTCCGGAAGGAGCATGTAATACGGTTCGCCTAACATCACGGCTTCTGCTTCAATCCCCCCCACTCCCCATCCTAAAATCCCTAAACCATTTATCATAGTCGTATGGGAATCCGTTCCGATAAGCGAATCCGGAAAAAGTGTTTTGCCATCGTCCCAAACGACTTTTCCCAAATATTCGAGGTTAACCTGATGAACGATGCCCGTTGCGGGGGGGACAATGCGCATGTTATCGAATGCAGATTGACCCCATTTCAAAAATTTGTAACGCTCTCGATTCCTTTCCACTTCGAAACGTGTATTAATTTCCAACGCTTCGCGCGAATTGAACGCATCAACCTGCACCGAATGGTCAATGACCAAATCGGATGGAACTAACGGATTGACCTTTTTAGCATCCCCCCCGAGTTTTCCGATAGCGCTACGCATTGAGGCTAAATCCACGAGTACGGGAACGCCCGTAAAATCTTGCAGAACTACCCGCGCCGGAAAGAACGGAATATCGGTTTGTGACCCCTTGAGAATAGCCTCGATGTGCTTTTCCGTCACTATATGTCCATCGAGATTACGAAGACAAGTTTCTAAAAGAATGCGGAGCGAATAGGGGAGAGATGTAACGTCTCCTAATTTCTCGACGGATTGTAACTTATAGTAAGCACGCTTACCGAGAGGTGTTTCTAATTCGTCTTTTGCGTTGAAAGGATCTATTTTCGCCATCAATCCGTATTATACGTGCTTGTGCTTTAGCGATTCCAAAATCGAATCCTGAGAAATTTGAGTCTATGGAACATAATAACCTCATGAAGTCTTTCTTTGTTCTTGGGTTGTTGTTTTCGACAGCTTTATCCGTCTTCGCCCAAGACCAGCATAAGCATAACGACACTCAAGTCCCGACCTGAACGGGCTGACCCGGTGAAGGGCGACTCCTCGGTTCGGGTGAGTTTCGAGAAAAAGAATTTTCCTTTTCAGGTCGTTTCGTAGATACCGAGCTCGACCGTCCTCGTTGGCGCTTTACGGCGATGTATGCATTCACGCCTCGAGCCCAACTGGGGTTCGAGTTTAATCCTGCGACCGACGAAATTAATCCTTTGGCAAACCTAATCCTCGCAACGGAGACCTCCTTTCGCCCTCTGCTCACTCTCGGAACATCGAGCGATAGAATCGGCACACCGAGAGGATATCAGTCTTATTATCTTACGATAGCAAAAAGCCTTCCTGGCTCGCCCGTTGCACCTTACTTTTCGATTAATTATTCGGAATTCGAAAGCGGCTTCAATTTCCCTTTCGGTGCGAATCTCAAATTGCGCGACGATATAGGGTTGTTGCTTATGAACGATGGGAGAAAATCCCACGCATTACTCAATCTCCAAGGAAAAAATATGACTTTTTCCCTAATGTGGATATGGATGGAAAGATTCGGGATTAGCGTTAGCGGCTCTTTCCGATAAGCAATTTTTTTAATGACCCATCTCGTGTAGAATTCGTAAAGTGATGGAACCTAAACGTGCATTAATCGTTTGGGGAGGATGGGAAGGGCATCAACCCGATTTGGTAGCGCAACTTTTTTTCGATATTCTCCGAGAAGAAAACTTCGAAGTGGAAATATCGGATACGTTAGATGTTTTCAAAGACTATGAAAAACTATCACGACTTTCTCTCATTATTCCGATTTGGACGATGGGGCGTATCGAGCACGAACAGTTACAGCCCGTATTGAAAGCGGTCGCAGAAGACGGCGTAGGACTCGCAGGATGTCATGGAGGAATGTGCGACAGTTTTCGCGAAAGTACGGAATGGCAATTCATGACGGGGGGGCAATGGGTCGCTCACCCCGGAAACGATGGAGTTCGATACTGGGTGAATATCCGACGCGATATCTCTCATCCGATAACCGACGGAATTCCCGACTTCGAAGTCTGTTCGGAACAATATTACATGCACATAGACCCTGCAATAAAAGTGCTGGCAACGACGCGATTTCCGACAGTTCCAGGACCTCACGTTACGAACGGTGAAGTAGATATGCCGGTCGTGTGGACGAAAATGTACGGGTTAGGACGCGTCTTTTATTGCTCTTTGGGACATCAGCGGAAGGTTATCGAAGTCGAACCTCCTCGAACGATTATGAAAAGAGGCTTCTTATGGGCTGCAAAAGATTCGTGTAGATAGTAGAATCCGAACAGAAAATTGAAAGCCATAGTAAAAAGCAAACCTGCTCCTGGATTGGATTTTCTCGATGTTCCCGAGCCGACTTTGCGTCCAGGTCATGTGAAAGTCCGAGTCCGATACGGGAGCATTTGTGGAACGGATGCACACATTTATAGATGGGATCCTTTCGCTGCGGAAAGGATAAAACCTCCGAGAATCATCGGGCATGAGTTCAGCGGAATCGTCGAAGAAGTCGGAGAGGGTGTAACCAACTTGAAACCAGGGGATCCTGTCGCGAGTGAATCCCATATCGTTTGTGGGAAATGCAAACAATGCTTGAACGGACAGGCGCATGTATGTGTGAATACGAAAATTTTGGGAGTGGATGTGGATGGCGGGTTCGCCCCCTATGTGGTAATTCCAGAAGCCAATGCACGTAAAGTACCGAAGTCGGTTCCTTTGGAAATTGCGTGTGTTCAAGATCCTCTTGGCAACGCCGTTCACACTGTTTTTGCAGGTCCCGTGGAGGGTCAGGATATTTTGATTACAGGCATGGGTCCGATCGGGCTTTTCGCCCTTGCAGTTTGCAAGGCTTCCTGCGCAAAAAGTGTCGCCGTTACCGAAGTTAGCGAATACCGCTTGAATATCGCGAGGAAACTCGGTGCAGATGTGATTTTGAACCCTTCCTATTTGACGAGTAAAGGAACTCTCGAAGCGTTGCAAGATGCTTATCCAGAGGGAGTAGATGGCGTCTTGGAAATGTCCGGTCATCCGGACGCCTTAGACTTGGCTGTATCCATGGTACGTCCGGGGGGAAGGATAAGCCTTCTAGGGTTATATAGCAGCGACTTCGTCAATTTCCGTGCGAACGATCTGATTTTCAAAGGGGTGGAAATCCAATGCATCATAGGGCGAAGGCTCTGGGATACGTGGGACAGGATGACCCAATTGTTAGAGGGAGGGAAATTGAATTTAGAGCCGATTATCACCCATCGGTTTCCTTATAGCAACTTTATTGAGGCTATGGAATTGATGATTGGTGGGAAGGCAGGGAAAATCGTTTTCACCATTTCCGAGCAATGAAAATTTATTGCAATAATATTGCTATAATGATTACCCTTGGCGGTATTGCCCGTTGAGTGGCTGTATGGAGGATTTGGATGCCGACTAATGTAATCGTTTTGCCGTTGGGAGCTACGCTAAGCATTCTCTCAACCTATTTTGGGAATCTCCAGCAAGGATCGCAGGTTGCTCCTCAAAATCCCAACTACTTCAATCCCCAGATTAGCGTTGTAGGTGATACGCGCTATGTTTTGCAAAATGAGATAGACCAAGAAAACGAAAGAGCGAGCATTGAGGAAATTGAAGTGGGTTTGGCTGCGGATGCTGACCCTTTCTTACGCGTCGAAGCGTATATCACTTTCGGAGAGGAGGAGAAAGAAAATGGTGAGCGAGAGCCTGAGGCTGAAATTGAAGAAGTCTTCGGATGGTATACAAACCTCGGCGCAGGATTTCAAGCAAAGGCAGGGAAATTGGCTGCGGCAATAGGAAGGGTAAACCGCAATCATAAAGACCAACTGAATTATTTGGATTTCCCCTTTGTGATAACAGATTTTTTTGGTGAGGAAGGATTCCGAGCTCCTGGTATCTCGATAAGCTATCTCTTTCCCATGGAGCACTATTTGGAAATAGCGTTGGAGACGTTAGACCCCCATGAGTCTACTTTATTCGCTGGAACAGGCACAAGCAAGCCAGTATGGGTTTCTCATATTCGAACGTTTTTCGATTTTTCCAATGATTTATCCGCACAATTAGGGCTTTCCTATGCGAACGGTCCTTCTGTCACAGAGGGAAAACGCGCCCAGATATACGGTACAGATTGGACGATGAAATGGCAGCCTGGAATTGTGGGGAAGTCTATAGAGTTGGAAACAGAGGCTTACTGGGCGAAGAGCGGAATCCCGGGTGATTCCACTAAATTCGGCACCTTCGCTTCTCTCACGTACCAAGTAGCCCCCCGATGGTTTGTTTTAGGGAAATACGATTACAGCGAAATTCCAGGAACGCAAAATATAAGGAAAGCATGGACAGTAGGCGTTACAAATAAAATTACAGAGTTTCATCATTGGCGTTTCCAATGGCAGAACGTGGATAGTAATTTTGATGCGAGTGGAAACGTTTTCACTTTGCAGTTTCAATGGATTATCGGGGTGCATCCGGCGCATAAGTATTAGGAGGTTTGTAATGAAATCCAAGCGAATATTTTCTGTTGTGATAGCCCTTTTTGTTGGGGGGCAATCCTTTGCGAAACTAAACGTTGTTACAACGACTCCCGATCTTGCTTCGATTGCTTCTTACGTAGGTGGGAAAAACGTTTCTGTAAAATCTATCGTAACCGGCGCGCGCGACCCCCACCGCATCGAAGCAAAACCGAGTTATATGAGCCAAATCTCGCGAGCTGACCTTTTTATCGCCATAGGATTGGATTTGGAAATAGGTTATGAACGTGTGCTTTTAGATGGAAGTCGTAATTCGCATGTCCGCATAGGTGCATTGGGACACTTGTATGCCTCGGAAGGAGCGTTAGTTTTAGATAGACCCACTGGAACCGTAACACGTGCTCAAGGTGACATTCATCCGTATGGAAATCCCCACATTTGGCTCGACCCTTATAACGGAAGAGTTGTAGCTCAAAGAATCGCAGAGCGCATGTCTGCATTAGATACCTCTAATGCAGGTGACTACAAAAAAGGCGCGCGAAATTTCATAGACAAATTAGACCGAAAAATGTTTGGAGATGCGTTAGTCGAAAAATACGGCGGAGAAGAACTTTGGCAATGGGAAAGGAATGGCGAACTTTTCGAACAATTGCGAAAGGTAGGGTCGATGAATCTTTTGGGTGGATGGGTCAAAGCCTCGCAGGTCTTTCGAGGAAAAACTATCATCACTTATCATCGCAGTTTTGTGTATTTCATCAATCGTTTCGATTTGCGTTCTATCGGTGAATTAGAACCCAAGCCGGGCATCGAACCGACACCGGGGCATTTAGCGAGTTTGATGAGGCGTGCCCAAGAAGAGAATGTGAGAGTGATCATTCAAGAGCCTTTTTATTCGACGCGTCATGCGAACTTCGTCGCGAGCAGAATCGGAGCCAAAGTCGTAATCCTTCCTGGAAACATAGGGCATGATTCTTCCGCGAAAGATTATTTCTCCCTGTTCGATACGATAATCTCGAGACTCAGAGAGGCTTTTTCTTAGACCCATGAACTGGAAGGATTTCTGGATGCTCATGGGTCCCGCCTGTATCGGGATGCTTGTCATGTCGCCGGTGCATGCGTTGTTCGGACTACATATCGTGCGTCGTGGATTGATTTTCATTGATTTAGCGATTGCGCAAATCGCAGCATTAGGGATGGCGCTTGCGATTCATTCCGGCAAAAACCCTCAATCTTTCGAAGCGCACAGTTATGCTGTCGGATTTGCTCTTTTAGGAGCGTTGCTTATTGCTTTGACGCGAAGACGCCTCCCGCGCGTTCCTCACGAGGCTATCATCGGAATCATCTACGTCGTCGCTTCTGCATGGGCGATTATTCTTCTCGAACCTACACCACACGGAGTCGAGGAACTGCGAGATATTTTGGGGGGGACGCTCCTTTTCATCACACAGCGTGAAATTATAAACACTGCGATTATTTATGCGGTGATTTTGTTCGTAATGGCGATTCTTTGGAAACCCATTTCAGCAATGACCCTCAATAGTGTAAACGCGCCTAAAGGCATCAAGGCAATCATTTTGGATTTCGTCTTTTATGGTTTGTTAGGTTTCGTCGTCGCCTCTTCGGTGAAAGTCGCAGGTGTTTTCGTGGTTTTCACTTGGCTCGTTATGCCGGCTGTGGCGTCTCTTTTATGGATTGAATCCATGGTCGTAGCGGCGCTCTTGGCTATCGCCTTAGGATGGTTGGGTTCGTTCATTGGTTTAGTTTTTTCTCAGCGATGGGATTGGCCTACGGGTTCGTCGATTATTTTATGGATTGGGATTCTCGTCGCGGTTTTCTATATCGCTCGCTTGATCATCGTCCCGAGAAATACCGACATAGATCGTCATCCAAAGCATAGACGTCAATAATCCACTGGTCTTAAATAGTATTCTCCAATCGCGCTCGTAGAAATCATTGCGACGGTTGGCATTTTGCGCTTCCAATGCGTGGAATCCACCATCCGTTTTACGATGCGAACGTCTTCTTCTCGAAACCCTTTTCTTACGATTTGCTTCTCGCGATATCCTAACAAAAGCAAAGCGAGAATCCTGTCTGCCACCGGAATCGAAATTCCCCAATCGCCCTCTGTAGTTTGTCCTACGACTAAATCCGCACTGGGAGGTTTTTCGAGAATCAGCTTCGGTACTCCGAGGTATCGCGCCAATTTATACACTTGAGTTTTAAATAAGTCTCCTAACGGGTTTATGGGGGGGGCATCGTCTGCATGCCATGTGAAATATCCGAACATCCTTTCCGTCTTGTTACTCGTTCCTATAGGAAGCGCATGAAGCTTCATACTCTGGTCGAAAAGAATAACCATGCGACATCGCGCGCAGACATTGCCGATGCGTCGTGGGTCGGCATCGGGCTCGGCATTTTGCAAGTAACCATCCGCCATCGGAGTGATTTCAATCGTGCGGGATGGAACCCCGAGCATTTCGATGAGCATTTGCGCATGCGTCAAACTTTCCGGAGAACTCGTCTTGTAAGGCAATCGAAAAGCAAAAACATTTTCCGCTCCGAAAGCGCGAACACATAAACAGGTAGTAACCGAAGAATCCACCCCCCCAGAAACCCCCACCACAGCACGCGATACCCCACGCCTGCGGATGCACTCGTCACGCAAAAAGCGAACTAAGAAATCGGTGACTAACTCGGGGTTTATACGAAGATTTTCGTCGGACTCCGGGTCAGTTTTGCGCGCCCGAATAATCGGCAATCGCGAAACTTCTAACATTGCATTTCACATTCTTGAAATTGTTCGATGATGTTATCTAACACGCTTCGCAAATCAGCGAGGGCTGGAAACTGTTGGCGAGCCACCGGAATTTCGTCTAAATCGATATCCGCTATGAGAATGAATTCCTCCGCTAATGGTCCTTGCGCACGTATCTTTCCGAATGGGTCCACGATAATGCTTCCGCCACAAAACCCTTTCCCCCCCTCGAAACCTACCAACATACTATTGATGACCCAAACGCCGTGTTCTTCACCGATTGCTCGCAACATCCTTTCGTAGCGTTCTAAATTATCGTATTTTGTTGAAGAAACTCCGCGAACCGGTGATGCAGCCAAAACCGCAATTACTTCTGCACCTTTTAGCGCCGCAATCGTAGCCGAAATACTGTGCCATACGTCCTCGCAAATCAGAATGGCGAATGGACCGAATCTCGTGGGATACGTCTGGATTTTTTTCCCCCTCGCAACGAATCGTTCCTCGTCGAAAACGCCATAAGTAGGAAGAAAAAATTTCTTATGGACATGTAAAAGCGCAGGATTGCCTTTTTGAAAATTTATATGCGCCCCCGAGTTATAAAAAATCCCATCTTCTTCTTCGTAGAAACCGAGAATGATGTCTAAATCTTTTTGGAATGTTTTATTTCCCGCGCATGATTTTAGTGCACGATGCAGCCTCTCCACGAGTTCCTGAGATGTCATTGATAATTCCGCCACACCCCCCTCCAAAAAGTATCCCGTGGTTATGGTTTCTGGAAAAACTACGAGTTCAGCGCCTTCCTCGGAACAGCGAAGGGCTGCCTCGGCTATTCGGTTGAGGTTTTCTTCGATTCTGCCTTTGAATGGGGCGAGTTGCACCGATGCAGCGCAGAATTGCACGATAGAAGTTTACCGGTAAGTGAAGCCCGCAAGTCGTTATCGCAGTATAATGCTGAAAAAGCAGGAGGAGCAAACCTACATGCGAAGATTTTTTGCCTGGCTCAAAGCGATTTTCAATCGCTTGATGAACAGGCTCGAAGACCCCGACCTGATGCTCGACCAAGCCCGTCGCGAAATGCAAGAAACCTTGCAGGCGAATAAGGAACGGGCGATACAAGCCATCACCCAACGAAATAACTTGCAAGCGATGGTCGATGAACACGTGCGCAAAGTGAACAATCTCGAGGCTCAAGCGATTCAAGCCTTGAAACTCGGCAATCGGGACCTTGCACGACAACTTCTGCGCGAAAAGGCGAATTACCAGGCGACTTTGGAGAGCCTGAGAGCCTCCCTCGCCCAGGCGAACACCGCTGTCGAACAGGTGAAACTCGCAATTCGTCGTCAGGAGGAGGAAGTGCGCCGTCGGACTGCAGAAGCATTGGCAATGAAGGCGCAGTATAAACAGGCTCAAATAGAGTCCGCTCTGAGCAAGACACTCGACGAATTCACAACAGAAGCGCAGTTCGGTTCGTTCGAGGCTGCGGCGGAGCGTATCCGACAGGCGCGAAGCGAAGCAGCCGCCCGTCAAGAGTTGGCACAGGAAAGCATCCAAGGCAAACTCATGAAGATGGAGGATATGGCATTGGACGCTGCCGCAGACGAGGAACTGAAAAAACTCGAAGAAAGACTGGGGCTTGCCCCTGCGACAGAGGCGACTCCGGCAACAACGGAAACTGTAGAGGCTCAATTACAAGAATTGGAAGAAAGGTTGAATCAAAAAGGACAGCAACCAAGTTGAAATTCCGGGGAATTCGCTTTTTCGCTATGGCAGAAGGAATTGAGGTGAACTTTTCAGCGAGAACTACCGACACTGTGAATAGGCTTTTAAATCTTATGGTCGAGAGGTTTTCTGGGAGTTAATATGGCTAAAGGACGCAGTTTGCTCTTCGCTTGGCTATTTCTTTTGATGATTTTCGCTGCTCCTTTTTCGGATGCACAAAATGCCCAAAACAGAAACCCCGAGCGTGCGAAAATCGGGAAATTGGGGCAAGTGAATCAAGAAGACGTGCCGATTTATCTGAAACCGAACGTGCGCTCGAGAGTTCTTTGCAAAGCGAAAAACGAACAATACGTAGTTTTGCGCAATCTCACTTCGGAATGGGCAACTGTAGTTATGGCGGACGGGAGCAATGGATATATACAAGCGAAATATGTAGATAGACTTCCTTTCGAGGTGGGGATAAAGCCAGAGACTTCTGTGAACGAATTTCGTATATCCGGTCAGGCGATGGTTTCACGCAACGGAAGTTGGCAAAGCCAACTCATCAGCGAGGCGATGAAATACATAGGTACGCCGTATAAATGGGGGGGCACCGATTTGCGAAGCGGTGTAGACTGCAGCGGATTCGTGCAAGAGTTATATAAACAATTCGGGATACGGTTACCCAGAACTGCGGAAGAGCAGGCGACGGTGGGAATGCCTGTCGCGCGATTGGATCAATTAGAAATGGGCGATCGTTTGTATTTCACAGACGGGGGGCGAACCAGAATCACTCACACCGGAATATACATCGGCAACGGATATTTCATTCACTCCAGCAAAAGCAGCGGTGGGGTTGCGACCGAGTTCTTATCCGAAAAATGGCTTCGCGTTTTAGTGGACGCGAGGCGGTAACTCGAAAGGGTCGTAACTTCTTTTCGAATTGCAAGCCACTTCTTCTGCGCAAAGAAAAGTCATTTCGAGTGCATCATTTGTGAAAAGTAAAAGACAAAGCGTTTACAGTAACCCGAGTTTCTAATAAAGAGCAGATTTTCGATCTCTAAAAGTTGCAGTTTCGAATCCTATTACCTTTCTATTGAAATCGCTCGCTCGAATGCGATTCGAGGTATAGTGCATCGAGCGTAGCAATTTTATGGCGCGATGGAGGTTCGAACCCGGTCACACCGCAGCAGAGTTTTGCGTGCGCCATATGATGGTGACGGACGTTCGTGGACATCTCAAAAACATCGAAGGATTTCTCGAGTTCGACCCCGAAAAACCACAAGAAGCATATACAGAAGCAAAAGTTTACGCTCAAAACTTATGCACACACGAAGAGGAAAGAGATGCACATTTGCGGAGTGACCATTTTCTCGACACGCAGAATCATCCTCTCATAGAATTCCGCTCCACGAAAGTCATTCTTACTGGCAAATATCAATACAAAGTGATGGGGGATTTGACGATTCGGGGAGTAACGAGAACAGTTACCCTCGCCGTACGTTTCAATGGTAAGGTTCATTCTCCGTTCGATGATTATAGAATCGGATTTTATGCGGAGACAGTCTTCAATCGTCACGATTTCGGAGTGAGTTGGGACGCAGAGACACTCGATGGTGGAAAGGTCGTGGGAGACGATGTATACATCACAATAGACGCAGAAGCGATTTTAGAAAGATGAATGGTTGTATTTATGGAGTGATGCGAAAAGCATAAATTATCCCTTTCCATTTTTCGTAGGGATGACCTGTGAGCGAAGCGTTTTACTAATAGAACGATTGTTTAGAACGAATTTATTATTGATTCGGTCGTCGGAGTAGAACTCGGGAACGGGAGAAGGAGATTATCGGTATCATATCCATAATTTTTTTCACAAAAAAAATAGGGTTTCGAATTCGTCTCTAAATTAAGATCTATTCGCTAAACAGTATGCGAGCTAAAAGAGCAACACAACAAAGGACACAAACGAAACACTATAAATATTACGAACTGATTATGGCTGGGTTCGTAACGGTGCTTCTTTGTTCGAATCTAATAGGACCCGGAAAGGTATGCAAACTCTTCGGAATCACTTTCGGAGCGGGAAATATTTTCTTCCCCATTAGTTACATCTTCGGGGATGTTCTCACGGAAGTCTATGGATACGCGCGAGCGAGAAAAGTCATTTGGGCTGGTTTTATCGCATTAGGCTTCGCTGCTCTGATGGGCGCAGTCGTCATCCACTTGCCTCCTGACCCTGGTGAACCATTCAACGAAAAAATTCAACCTGCGCTCGAAGTCGTTTTCGGAAATACATGGAGAATCGTTGTCGGTTCGATGATTGCATACTGGGTCGGAGATTTTTTGAATTCCTATGTCATGGCGAAAATGAAAGTATGGACGAAGGGAAGATTCTTGTGGACACGGACGATTACCTCCACCGCAGTCGGACAAGGTGCAGACAGTTTAATCTTTTACCCTTTTGCCTTTTACGGAATTTGGTCAACCGAAAAAATGTTTCAAGTCGTTCTATTCAATTTCTTATTCAAAGTTTCCGTCGAAGTCTTTTGGACTCCGATTACATACCTCGTTGTAAATTTTCTGAAGCGTGCGGAGAAGGAGGATTATTACGACAGAAACACCGATTTCAATCCATTTACATTGAAGGATTGATTGTTTCTTTAACCAAGCCCGGCAAAATCAATAACATGTAGGAGCGCTGTAAGGCGCGACGACATCTCGTAGCGAAACCAGTTGAAAAATTGTAAAACTTAAACTCTTATCTTCGCTGGTTCTTCTCTCATCAAGCCGTCCAAGGCTCTCCAAATCGATGCACTCATTCGGGAACATGCAATCTTCGCACAAAGGTAGTCCCGATTCTGTAGTTTCTTGATTCTCTTTTCCAATAATTTCGGCTCTGCGAAATCGTTTTCGTGAACCTCGAAATACTTTTCACCGTTTTCTTCGAGGTGATAAAACTTTCGAAGCCCTTCCAATTTCGTTTTCGAAGTTCCGGGCTGTTGATATTCGAAAGCGTATAAGGCTCCTAACGACTCCGCTGGTTTTTTGAAACAGCGCTCCGCTTCCATGCAAAGCTCTTCCATTTCAGGAATCGAGGAGAAAGAAATTCTTCTTCCGACTTTTTCGTCTACCGCGTTTCGAAACTCTTCCCATAAGGAAACATGATAGCGTTCTTCGTTAGCGATTCGATTTTCAGAAAGCGTTTCCCAAGCCTTCGGAATACTCGCGATGAACTTCCCGTAATCATGCGCGTATCGCTGAAGTTTCTCGATGGGCAAAGTCCCCTCACGCCAGGCGACATAAAACGGGTGCTTGTTCAAATCGTATTGCAGGATAATTTCTCTGAATTCGCTTACTGGGTTCATGACCACCTCCAAGATGCTTTTTTACCCCGATGGGCAAATATACCCGAATCGGTTTTTTTCAACATGCTCGATTCGGGCAGAACTCTCGGAAAACTTCTCTCTACCCGCCTCGTATGGAAGCAAGCGAAAAGAGATTTCAGGAAAGCAAATTCTCTAAGAGGTGCAGAGCATCTGTTGAGAAATTCTTTTAGACGTTAACCTTTATTCTGGTCGCTTGACGACGTCTGCGAGCTCGATCAAGACATTCGGCTCGTCACCTACGACCCAAGCGTCATGCCCGGGTTGCATTATAGCGACATCACCCGGACCGAACTCCATTTCGGTGCCGTCGTCCATTCGGACGCGTTGTCGTCCCGCGAGGAATATTTTCACATGGAATTTCTGGCAACTTTCTCCACCCACGACAGGCTTGACATGTTTCGACCATTGCCAGCCGGGATCGAGCGTCTCACGATAGAATGTCAAACCACCGACGGTAATGACATCGATTTTGCCTTTTTCGAAAGGACGTCGCGTTTCATCCGGTTTATCGAAGTTCTTTCCCGTGATGCTCTCAGATTGTTTCGCCATAATTCTCACCTTCCTTGAGATAATCCTAATTATAAATATTCAATATTCAATAATTCAACGTTCAAGCTTCCCCGAGTTTTATATTTTTACAGGTTTTATTTTTGCTTCTAAAATAATAAACAAAAAACCGGAGATTATTGCCATCACGCTTCCGAAAATAAATGGCGCGCTCGCACCGACGTGCGTCCAAAGCAGCCCTGCAATTAATGAGGCAAGAAACGTACAGAGTCCGATTGTCGTTTGATAGATACCAAAAGCGGTTCCCGTCTTTTCTTGAGGAACTAAATTAGAGATATAAGCCTTTCCCACTCCTTCGGTAAGAGCCATATAAATTCCGTAAAACGGAAAAAGGAACCAAAGCAGAATGCTCGCGTTCGCGAGGCCGAAGAAAAGATACACAGCAGAGAAGAGGAAAAAACCGATAAGAAGAATTTTTTTCGGTCCGACTTTGTCGGAAATCATTCCTGCGGGTGTCGAAGCAACCGCGTAAAAGAAATTAAAAAGCACATAAGCAAGTATGACTGACACTACGGAGAGACCTAAATTTTGCGCTCGCAATATTAAAAAAGCGTCGGAACTGTTTCCCAAAGCAAAGATGAAACTGATGAACAAAAAAATCTTAAAAGAAGAATCGAAATTTCGCCAGTTGAAATTAAGATCGGGAGAAAGATGAATCTCTTTTCTTTTTTCTGCAACAAAAAGTAGGAGTAAAAGAACTCCGATACTCGCAGGGATAAAGGCGAGGAAAAAAATCAAACGAAAATTATTATTCAAAAAATGAATTGCCAAAATCGCGAAAAGAGGACCCAACACAGCCCCCAATGTATCGAGCGCCCGATGAAATCCGAATGCTCTCCCACGAAGGGAGTTTTCTGAACTTTCGGCAATCAAAGCGTCTCTGGGGGAAGTACGCACGCCTTTGCCGAAACGGTCGATAAATCTCGCAAATAAAACAAAAGGCCAACTATAAGCCAAACTTAAAATTATTTTAGAGACCGCTGAAAACGAATAACCTGCAACGAGGAAGGGTTTTCTGCTGCGGTATTTATCGGAAAGCCAACCGGATACGACCTTCAAAACGCTTGCGGTCGACTCGGCAATCCCTTCAATTAATCCTACAATGGACACTGGTGCTTGTAAAACATTCGTCAGAAAAATCGGAACGATAGGATAAATCATTTCCGAGGCTACATCATTGAAAAAACTCACCAACCCCAAAAAGACAACATTTTTAGAAATGCCGAATCTATTTTTCATAAATCTTTTTCATTATTGCCAAAGACTGACACCCTCATGTTAGTTTATTTTATATGAAATCCTCAAAGTATAAAAATGTTTTGGTTGTAAAGTGGAGTTTGTACTTTTTCGGTTCTCTGGCGTTTTTTTATTTGCTTACTATGATTTCACTGAGAGCAGCTAATTACCACCTTCTTCGATTCTGTTTATCTCTTTCTTCGACGAGTGCTTTAAACTGTTTTTTCGATGTGGCTTTCTTGATGACTCGGCGAACATTCTCGAGCATGTTCGCGGTCTTCTTCGGATGCTCCATCATATATGCATCTACATCTTTGGGTGTTTTCATGATTTCATTTGTCTTGCACATCTGGCGGAGCGGGTGGGATTCGAACCCACGACCCGCCTTTTGGGCGAGTACGCGATTTCCAGTCGCGCTCCTTAGACCACTCGGACACCGCTCCTTCGAGCTATCGGATATTACACCACCCTGGGTTGGTTCACGCCTTACAGCGCTCCTGTATAATCGCGCCATACGGCGCTCCTACAGTGTCAACTTGTCAACTGCGCGCTCCCCAGAGAAGTCGAGTGCGAAGTTTAATCAAAAAATCTCTTCGGTCTACTAATAATAAACGCGTTCTGCGTTCCGAGCGTCGAACGGTGACTTTATCCCCCGAAAGCATGTTCAAGCGAAATTGGCCATCTGCTGAAACTACGACGTCTCCTCTTGCTCCGATAGAAAGCTCCACGACGCTTTCAGGAGAAAGCACCAATGGTCGAACCGCCAAAGAGTGAGGGGTAATCGGCGTCAATATCATCGCTTCTACGTGAGGGTCTACGATAGGACCCCCTGCACTTAGATTGTAGGCAGTAGAACCCGTTGGCGTTGCAACGAGAATCCCATCTGCGGGATACGACGTGATGTCTTCCCAATCCAATCGGACACTGAAAATCATCATTCTCGTGACGATCGAACGTTGTACAGCGATTTCGTTCAATGCATGCAATGTCGCAACGGTAGTGTCACCTCTTATCAGTTCTCCCTTGAGCATCATACGGTCGTCGTATTCCGCTTCGCCGTCTAAAAATTGTCGAATCGCAGTTCGAACTTCATGTGGCTCGCATTGTGTTACGAATCCGAAACGCCCGTAATAAACTCCTAAAATCGGGGTTAGCGTTTCACTGCAATAAGCGCTGGCGTGAATCAGTGTTCCATCCCCCCCGAAGGTAACGACGAGATCAGCGTCGCCGATTTTTTGCAGAGGAACACTGTCTTCGTTGAGAAGTTGTGCGCTTTCTTGGTCGAATGTGACTTTGATACCTAAACTTCGGAGCCATTGAGCGGTTTCGCACGCAGCACGCAATGCGTCTTCGCGCTGTGTATTGACGAGAAAGTTGATTCTCTGCATTGGGCTATGTGCCCGTGCGTTCCATTCGCTCTAAATTCTTTTTCGCTTCCTCATAATCGGGTTCGATTTGGAGGGCTCGTTTAAGCATTTTTATGGCTTCTTGCTTTTTGTTCAATCTTTCGAGAGTTACTGCAAGGTTGTTGTATGCTTGGGCAAAGCGAGAATCTGCCGCAATCGCATCACGAAAATATTTTTCAGCCTCTCGCATGTTTCCGTCTTTGTATGCGATGAGCCCCAAGCCGTTCAATGCCTCTGCGTGTTTCGGATTCCCCAAAAGAAGTTGGCGATAATGATATTGCGCACCCTGGAAGTCTCCGGTTCGATAAAGCGCATTTGCGAGCGCGAGGCGAACATCGTGCCTCGAAGGTGCAGAACGAATGATTTCTTTGTAGAGTTGCACCGCCTCGTCGAGTTTGCCGGTTTTGACTTTTGCGGCTGCCAAATTCATTTTCGCGTCTAAACTACCGGGCAATAAACCGGTGAGTTTCGTAAAGGTCGTTTCTGCGTCTTCATAACGACCCGAATGGAATTGGGCAAGACCTAAATTGTTCAGTGCATCGGTGTCTTGGCTGTTGATCGCCAATGCTTTTTCGTAGGATTGAATCGCCTCTTGCAGACGACCGAGTTTCCCTTGCACGACACCCAAGTTGTACCAAAGAACGGCATCGTTTTCCTTTTTCTGTACTGCGCGCTCGAGCATTTGCAATGCCTTTTGGGATTGTTTCGTTGCCAAATACGCCTGGGAAAGACCAGCAATGGTTTCTGTTGAGTCAGGGTCGAGTTGATATGCACTTTCTAAATAGGGAATCGCATCATTCACTCGATTCAAACGCAAAAGGGTGAGCCCCGCGTTCATCGAAAAAGTCGCTCGTTGTGGTCGAAGTTTCGCAGCGCGTATAAAAAGATCTGCTGCTTTATCGTGCTGTCCTTTGGCTGTGAGAACAGCGCCGAGATTGTTCAAAGTAAAAGGGTCGTCGGGTCGAATTTTCGATGCTTTTTGAAATGCCTCTTCCGCTTTGTCTAACTCTCCACGCTGTTGGCGAATGATGCCGATGTTGTACCAAGCATCGAAAAAGTCGGGTTGAATCTCCACCGCTTTTCCGAAGGATTGAAGCGCTTTATCCAAATCGTTCGTCGCCAAATATGCGCTTCCCAAATTGTTCATCACCTCTACATTTTGTGGCATTTTGTCTGCCGCTTTAACAAGGGGGGGGATAGCATCCGCTGGACGATTCGACTTAAGATACAAAAATCCGAGCCATTGCAAAACGTCTGCATTTTCAGGCGCTTCCTTTGCCAATGCTTCGACTTTAGATAAAGCATCGCCCAATTTGTTGTCTTTATATAATTGGACGGCTTCTTGAAGCCGCTGGGCAATCGAGACCTCTTGGGCGGAGGCAAGTCCAGCCGAACTTAGAAGGGCAACGACGATGAGCCATTTGTTGATGAGTGATTTGTAGATTTTCATGATTCTTTTCCCCACAAGAATATTTGCTATTTTACCTATCATCCTATGCGCAGGCTACCTATATTACGAAACAAGGCACGACAGACATCCCGGAAGGTAGTCCATCAGCCTAGCACCTAATATCCAATCCATGGACAGATTGGGTTTCTTGAGCGATCACTCAGAAGAGACGCCAATCTGTCCAGGTCATACGATTACGGTGTTTATCCGCCGCTGAGATATTTCAAAATTTCCTCAGCCATTTTTTTATGGTCCGCGTCTAAATCCGGCAATTTGAGGAGCTCTTGAGCTTCTTTCTTCGCGTTGTCGTTATCTCGCTTCTGTAAATAGCAAAACACGATAGAGAGTTTCGCATACGAACGGTCCCATGGATCCTTTGCCGATTTTTCCGCTTTTCGGAAATAGTCAATCGCTTTGTCGTATTTATCCGAGTTTTGATAGATGTCACCGATTGCGTTATATACTTGTGCGACTTCCGCGCCTTCGTATTTCGCATTTAGCGCTTTCGTCAAGTGTTCTTCCGCCTTCGTTGCATTTTCTTGCAATCCGTAGATAATTGCAAGTCTTATATTCACTTTGCCATCGTTCGGATTTTTAGCAAAACGTTTTTCTAAATCCGGAAGGTCTTTATAACCTTGTACGATTCGGGTGACTTGATTTTTGAACGCTTTCGGTCCGAGATAACCCACGATTCGCGCGAATCGTTCGCCGGTTTTGGGGTCGATGAATACAATCGTCGGATATCCCGCTATTTTGTATTTTTCTCTCAGCGTAGGTCCTGAATCTTTTTCTGCATTGATTTTAATCGGCACTACCTGCGCCGACAGCTCGATGACTTCAGGATTCGTATACGTATCCTTATCGAGCTTTTTGCACCATCCTCACCAATCGGTATAGAAATCCGCCATGACGAGTTTGTTTTTTTGTTTCGCCTCCTGGAGCGCGGCATCCCAATCGTTTTTCCAGCCGATTTCCTTTTGGGCGAATGCGGTGGTTGCCGTACTCAGAGCAGCGACGATTAAAAGAGTCTTTTTCATGTTGCTTCTCCAATCCGCAAGTTTGCGGTTTTTCCCATTATAGGCGATGGAGTCAGCATCGAGAAGCACTCGGTACAATAATTTCATGAAAATTCTCGTTGCTGATAAGTTCGAGGAGTCCGGTCTGAAAGGGTTGAAAGACGCAGGTTTCGAGGTCATTTACGAGCCTGATTTAAAAGAGGAAGCCCTTGCCGAGGCGATTCGGAGGGAGAGACCGGAAGGGCTGGTCGTTCGTTCGACACGTGTCGAGGCATACCATCTGAACGACTCTTTGAAACTGATCGTTCGTGCCGGAGCAGGATACAACACGATTGACGTTCAAGCTGCAAAAGAGAAAAACATTCGCGTGAGCAACTGCCCCGGAAAAAACGCAAATGCTGTTGCTGAATTGACTTTCGGACTCATTCTTTCCTTAGACCGAAGAATTCCCGATAACGTGATTGCCCTAAGAGAAGGGAAATGGAACAAAAAAGAATTCTCCCAAGCGCGCGGCATTTATGGAAGAACTCTCGGAATAATCGGATTCGGAAATGTCGGGCAGTTGGTCGCGAAATTAGGACAGTGTTTCGGGATGAAGGTTTTGGTCTTTAGTCGTCATTTGAGCGACGAGGAAGCGCGAAGCAGAGGAATTCAGCGCGTGAATTCCTTAGAAGAGTTGGCGAAGGAAAGCGACATCGTAACCGTGCATTGTGCACTCGACAAAGAAACGCAAGGCATGCTCGACGAGAAATTTTTCGAAGCGATGAAACCGGGGGGGTATTTCGTGAACACGAGTCGGGCGGAAGTGGTGAACCAAAAGGCTCTCGAAAAAGCCATCGAAACGAAAAAGATTCGAGCGGGGCTCGACGTTTTCGAAGGAGAGCCCTCTTCGACCGTGGGGACCTACGAAGGCAGTTTGAAAAATAATCCTTATGTATATTGCACACATCACATCGGAGCGAGCACAGAGCAAGCACAAGAAGCAGTCGCCGAGGAAACCGTGCGAATTTTCAAAGTGTTTTATGAAACTGGAATCCCCCCCAACTGCGTGAATTGCTAATAAATAAATTGCCTATGGGTATAAAGGACTTTCTATGAATATAGGTTTCGTAGGTCTCGGAGTGATGGGCTCGCGTATGGCGGGACATCTGCTCGCTAAAGGTCATTCGTTGATTGTTTATAATCGCACGGCTGAAAAAACTCTTCCTTTGAAAGAAAAGGGGGCGCATGTCGCGAAATCTTTAGAGGAACTTGCTGCGAATTGCGACCTCATTTTCGTTTGCGTGTCTCGTACCGAAGATGTTCGAGAAGTTATAGAGGGCATGTATCTGCACGCCAAAGAAGGAACGTTATTCGTCGACCATTCGACGATCGAGCCTTCTGCTGCAAAAGATATTCATCGTCGTTTATCCGAAAAAGGTCTGCGCTTTATGGATTGTCCGTTGACTGGAGGGGAAAAAGGAGCAATAGAAGGGACGCTTACGATTTTTTGCGGGGGGGATGAATCGGACTTCCTTTTCGCAAAACCGTACATGGAATCGTACGGCAAACTCATTCGACTCGTGGGACCAGTAGGTTCAGGACAACTCATGAAAATGGCGAATCAAATCGCTGTATCTTTGACTGTCCTTTCTATGGCGGAATGTTTAGTGTTTTGTGAAAAAAGCGGCGTCGATTTGGAAGACGCAATTGAACTGATCGGCAGTGGTGCAGGAGGGAGTTGGTCGTTATCGAACTACGGACCGAAGGTCGTAGCAAAAGATTTCTCGCCCGGTTTTTCCGTAAGTCTGCAACAAAAGGACCTTGTTTATGCGCTTCGAACCGCGCGAGAGATAGGAGTCTCCTTGTTAGGAACTGCTCTCGTTCATCAATTATTTGCAGCGTTAGAAAATGCGGGCAGGGGGGAAGATGCAACCCCCGCACTCTACGACGTAGTGAAAGATTTATCCGGTGGATAGATACGCGCCATCCATCTTCGAAAAACTGGTTTGGCGTGATAGCTTTTTGCGAAGATTATGTCAAAAACATAAAGAGATGCAGGTCTCTTTGATTGTGAAGCGTCCTTCTCTAATTCCACTATTGTTCGGATAAAACAAAGGCCCCCGAATCATTTTCACTAGAGTAAAAACTTCCAGTTAGGTTATTCCCTTCAAATGCCATTTTTCCAGCAAGAGTTATTTTTACCCCTGAATAATCAGCAGTCGCCACGAAGTCACCGTTCGTCTCTATCTTTCCTGTAAGGCTTCCTTGTATAGCCAATTGACTGTTAGTGATAGTTCCATTTGTGCAGTTACCATTATTGTTGATGGGTACATAAAGAAACCCTCCTTGTGGGTACTTTGTGCTCCACCATGTACCGCCCCAATTGCCAGCAAAAGGGTTCGGTTGGATAAATGTTGTTCCGCCCCCTCCACAACCTGTTAAAATTATTAGGGAAAAGAAACACTTCACAAAATATTTCATTTTGTTTATATTACACGATTTGGCACGATTTGACACGCTTAGGTGCCAAAATCGTTTTTTTTGCAAAAGATTTCTTTATCTTCTAAGCTTTTTACTTCAAACGCCTGCAACCGCAATCGCTTCGATTTCAATTAGCGCGTCTTTCGGTAGCCGCACGACTTGTACCGTAGAGCGGGCGGGAGGTTCTGCACCAACCATCTCAGCGTATATATCGTTTACAACGGAAAAGTGCTCGAGGTTCGTGAGATAGATGGTCGTTTTCACAAGGTTCGCGGGTGTCATCCCCGCAGCGTCTAATATCCCGCGAATATTGTTGATTACTTGTCTGGTTTGCTCTTCGATAGTTGGACCAGCCAGTTTTCCATCGGGTCGCAACCCTATTTGACCGCTTATGAAAAAGAATCTACCCGTTGCCTCTACGGCGTGGCTGTAAGGTCCGATTGCGGCGGGCGCACGGCTCGTGTTGATGATATGGCGTTCGCCCATATTTTATGCCTCCTCATAGAAATGCTGATTTCTATTTTATCTCCTTATTTTATTACGCTAAGTAAAGACCGAAAGGTCACTAAAGGATTCTCAGCTACTTGCAAATCAAGATTGATTATAATACTTTCATAAATTTTGAAAAATAATAATGCTCTTCAAGAAGCGCAAAGCGCGTTCATCCTCGAATGGGGAAGGATGAGCAGCAGTTGGGGCATAAACCGCACGATGTCCCAGATTCATGCTCTTTTGTTCGTTACGGGGGATGCTTTGAGCATGGATGAAATCTGCGAACGGCTTTCCATAAGTAGGGGGAATGCCTCGATGAGCCTTAGAGGTTTGATGGATTGGGGAGTCGTTCGGCGATTTAGAAGACCCGGAGATCGCCATGACCTCTATGTAAGCGATCTGAATAGTATCGAGATGGTCGCACGGGTGCTTCGGGAAAGGAAAAGGCGAGAACTCGACCCGACTGTGGACGTGATTCGCACGTGCTTAGAAATGCTTCCTGAAAAAGAAGCAAATGAGAAGTCTGCACTTTTTCGGGAACGCCTGCAGGGGCTTTTGGACGTTTTAGAGTTGGTAGATATGGCTTTTCGTTTCGCATTGATTACGGACAAGAGGTTCCGACAAATCGTAGAGGCTCGCCAGGAAATTAAAAATATCTTAGAGGCTATCGAACCTCGATTAGAGAAAGAATCGTAAAATATAGAGAAATGTCTCGTTGGACCGCTTCGGTTTGGTTGGCATTCGGTTTATCGGCAGTGTGTTTACTGCTGACGGCATTATTTGCGCGGGCGTTGTTTTTAGGAGTCGTTTTCGCAATCGGGACGGTCTATTTCGCAGCCGTCGGTATAAAGGCACTTCGAGAAGACCCTTATGATTTACGTCTGTTGCGAGAAATGGAGGAGCGCAAGGAGAAACCGAAAAAAACGGAAGAGGAAGAGGGGAAATCGGTGTTTTGCCCTTTTTGCGCAGAGGTTTACGATTCGCGCTTGAAGGTTTGTCCGAATTGTGGGCGTTCGGTTAACGCTTAAAAACTTAGTCTAAAAATTAGTCTTCTCGAATTAATTCCATGCTTAGAGCGAATCTACCGTTGTTTCGTTGCTCTTGTCGTAAAATTCCTCTTCCTTTTTCGAACCAGTTTTTCCACTCGATATCCTGTTTTTGAAAACGCATCGTCAGTGTGACGAGAATCGTGGAATGGGATATGCCGCCAATTTTTAATTCGGCAGGTTCTTGCATGATTCGTATTCGTGTATTTTCTTCTGCAAAAGGAGTTTTTACTGTTCCAGAATATGTCCATGAGGTTTTGCCTTCCGTAGGTTTCAGTAAAGTCAGGGGGGGGTGAAATTCGATGCCGCCCATTTGAGATACGACCAAAGAATTTCTCGACCATGCCATTTTCGTGTTGCCGCTTTCGCTTTCTAAGAGATAACCTCTTTCGAGTC
This sequence comes from Fimbriimonadales bacterium, assembly GCA_035559795.1. NCBI lineage: Bacteria > Bacillati > Armatimonadota > Fimbriimonadia > Fimbriimonadales > Fimbriimonadales bacterium. The sequence continues at coordinate 125,120 of DATMAR010000007.1, read as the reverse complement.
CTACACGAGTTTCACCATTCACACGGAGTCGATAGGTTCCACTTCGTAAAGGGGTTTTCGCAACATAGCGCCACGATTTTCCCGGCACTAACGGCATCCAGTCTTGCGCACTTTTACAGGAAGCGCATAAAAACGAAAAACAAAATATAAGAAGAAACCATTTCAAGATGGATATTCGTTTTCGTGAACACACGCGAACTCGTTTTAGGAAGCAAAAACTCTATTGAGATTCTTCTCTCGGTTCTTGCCTGGCTCTTGATCTCGACCTGCGCGCATAGGAGTACTCCCCACCTCCCGTTTCTAATCCGTCGAACGGAAGCAGAGCCATTTCTCTCGCTCTTCGTATTGCACGGCTTATCATTCGTTGCTGCTTTGCAGTATTGCCTGTGTTTCTCGCAGGGAGGATTTTTCCTTGGTCGTTGAGAAAGCGTTTCAGCAGTTGGACATCCTTATAATCCACTCTATCAATTTTTTCTATAGTTAAAAAGGAAACTTTGCGGCGTTTTCGGTTCCGCAGACGCGGCTCTCGCGCCTGGGTTTTTTTAACCACCTCTTCGACTTCTGTCATTTCGGAAGGCACTTTTTCAGCCGGTTCCAATGTTTGTTCTAAGTTTTCTTCTTTCTTTCGCATACGGTTCCTCGGAATTTAGTATAGCACGTCCCTACGGATAGATACCTCTGGTAACGGTAGCGTCTGCCACTCGTTTTACCCCGATGATGTAGGCGGCGAGCCGCATGCTCGTTTTATGTTGTTTCATCGTTTGCAAGACGTTCTGAAAACTGTTGCGCATGATTTTTTCTAATTTTTCGTTTACTTGACTTTCTTCCCAGAAAAAGGCTTGGAGGTCCTGCACCCATTCGAAATAACTAACGATAACTCCACCTGCGTTCGCCAAAATGTCCGGAACGACGAAAATTCCCCTGTCGATGAGGATCTCATCCGCTTCGGGAGTCGTAGGACCGTTCGCGCCCTCGACGATCAGTTTCGCTTTGATTTGATTCGCATTTCGGCTGTGGATTTGTTCTGCGGTCGCTGCCGGGATTAGGATGTCACAATCCAAAGTCAGGAGTTCTTCATTCGTGATTCTTTCTGCATCGGGAAATTCTTTAATCCCTCCCTCACGATGAGCATAGCGATTAATCAACGTCTCGATGGGAAGCCCATTGGGATTGTATATCCCCCCCGATGCATCGGAAACACCGATCACTTTCGCTCCCGCACGTTCGGAAAGCATTGCGGCAATACTTCCGACGTTTCCAAAACCCTGTACGACGACTCTGGAATTCGCAAAGTTGATTCCCAAAAACTTGCAAGCCTCTTGTGCAACCGTAACCACTCCTCGCCCCGTCGCTTCTACCCTTCCGAGCGACCCCCCCAACAAAACGGGTTTTCCCGTGACCACGCCTGTCGCCATAGAGCCTTTTTGCATACTGTAGGTATCCATAATCCATGCCATGACCTGCGCATTCGTTCCCATATCCGGGGCGGGAATGTCCGTATCCGGTCCTATAATCATGTTAATTTCGGAAACGTACCTTCGCGTGAGTTTTTCTAATTCTCGTTTGCTCAGTCTTTTCGTGTCTACTCGAACCGCGCCCTTTGCCCCCCCATAAGGAATATCTACAACAGCGCATTTCCATGTCATCCACATCGCCAGCGCAGTCGTTTCGTCTAAATCTACATCGGGATGATAACGTAGCCCCCCCTTCGTGGGACCGCGGCTGATATTATGCTGAACCCGATATCCTTCGAAAACTTCTACCGCACCGTTATCCATTACGACCGGGAAATAAACGATTAACTGGCGTTTGGGATGAGCCAATATTTTGTGAAGCCCCTCGTCCAAATCCAAGTACTTCGCAGCAATGGCGAGTTGTTGTCTTGCCATATCCAGAATGTTTGTTTTCTTGAAATTCGTCGAAGTCTTAGTCTGCATGATATGAACTCCTTAGTTTTCGGCTGGTCACGTTCGAATACGCCTTTTTGCGAACATCCGGTAAATCCCGTAGATAGGTATAGCGACCGCGCCGTTGTAAATCGCGCTTCCTATTGTATCAGCGAAGTAACTCCAAATGTTTTGAGGAACACCGATGAATAAATAAATTAGCCCTGCAACGAACGTGGCGATTACGGACACGATAACCGCCGTCACACCCCCTGTCCCTAAAAACCCGGCGTACAGCCTTTCGGAAATAACGCATGCAAGCATGCGGCTTATCGTCAGTGCGGCTAATCTGTCGTTGATGAGCGCACTATGAAAAAGACCGGCAAAAAAGCCGGTAACTGCGCTCCCTTCCGTACTGCGATGAATCGAGAGGATAACCGCGGAAACCAAAAGAAAATCCGGCTTTCCCCATCCGATTGTGATTCGCTCTGAAAGAGCACCTTGCATTCCGGCAGCGACTATCAGCCAAATCGCACTCGTTACAATCAGAGAAATCATCGAGTGAGCACCACCACTTGCCTCAAGCGATGAAGATTAACGGAAGGGAGAACGGAGCTTCGGCGGATTCCCCACTCCCTTTCCGACCAAAGTTCAGTTACTATGCCGATTGGAATGCCTTCTGGGTAAATCGTCGAAAGTCCTGAAGTTACGATGAGATCGTTAACTTGAACATTTGCGTTTTCTTCATATATTTCTAAAACCAACACGTTGTTTCCTTGTCCGCGAACGATTCCGACTGCTTCCGATGTTAGTCTTTGAACGCGTGCACCGACGCTAAATTCAGGATGCGTGAGCAAATTGCCATAGGAAAAATTTCCTGAAACTTGGACGATTTGACCGACGAGTCCTTCCGGAGAAATTATAGGGTCTCCGGCACGAACGTTTTGACGCGAGCCGACATTGAGGAGGATTTTCTTTTCTGTAGGAAAAAATCCCACGATATCTGCATAAACTTTTTTACGCGCGAAATTTGCAGGCATTCGAAGCATTTGACGCAAGCGGCGGTTTTCTTCCTCCAGTAATCGCATTCGTGTTTGCGCTTGTTTCGCAGTTTCGAGTTCCGATTCTAAAGATTGAACTTTTTGCACCAGGTTCGCACCATTTACCAGACCATAAAAAAACCCAGAAACCCAATCTGCGAATATTCCGAGGGGGCGTTGGACGATGTAGATGGTTTGTTGCAGTGGAAGAAGGATTAAACTTACTTTTCCTTGCGCATTACTTCGTTGCTGTAAACCTTGCAAAAGGATTGCGATGATACAAAGCAAAAGTGGAACGAGCCAAATCGGTCGTCGTTTCAATCTTTATAAGCCTGAACGAGAACCTTGCCCAACTGCGGATTCCGACGAACTTCGGAAAGGACTTTTCCCGTTCCGATAACGACGCAACTCAATGGGTCATGAGCGACTACGACGGGAATTCCGGTTTCCTCAGCGATAAGCCGGTCTAAACCTCTCAACAAAGCCCCCCCTCCTGCTAAAACGATTCCTCTATGGATAATATCCGCAGCGAGTTCAGGCGGTGCGGATTCCAATGTAAGTTTCACCGCTTCCACGATAGCGTTCAATTGTTCTTGGATGGCGATGCGGATATCTTCGCTCGTAATCACCGCGCTGCGCGGAAGTCCGCTAATTAAATCTCTTCCCCGCAATTCGAATGTTCGCTGCTCTTCCAGTGGATAAGCACATCCGATTTCGATTTTTGCGCGTTCTGCTGTTCTTTCTCCGATATAGAGATTGAATGCACGTCGTACGTAATTCACGATAGCCTCGTCAATTTCATCCCCGGCAATTCGAATCGAACGCGCACTGACGATGCCCGCTAAAGAAATAATTGCTACTTCCGTCGTGCCCCCCCCTATGTCAACGACCATCGAGCCTGTAGGCTCTGCAACGGGAAGCCCGGCACCGATTGCCGCTGCCATCGGTTCTTCTATGACGAATGCTTGACTCGCTCCCGAACGTCTACACGCCTCGATAACTGCGCGTCTTTCCACTTCTGTAACACCGCTGGGTATTCCGACCACTACCTTTCGAAAGGCAAAACGACGGGTTGTCGTTTTGCTAATGAAGTAGCGAAGCATCGCTTGGGTTTGATCATAGTCCGCGATTACGCCATCTCGTAAAGGTCGAATAGCCGCAATCGTCGAAGGTGTGCGACCCAACATGCGTTGCGCTTCTTCTCCTACTTGCAAAATCGTATTCGTCTCGGTATCTACTGCAACTACACTCGGTTCATTGAGTAAAACCCCGCGAGTTTCGGAATAGACGAGCGTATTCGATGTGCCTAAATCAATTCCGAGGTCTTCGGTGAAGTGGCTGAAAAACCCATCGAAAAAACCGTTGAAAAACTTCATTCCCGTTCGCCTATCGATTCCCCTGACCCTAACCTTTTCGCCAGTGTCTCTTGAGACATGGCGGATAAAACGATTTGATTAGCCAACGTAAAAATAACGCATTTTGTTTTTCTGCCCTGTGTCGCATCGATCACTTGTCCTGTATTCCTAAGTTGTTGGATTAACCTTCGAATAGGGGCAGAATCGCTGCCCACGAGGGCAACGATTTGGTTTGTAACCACATAGTTATAGAATCCGACATCGAGCATATAAGGAATCGGCATCCACCCTCCATAATTCGGGCACTTAAGTATGCCACGTTTTAGTGGGAAAAGATGCTTTTAGGCTTGGGAGTGCGTAAAACGGTCGCAAAAGGCTTACACCTCATCGACTATTTCCTTACTTCCAAGGATATTGCCGAGGAAATATACAACCCTAATTTTGGGCGTGCTCTTTTACAAGGAGGGTATGGGAAAAAGGTTTTGTGCTTATCCCGTTTGAGCGACACCTGCTGCCACAGGGCCTCCACCACCGCCACCGCCGCCTGGACCCGCGGCTCCTGCGGCGGACGGACCACCGGTAGGAACAGCACCACCGCCGCCAGTTCCGGTTCCTCCTGCTTGCTGACCGAACGGTTTTGCGGTCGTGTCGATCATAACGGGAGCGACCGCCTGAGTGGCTGGCTCGGTCAAAACAGGTTGTTCAGGGGCTGCTGGGGGTTGAGGTTCGGCTCGCATGAAGTAAAAGATTCCGATTGCGATTACACCGACTACTATCGCGCCTACGATTACGGGAAGGTCATTCGAAGTTTCTTGAGCCATTTGATTTTTCCTTAGAGATAAGACGCAGTTACTCGTCTCGTTTGTTGTCTAATGTTTAAAGTGTCTCATACCCGTGAAGACCATTGCAAGCCCTGCCTCGTTTGCAACACGAATAATTTCCTCGTCTTTTTTCGAACCTCCGGGTTGAATGATTGCAACGATTCCTGCTTTAGCGGCTTCTTGAATACTATCCGGGAACGGGAAAAAGGCATCGCTTGCAAGAACCGCACCTTTCGCTAATTCGCCAGCACTTTCCAAGGCGAGCCGTACGGATTGAACGCGATTCATTTGGCCTGCACCGACTCCGAGCAATCTTTCGCTGTTGCAAACGGTAATGGCATTCGATTTCACATGTTTCACGATAGCCCAGGCAACGCGAAGTGTATGACTTTGTTCGGAGGTTGGACTTTTTTCAGTGACTACTCGCCATTCCGTAATGTCTTTAGAGTCGTATTCCTGTACTAACGCCCCCCCTCTCATTGAACGCAAAGCAAGGAAAGAGGTCGATTCAGGTTCGGGTGCTTCCAAGATTCTCACATCTTGCCCCCATCCTGAACGGTGCTGAAAAATGTTCAACGCTTCAGGAACAATTCGAGTACATATGATGACTTCGAAAAAGTTGCCTTTCGCTGTGATTGCGGAAGCAGTTTTTTCATCGAGTTCGAAAGGAAAAGCGACGATTCCACCGAATGCAGAGATCGGATCACCCTCTTTTGCGCGCTGAAAAGAAAGTTCCGGCTGTTCACTCCATCCGAGTCCACACGGATTGCCATGCTTTACAATTACGCAAGGTTTTTTTCGCATTTCGAATACACGGTGAACATCCCAAATTAATTCCCAAGCGGCATCGGCGTCTAAAAAATTGTTGTAACTCAATTCTTTGCCCCATACTTGGTTTGCACCTATAACGCCTTTCGGTTCGAAAGCACGCACGTAAACCCCCCCTTTTTGATGAGGATTTTCGCCGTATCGCAAGCGTTGTCGCAATCGAAATCCAAAAGTCAAAATTTCGGGAAAATCACCATCGCCGCGAAAATATTCGGCAATGAGGGAATCGTAATAGGCTGTGTGTGCAAAGGCTTTGGCACGCAATCGCTCGCGCAACTTTTCACAAGGATTTTCTAAGTTTTCCGATACTTCTCGATAATCCGCAGGGTCTACAACCACGAGCACGTTTTCTGCATTTTTCGCCGCAGCGCGAATCATCGTCGGTCCGCCGATGTCGATGTTTTCGATACATTGCTCTTTCGATGCCCCGCTCAAAACGGTTTTTTCGAATGGATAGAGATTGACCACCAACACTTCGATTCTTCTGAAATCTTCATCTCCTTTCAAATCGCTGGGACGCGCTAAAAGCCCAGCGTGAATTTTCGGATGCAAAGTTTTTACTCGTCCGTTTAAAATCTCCGGCATTCCGGTATATTCGCTAACGGAGGTTACGGGGATTCCGTTGTCGAGTAAATGCTTGGCAGTCCCCCCCGTGCTTAGAATTTCGAAATCGTTGCGCAACAAAGCATTCGCGAATTCGACGATGCCGGATTTGTCCGTGACGGAAATCAATGCGAGTCGTTTCACTGCGCGCTCTCCAATTTTTTCAACAAGCGCTTGAGGATTCGTATCTGCGTGTTTTCGTCCAATATTTGGAATGCAGGGACATGAAGAAATCCGATGGGGAAGTTAGGATATTTTTGAAGTGCGCGAAAATAAAGGTAATTACACAAATACGCGCCTGCATCATCGGAAAGAGTCCATGATCTGCAGGAACGAAACCCTTTTTGAAACAATGAGCCGTGCAGGATTTCAGGCGCATCATTATCGATTCGTTTTTCGCCTCGAATTACCCCCCGAACGTCGGGTTCCCCACATACCCAGTTTTTCGCAGTGCGTTCTAAACGGAAACGTTCTCCTTTCGACATCACTCCTATCATCAACCATGCATCGAAACGTTTGACAAAGCCATCTTGTAAAAATGCATCTACGGCATCGAAAGAAACAGGCAGCACGACAGAATCCTTTTTGTCTATCGAGCAAACCAGCACTTCACTCGGGTTGACATCGAAACCTTTGAAAGGTCCGAAACCCGAAAGAAAAATTTTATCCATCAGTTCCTATAGTCGGAGGTTTCACTTTGACTATGATTTTTTTGGATACAGAAATTCCTTCGCTATCTATCGCGGTTAAAGTAAACTCTGTCGTTTTGTCTACCTGCACTTCTACACTTCCTCTTTCCTCTTGCACTTCGCCGACACCGGGAGTGATCTCCAGTCGTTCTGCGCCGGTTTGATGCCATTCTAAAACAATTCGTGAGCCAGGTTCTAACATTTTATCTCCGACGGGTTCGCCCTCGAATAACGCACGGAAAGTAAGGATTTTCGCTTGACTTTTGGGTTCGATGGTGATCGTTGCGGTTTTTCGCGTGGCTTTGCCTTCTTGATTCATGGCGACGAGAGTAAATTCGAGTTTTCCCGTTTGCGATGGAGTAAAGGAATAATCCTCCAAATTTACAGGCAACTCGATGCCCAAAGGCTGCAGGAGGACTTTCGTGGCATTCTTGACTTTATATCGCACGACGACACTGTTTCCTAACACGACTTTTGACGGAGATAACGCGAACTCTTCAATCTCCGGGAGTTGAGGGGGGGGTAATTCGACAGCCGTAACGGTAACCGTCATCGGAACCCGGCTTTCTCCTAAATCGTTAATTGCAGTCGCAGTAAAAGTAGTCGTTTCGTTGATGGGAACGAAAACTTCTCCTTTATGGGGAAGATGCGCAAATAAAACTTTTCCATTTCCTTCGATTCGCACGCTCTTCGTGTCCGAAGAAGCAGTCCATGTTAATCTTACGTTCTCTCCCTTTGGCACTTGCACGGAATCAGCAGCGAAAGATTCCATTCTGGGGTAGGTGGGGCGTAATGCATACCAAACTCCTATGGCTGCCAAAATAATAATGAGCATGGCGAGCATCGTGAGCGTTACCAAAGGACGACGCTCGATTTGCCCTTGAACGCTTGCTACGACGTGGGGATTTTCGATTCCACGTGCAGATACAGAAAAACCATACAGTCGCGGTGCACCGACTACGGGAAGATGCTTCGGTTGAACATGCAACACCACTTGTTTTTGCTGACCAGGTGCGAGTGAAATTCTTTCCTGCGCGAATTGGTAAGTGCATTCATCCTCTGGATCGTCGGCAAAGAATTGCAGAGTTTCATCTGCGTTTCCTAAGTTGATTGCTGTGATGTTGAAGTTTGCTTGCTTTCGAGAAATACTCGCGTGTGCTCGACGAGGCTCTATCTCTAAACTAATTAAGTGAAAGGGTTCGATTTCCAGAACACCTTGCACCTCTTCGTACTTTCCCGTTTCGAGCGAGCGAGCACGTATGAGAAATGGATAGGTGCCTGCTTTGCTTTCGGCAGTACGGGGAGGTTTGATTAAAAGTTTTTGCTGTTTTTCTTCACCCGGCGCCAACGTAAAGGAAGGAGAGGGAACGGCAACCCATTCGCTATCGAGTCCGTGCACTTCCAGTTCGAACCGGTCAGCAGAAGAGCCTGAGTTCCGAACCGTAACGTTTAGCGTAGCGGCATTACCAGGTTCCACCCTCACCTGGTCTTTCGAAAGTGCGATTCCCACAACCACGGTTTTAGATTATAACCTCTACCCTTCGCTTTCTCAGGAATCAACAGTAAAGTGAAGAGACCTCGCGTAGTCTAAACCTCTGATATACTCTTTCCGATTCAGGATATTGAAAGCAATGCGTGTAGCAGTTGTAGGAGCGGGAATTGCAGGGCTTGCCGCAGCAAGAATCCTCCAACGAAACGATGTCGAAACCGTTGTTTACGAAGCGGAAGACCATGTCGGAGGTAGAGCTGAAACTGTCGTTTTGCACGGAATTCCCGTAGATACCGGATTGCAATCCTACACTCCGCGGGGTATGAGCATAGAAAATTTTCTTTTAAACTTACTTCCGAAAGACGGTTTGACGCGAATCGAAAAACCGATTTATCTTTTGAATGACAGTTTTATTTTGCCTGGCTCACCGGAAAAAAACGCTCAACAGCGCTACACGTATGAAACAGGTGCAAATCGCTTTCCTCAATTGTTGGCAGATGGGCTCGACGTTCGAATATCTACGAAGATAGAAGCACTCGGACGCTCCGGTCAAAAATTCATCCTCGAATCGGAATTATTCGATGCGGTAATTCTGTCTCCTCCCGCTCCGGAGACGCGGAGATTACTGCAAACCCTCGGTTCGGGAAGAAACATCACGAATGCAAGATATCGCCCATGTCTTTCTGTTTGTCTTGGTTTTTCGGTTCCCTTGAGAGATGTTCCTTATAGCGCATTACTTTCACTGGAGCGCACGGCACCGTTGCTATGGTTGGGAATAGAAACTTCGAAATGCCCGCGTCGAGCACCAGAAGGGAAGACCGTATTCGTAGCGCAACTCGGTCCACTTTATAGCAAAGAACATTTTCAGGATTCCGATGAATCTTTGTTAGCCGTCGTCGTTCCTACGTTGGTTCGTCTATATGGTACGGCGTTCCAAAACCCGGATTGGGTTTACGTACGACGTTGGAGCATCTCTCAACCGGAGTCGGTGGCACTTTTCGAAAACATAAATCCACCAGGAACGCGCGTCATAATCTGTGGCGATGGCACGGTAGCAGGTCGTGCAGAAAATGCATTCGAAAGCGGAGTAATGGCTGCAAAGCGAATTTTGGCGCTCATGAAATAATTTTTAAGTGAAATAACTTATACTTATTACGACGACAACGAATGAAAGGACAAGGAGAAAATAAAGGATGATCATTTTTACACTCGCGGGATTATTCGTATTGCAAACATTGGGTCCTACACTGCCCCCGTATTGCACGCAAGAACTTTACGACACGAATTACGAAATCCAACTTTTTTTGAGTTCATCCCAATTCGAAAAAGCGGTACAACGATTAGAGTCATGGCTCGGGGGGGAAATAGGATATCAAATCGTCGGCTCTAAAGAAAATCTCGAGGATGTTTTTACGGAAGCCTCTCGACTTTGGGAAAGCGCATCGGAAAATAGAGTGAAATTCGTGAAAAATAACCAGCCGCGGATTCGTTTTCTTATTACCGATAACACTCCGGATGAAATGCCTCTCCCTAAGTGGGAAAATGGAGTTCTCGTCGCAAAAATCCCTCTGACGTATGGAGAAGAAAAAACTCCTTTTTTAAAGAATTCTCTAATTTTCGCTGCCGCGAAGGCTTTCGGAGTCGCTTTAGGGCTGGCTCCCAGAAACGTTGTCGGCACTCTCATGGGAAAAGAACTTCGCATGGGTCAAGACCCCCCACGCATTTCTCCGAAAGAACAAGAAATCCTAAATCGCATTTTATCGGCAAGGGAACGACTCGCAAACGCAATTCAGAAAAAAATCCCGCTGGTCGCCGCAGTTCCGAAAATCACGGTCGAGAGTACGAAACTGGATAAAGGTCAGGTTCAACAAGGAGCGAATGTCTCTTTTCCCTTCCGCATTACAAACACGGGAAACGCGCTTTTAGAAATAACCCCCGAAACGACTTGCCTCTGCGTAAATATTCCCAAACAACTCACGATTGCACAAGGAGAAACGAAAACCTTCGAACCTGTTCTCGTAACGAACAATCTTCTCGGTTCCGTAAATAAAACTATCGTTTTGCATACGAACGACGTTTTCAATCCTACGATCACGTTATATTTGATTACGAGCGTAGTTCCCGAATATCGAATCCTGCCGGACACGATTATTCCTGTTGGTCTCGAAGAGGATAAAGAAACGGTTGCAGAATTTTACGTCTACATCCCCCCCGGCAATCCCGTTCGGTTGCTATCGGTAACTCCCAACAATCCTAAAGTGAAAACGGAAATTCTTCCTTTTCATGGAGAACTTTTCGACCCTTATTTCGATGAGAAACCGGTCAAACGTGTGGGATATGTGGTCAAGGTAACGTTTCCGAAAGATTTCATGCAAGGCTTGCAGCACGTTTATTTGGATGTTCTAACAGATGCAAAAAAAAGACCCGCTACCAGGGTAGTGATGCAAGCGGTCAAAGGTATCGTGATTATGCCGAATCGCATCATGTTTTCCTCCGTCCCGTCCACAGGGGGGGCTACGAGAAGTGTAACCGTAAAATATCTGAAAAAACCTTTTAAAATTCTCGAAGCCAGTGTGGACCGCCCGGAGTTCGAGGTTTCCTTCCAACCTCTTGATAAAAGCAACCACTCCTATAAGGTTACGGTTACTTATAAAGGAGGTCAACCGGGAGAGTTGGAAGGGACGGTAACCCTCAAAACGAATATTCCGGAATATTCCGAGCTTACGTTCCCGATCGGAGGAACTTCGCGCTGATTTTTGCAAAGATGAAAAAATTTCGAAGAACCATCGAAGCCTCGCTCTTTCTTTCACCGATACTCATCGGTTTTTTCGCCGTCAATCGCCTCCCTTCGGAACAACCGGAAGCCGTATTGCTTTTCACAGGAGACATCCGAGGATATCTTGCGCCTTGCGGGTGTGCGAAGCCTCAAATCGGGGGGGTGAAACGGCTTGCGAGCATCGTTCGCGCGCTCATCAAAAATCCGAATACTTATTATGTGGATATCGGGAATTGGACCAAAGCAGAAAATCGCCAAGACCAATTGAAAGCGGAAGCGTTGGCGGAAATTTTTGCAGACCTTCCGGCGACGGTTCTTAACGTCGGTTCGTACGACGCGCGCTTGGGTGCAGATTATTTGCGAGCATTATCGGAGACTACTGGGGGGGCATTTTTTTCGTCGAATTTTCAAAAGGAGGGGGCTTTACCGCAGGAAATCGGTAAAAAAGCGGGAACCCTTTTCATCCAAGGCTTCATGCCGCAAGCGGAGGCAGATTCTTTGGGAAGCGAAGGGAAGAAAATAGAGGAAGCCATTCGCGCCTCGGAAACAAAGGGTCCTCGTTACGTCGTTTTATTCGCGGGAAGCCAAAAGGAAGCGGAGGCGTTGGCGAAAGAACATCCTCAAATAGGTTTGATTCTCTACCTTCAAAAGGGCGACCCCCCCGAAAAACCGCTGAAAATCGGTAGCACGATACTCGTGGGAACGCCGGACAGGATGCGATATTTAGGACGCATCGAACTCGTGAACGGGGAATGGACCAACTTGAGATTCATCGAATTGAGCGCAGAGGTGCAAGACGACAAAATCGCATCCCGAATTTACGATTCTTATTTGCAAAGAGTTTCCGAGGAAAAACTTTTAGAGCAATTGCCTCGAAAGTCTGGAAGTGCGAAATATGTCGGCTCGAACAAATGCGCGACGTGCCACGTGAACGCTTACCGCGAATGGAAAAAGAGCAAGCATGCAGATGCATTACCGACCTTGGAAAAAACGAAAAACGATAGAGACCCTGAATGCGTAGGCTGTCATGTGGTGGGGCTGGATGACATCAGCGGTTTTCGCAGTAAAAAAGAAACACCGCATTTAGCGGGTGTGGGATGCGAGAATTGCCACGGACCCGCATCGGCACACATTGCGCGCCCCACCGCGCCTTACGGAAAGGCAGGGGAGGAATCTTGCCTCACCTGCCACATCCCCGACCACAGCCCGGGATTCGACTTCAAGACGTATTGGGAGAAGATAAAACATGGAATGTAAAAATTTGTGAACGTGAAATTTACTGAGTTCACTAAGGCGTCTAGCTTCCCTTTTGGATAGATTTAGGTGGGCGAACGATTTCAAGTAAGTCTTCTAGACTCACCTTCGATGTAAACTCTCTCTCCAGTATTGTTGTATCGCTTTGGCTGTCTATGTACAGTTTGAATAAGTCAATTTTTTTAGAAAGAACTTCGTCAATGCGTTCTTCAATCGTGTCCTTAACACGATAACGGTAAACGAAAAGTGTATTTTTCTGACCTATTCGATAGCAGCGATCTTCGGCTTGGATCTCATCGACTGGATTCCACGTGCGATCGAAATGGAAGACGTATGAAGCTTGTTGAAGATTTAGGCCTTTACCACCTGCTTTCACGGATGCTAAAAGCAAGTGGCATGGACCGCGAAAATTTTCCAATACCCGCGCTCTTTCCGAATCAGAAAGGCCGCCATGGTATAGCAGAGGACTATAACGCGATAACTTCTTTTGAATAAACATGAGTGCTTCCACGTCATGCGCGAACACGATTGCACGGTTATCTGAATCGTTAAGGACGATGTCGATCTCGTCTTCCAAAACTTCGAGCTTTGCGCTTGTCCCTGATGGAGGATGATAATTGCATAGGCGTATTAAGCTATTGATCACGGAAAATATATGTATTTGAGTTATGCGTATACCTGATTCTTGCAGTGCGTGCCATTCTCGAATTTCTGCTTCACGATAAGCGCGTAGTTGTTCACCTTCAAGTTCTACTTCTATTGGTCCTATTGGTACTTTAGGCGGCAAGTCCAAGTAATCTGTCTTCCGACGCCGTAAAAAGTAAGGACTTATTCTACGATGAACTTCTGATGCGTTTAATCCCTTTTGTCTTTCTGTATAGCTGAATAAACCTGGACAGACGAATTCCATAATGTTCAACACGTCTTCTGGCTTGTTTTCTAGTGGAGTACCGTTTAGACACCAAGACGCATGTCTGCGTAATTTCCGAATACTCTCAGCTATTTGTCCAGGGTTTTTTAACATTCCTATATCATCACAGACGACTAGGTCGAAAACTTCTTTTTGAAGGTATGAACTGTCGTTGTAAACTATATGCGGTGTTGTTAAAATAAGTCCAGTTTTATATTTCCAAAGGCTTTTACGTTGTTCTTGTGACCCTTCTATGATTGTTGCCGATAACCCCCCCCAACGATGCGCCTCTTGTTTCCATTGTCTAATAACTGCTCGTGGGCAAATTATTAATGCTCGATCTATTCTCTGTTGTTTAAGAAGAATCGCTACAGCAATTGCACATTGAACCGTTTTCCCCAACCCCATGTCGTCAGCTAAAAGAGCAGACCATCGCTCGCAAAGGAACTGTACACCCTTGACTTGGTATGGGTAAAGGTCGTCAAAACCTCTTATATCAATCGCCGCTTCGCTTACTGGGGGGTACAGAAGTTCATAAAGAATGTTTAGGTCTATAACATCATCTTTATGCTTCTCTCGTCTCGTGCTTGAACCATCTCCCAAACTTGTTCTTTTAGATTCTGGAGGTAGCGCCTCAGTTGCTATTGGTGAACCTTTGAATATCTTGCCTTGGACAGTAGGTTGTAATAATGCAAGCTGCTCGGCATAACATGACGGGCGACGAAAAAGTAATTCAAGGGATCGAGTCGAAGGGGTGTATGGTTTCTGAATGTCAAGTCTCGATGCAGGTGCAACGCGCAAACGTTTACCTTTCCATATTCGGAAAAGAACACCACGTATCCCCTTTTGCAATCGATATGAGGTTGGGGTATCGAGCTCTTGATTACCTTGCACGGCTTTGCTCTGCTATGTGCTGCAATACTGTTCTCACACGCTGAAACGGTGATAGCAAATTCATTCGGTTTTGCGCACTTTCAAGTGCCCTCCTCGCGATTTGCTCTGATCCATTCTCCTTAATGTAAGCGAAAATGTAACTGCCTTCAACTCCATAATTATTTAGCTGTTCCGCATCTAACAACTCCTCTCCAGGTGCAATGCTTTCCATAAATATCTTCTCCGTTGTAGGCGATGCGACTAACAAAGCAACTCTTGGATAATTAGCACAAAATGTCCCAAATATCTTTCGAGAACTTGTATCAATAAGAAGCAAGGTGGGTTTCATTACAAGTTGTGAAAGCAATGCTGGGCCAATGGCATCTGTTCCAATTGATTCAAGCAGAGCTTCCCCATAAAGAATCTGCTGAATCCTTGTTGGCTTTACCGCTTCAGTATGTCGAAATTCTCTAGGCAGTCCACATTCATTGGTAATCAATAAACCGCCATAAAATGCGTTATTCGGACCCACATACTCTGCGATAAATCCTAGGCTAAACTTATCCTCATTGCTCACTTGAAGAACTCCCAAAAAACACTCTCACGTTTTTGACCACTCGTTTATTAGTTATCTGAGACAGAAATATTATAAAACAGTATTTTTCTGTTCTTATAAGTTTGACCAAATAATCGAGATGGGATGTCTCTCGTCATACGATCTCCTTTTTCAGATCACCCTTTACACATCAAAAAAAGCATGAACAGTATTGTATATGGTGGAGATGACCGGGCTCGAACCGGCGACCTCTTCAATGCCATTGAAGCGCTCTCCCAACTGAGCTACATCCCCAAAACAAATTATTTTATACCACATTTTTCATCTCTTCCCCATGCATCCCCGTTTCCGAAATGAAAAACCTCCCCTGAAAAACTTTTCGCGCTTTCGCGCTGACGACTAAACTACCGTTCGGTCCCTTTGCAACCGCGCAATCCCCTCCAGGATTTTCCACCCCGACGGAAAGAAGTCCCGGTTTTTTTCGAAACATGTAAGCAGCAGCCGCCGCACTCCCCGTACCGCATCCTAAGGTTTCACCGACACCGCGTTCCCAAATGCGGATTTTCAAAACGTTATAAGAAACTTCCCAAAGCCATATAACGGATGTTCGCTCAGGAAAATAAGGGTGATGCTCCAATGCCGCGCTCACTTTCCGAAAAGTTTCGTCATCGGGGGGGGATTCCACTGCTAAAATCGTATGAGTCGTACCTGTGTTTACCGCAGTTGCAGTAAACCGATTTCCTTCGATGACGAGCGGAGAATCGAAGATCTCTGGAATCCCTTCCGCTAAGGGCACTCTTCGTGGTTCGAAACTCGGTCTCGGGAGAGTTACGTCAATCCATCCTCCCATCCCGATGGAGACCGGGATTTCAGCCCCCCCGTGAAAAAGAACGATATTCGATGCCTCTCCTGAAAAAGAAAGATGCAATGCGGTACACCGCAATCCGTTCCCGCAAAAGTCCTCCGTGCCATCCGGATTGAACATGCGGAGGCTATACGGTATCGTGGAACGATTCAAAATCAAAAGACCATCCGAACCGATTCCGAATCGCCTTTTACACATCATTTTTGCCAGTGATGGAAAATCCATCGAATCCTCCGAGGACTCGATGAGGACGAAATCGTTTCCTAAACTTTCGTATTTGAAGAATTCGATGCTCGGAATCGCTTCCATCTTTTACGGAAACATTACCACCTCGAGGAACGAAAACCCTAAAAATTGCGTTGCACGATACGTAGGGATACTGTCAAACTTCTCGGAACCACTCCTCGAAAGTAAGGGTTGAATGTTAGGAAAGGGAGCGAATGGGTGCTGGTGTGCCTCCCGGTCTTCAAAACCGGTGTGACCCATAATCGGGTCGGGTAGGTTCGATTCCTACACGCTCCCGCCAATGATCAGCGACCTTTCGGGTTTTCACCTGTGTTTATCCACGAAAAGATTTCCTAAATCGGGCTACAACAAAGAATAATCCACCACAACAAAAATTTTTAAGGGTATAATTGCGACACTTAATGCCGATGGGAGTCAGATTCCCACTGGAATGCATGCGAGGGACGAGTGCTCTGCTCGTGATTCAAAAGGAAACGCTTGCCTGACTCCTTTGACATTTTATTTACTATGGCATACCGACCTTCAAGATACGAACAAGTAATGAAAGCCTCCGAGGGCTTGGACGCCCGCGCTCGAAAAATGTTCGGAGGAATGGGTATTTACACAGGCGAAAAAATGTTTGCCATTCTTTTGGACGACTCTGTCGGGCTCAAACTTTCACCGCAAGATAGAGAAGAGGCACTTCGACTCGAAGGAGCGAAAACTTTCTGCCCCGGTCCTGGCGCTCCAGAGATGAGCGAATATGTAGAGCTCCCCTCTTCGATATTGGACAATACGGAGGTATTTCAATATTGGATACGACGCAGTGCTGAATACGCGCGTTCCAAAAGCAAGTTCAACGGCGAGCCTTCGCTGAAATAAAACAGCGTTTATCGAGGCGCCATAGTCTTTTTGCGTCTTTCACCTCCTCGAATCACATAAAATACAAAATCCTTTCAGAATAAAATCCTTTTATAAAATATGCGACGCGTAAATTACGGCACTGTAGGAATCGTTGGTCTCGGGCTTATCGGAGCTTCGATAGGTATGCGCTTGCGGAATATAGGAGTCGCTAAGCGAGTTATCGGTTTCGATGTTTCAGAAGAAGCCCGAAATGCCGCCGCCGAGCGTGGCGCGGTAGATCAGATTTATGAAACTCTAAACCGCTTAGGTGATGCGGATATTTTGATTATCGCCGTTCCTCCGAATCAGGTGATTCCATGCCTCGTAGAAGCGGACGTATTTTGCAAAGTGAACTGCATCGTAACGGATACGAGCAGTGTGAAGGCGAACGTGGTTTCGTGGACGGAAACGTATCCTTTGCGATTCGGTCCGCGTTTCGTCGGTGGTCATCCGATGGCTGGTAGTGAGCATAGCGGAGCAGAATATGCCGACCCGAATCTTTTCGAAAATCGTGCGTGGGTTTTGACGCCTACGGAAAAAACGGACAAAGGCGCGTTGGAAGCGATTCGCTCTTTGGTCGTTTCTTTAGGTGCGCAGCCAGTCATATTGACTCCCGAAGAGCACGATAGGCACGCTGCGATTCTTTCGCACCTTCCTCATGCAATTGCAGGAATTCTCGCGCAATTGGGAAGCAATTTGGTGCATCCGGAAATCGCAGGTCCGAGTTGGAAAGATTTGACTCGAGTTGCAGGAGCGAATCCCGAACTTTGGGCGAATATTTTTCGCAACAACCGAGCGCAAATCGTTTCTGCTTTGGAAGATTTGGAATATATGCTCGAACAACTTCGCAAAGCCGTGGATGCGGAACAACATGAAGCATTGCTCGACTTTTTCGAAGCGTCTCGAAAGGCAAAAGCAGGGTGGGAGAGTTAGTCCTTCGTAAAGCCTCCGGCTTCGGGGGGGAGTTTCGACCTCCGAGCGATAAAAGCATCACGCATCGCGCCTATATGATTGGCGCGATTTCGATTTCGGGGGGGGAAATCTCGAATCCCTTGCGAGCGCGAGATTGCGAAGACACTTTGCAAATTCTTCGAGATTTGGGAGCGCGAGTCGAATCGAGCCATGATGATGTGCAAATTTTCCCTTCGGAATTTCGTTCCCCGGGTCGTCCGTTATGGTGCGGAAATTCCGGGACAACGATGCGTCTTATGACAGGTTTGTTAGCCGGAGTAGGGGTCGAAGCAGAACTTGTAGGAGACGAATCGCTTTCCAGAAGACCTATGCGTCGTGTCATCGAACCGCTCCGTCTTATGGGAGCAAACGTCGAAGGAGATACAGCGCCTATAAAAATAAAACCTGCAAGATTAAAAGGAATTCATTATCGCTTGCCCATAGCGAGTGCGCAGGTGAAATCCGCTTTGCTCTTGGCGGGATTATTCGCAGAAGGAGAAACCATTATCGAAGAACCGGCAGCAAGTCGTGACCACACAGAACGCATGCTTCGACATGCAGGTTGCGAAGTGCAAATCGAACATTGCAAAGTGAGCATACGTTCGGGGAAACCTAAAAGTGTTATCATGCGAATTCCCGGCGACATTTCGTCCGCCGCTTTTTTTATGGTTGCTGCCGCTTGTTTGCGGGGAGATTTGCATGTTCGGGAAGTCGGAATCAATCCGACACGCAATGGGATTTTGGGTGTTCTTCAGTCTTGTGGGGTATGTTTTGAAATCGCCAATCGAAGAACGGAACAAGGTGAACCCGTAGCCGATATTCATTTCGAAAAAAGTTCATCCGAATATCAATCTTTCGAAATCGGAGGTGCGAACATTCCTCGATTGATCGATGAAATTCCGATACTTTCTGTGTTTGCAACGCAGTGCAACGGAGTTTCGGTCATTCGAGATGCTTCAGAATTGCGAGTAAAGGAAAGCGACCGCATCGAAACGGTTGCAAGAGGTTTGCGAGCGATGGGAGCGAAGGTAGAAACGTTCGATGACGGTCTTGCAGTCGAAGGACCGGTTCGCTTGCGAGGCGCTGTCATCGATGCACAGAACGACCATCGCATCGGAATGGCGTTCGCAGTTGCGGGACTTTTAGCAGAAGGCGAAACACGTATTACCAACGCGGAAACGATTGCCACGAGTTTTCCAGGATTCGAAGAAGAACTTCTTCGTTTAGCCAAAATGTAGAAGCGCAGCCGCGATTGATCCGAGTGCGAATCTCGCCTTTAGAGGTTCGAAATCAACGAAATCGAAATTAAAATCGAAATTAAAGAATATGCCGAAAGCAGTCATTGCGATAGACGGACCAGCAGGAGCAGGAAAAAGCACGTTAGCGAAGGCTCTTGCGAAGAAATTAGGTTTTCTATACATAGACACAGGGGCTATGTATCGAGCTGTCGCGCTTTTAGCGTTGCGAAACGGTCTCGGTCCGAACGATGGCGAAAAGGCGGCGGAAATTGCGCGCAATGCTTGTATTCGTCTTTTACAGGATAACAGTCAACACGTAATCGTGAACGGGGAGGATGTAACGGAAGAGATTCGAACTCTCGAAATCGGAGAACTCGCAAGCGCGCTCAGCACGCATTCGGAAGTTCGGCGTGCTTTGGTCGAAAAACAAAAAAGAATGCTGGAAGAAAAGCCCGCAGTCATCGAAGGTCGCGATACGACGACGGTAGTATGTCCCGATGCGAAATTGAAAATTTTTCTAACGGCATCAGTTAGCGAACGCGCGCGAAGAAGATGGAAAGAATTGAAAGAAAAAGGGCAAGCCGTGCCCCCCCTCGAAGAAATTGAAGCGCAAATCGCACAGCGAGACGAAAGGGACAGCACACGCGAAGATAGCCCACTGCGCGTGGCACCCGATGCAATCGTAATCGTTACGGATAACTTAACGCCTGATCAGGTTTTAGAAGAGGTTTTGAAAGCCTGGCGAGCAGGCTGAGCCGGTTTTTTCTCTTCCCTGAGATAAGCCCCGGTCCATCCTCGGTCTTTGCAGGCTTGCGCAACCCGCTGGATTGCCACTAAATACGCAGCCATGCGCGGAGGAATGTTCCTTTCTCGTTGCACTTCTAAAACATTTGCAAAAGCCGCAGTCATCGTCTCGTCCAAACGAGCATAAACTTCGCCTAACTTCCAACGAAAGTTATAAGCGTTTTGCACTTGCTCGAAGTAACTAACGGTTACACCTCCTGCATTGCACAAGAAATCTGGAATCACGAAAATATTTCGCGAAAAGAGGATAGAGTCCGCTTCGGGAGTCGTCGGTCCGTTCGCCAATTCGGCAACGATTTTCGCACGAACATTTTTTGCGTTTTCCTCGGTGATTTGATTTTCTAACGCTGCAGGAAGAAGAACATCCACATCGAGTTCGAGTAAGTCTTTGTTCGAAATTTTTGTAGCGCCTGGGAAATCAACCACGCTTCCGGTTGCCTCTTTATGTGCGACTACTGCTTCGTAGTCCAATCCGTCCCGATTGTATATTCCGCCTTTCGAATCGCTAAGGGCGACGACTTTCGTTCCGAACAAATCCTGCAACAAGTGATGGGCATGAGAACCTGCATTGCCATAACCCTGTATGGCAGCAGTGGCATGTTTCAAGTCGAGTTCTAATGTATTCGCTGCTTCACGCAGGCAAATCATGCCCCCCCGTGCTGTCGCATCGTCTCGGCCAGGAGAGCCACCGATACTCAGTGGTTTTCCTGTAAACGAACCAGGTGCATGCGTACGATAAATTTTTTCGTATTCGTCCATCATCCATGCCATGATTTGGGGGTTCGTATACACATCGGGGGCAGGAACATCCCAATCCGGACCAAGTATAGAACTCGCCGCTCGAACATAACCTCTGCTCAGACGTTCGAGTTCTCCTTCGCTCATTTGCTTCGGATTGCAAACGACTCCGCCTTTGCCCCCACCTAAAGGCAAATCCACCAACGCTGTTTTCCACGTCATCCATGCCGCTAAGGCGCGAATCGTATCAATCGTCTCTTCGGGGTGAAAACGAATTCCCCCCTTGCAAGGTCCGCGCGCCCAATTGTATTGCACGCGATAACCGGAAAACACCCGCACAGAACCATCGTCCATGCGAATGGGGATTCGAAAATGATGTTCTGCCATAGGATATCGAAGAAGTTCGTGGATATCCTTGTCTAAGTTCAGTAAGTGGGCGGCTTCGTCTAATTGTGCTTGAGCCACCTCGAATGGGTTATTCATAGCCCCAGTTTACAACATAGACTTCATGAAGTTGCTTCGTTATCGACCCCGTAAATATGAGGTTAATCATATCCTTGTCTTCGATATTGGATAGCGGATCGTTTAAGCTTTTCCCTTTGCGCTGCTTGAAAAAAACCTAATATGATTTTTCATAAATCTGGTTCCCCTTGCGAAGCAGGGGGAACTTCTAAGGAGGGGGTTTTTAAAAACTACTCGTTCTTTTTCCTCTCTCGATGAGAAAGTTACAACTTTTCATCGTACCCCCCCCTATTCTTCCTCGTCTGATTTTCCTTCGATGTCTTCTTCGAAAAGTTCTTCCAAATCGTCTGCAGAATCATCGTCCATAGCAGAGCCCATTTCTCGCATCGTCCTTCGAATTTCCGAATAGGAATCCGGTTCGTGCATTCGCTCTAATTTATCTTCCACATCCGATAGCCGTTCTTCTTCCGAACGCACTCGAGCAAACCTTCCGATAAGTCTTTTCGTATGTTTGGAAGAACAATGCGGGCAACTTTCGTCATCGCTTTCTTGTACGACACCTATCAAAACAGTAAAGCGTTTGCCGCATTCCTCGCAGAGATAATCGTAAATAGGCATCTAATTTTTTATTGTAGTCCGTATTAATCAATCTTTTTTGGCGTATCCTCTTTAATTATGGACCTTCCCTGGTCAATGCGTATTCTCGCTTTCTTAGTCTGCGGACTCATTCTTATGCGAACGATGTTCGCACGTCGTGGAAAAGAATATTTTATCCGCCGCATTCCGGGCATAGATGCGTTAGAGGAAGCAGTAGGACGCGCTACAGAAATGGGAAGACCCGTAGTCTTCACTCCAGGGATAGCCAGTTTGGATAACATGCAAGTTTTAGCGGGTTTAGCGGTTCTCGGGTGGATCGCCCGACAGTGCGCTAAGTTTATGGTTCGCGTCATCGTCCCTGTGATGGAGCCGCCAGTCGTTCCCGCTGCCGAGGAGATTTTGCGTGAGGCGTATCGCAGCGAAGGAAAGGAAGAATTTTTTCATCACAGCGACGTTCGATTTCTTTCACGCGACCAGAGCGCATTCGCAGCGGGCACGATTGGCATTCTCACTCGAGAACAAGCCGCCGCCGGTTTTTATTTCGGCTCTTTCGGTTTCGAATCCCTTTTGATTGCGGAAACAGGTAACCGCATCGGTGCGATTCAAGTCGCTGCTACTGCGGATTATTTTCAAATTCCTTTTTTTATATGCACTTGCGATTACACTTTAATCGGCGAAGAACTGTATGCCGCGAGTGCATATCTCTCGCGTAACCCTGTGCAAGTCGGAATGTTGAGCGGGCAGGACATGGCGAAGTTATTGCTTTTAGTGTTATTATTTTTCGGCTCTGTTGCCGCTATTTTCTATCCCGTATTGAATCCTCTCGAAGGTCTTTTGGGCTGGTGAAATTCGCTGCATGACAAAAATGAGGGATAACACGTGTTTCGTTTGAAACGCGCTTTGATTTGGGGCATCACATTCGGATTCGGCCTCATATGGATTTTGGCGTTTTTCTTGCCGACGGAAATAGGGGGGGGAATCGACCGATACGGAATGTATGCTCCCGACCTTTTAGGAACGACTCTTTTTTATACATCCGGTTCGCGTAAAGCACCTCAACCGCTCAGCGAGCATCAACAAGGTGCCTATCTCGTGCGAATGGATTTGCGCGCGACGAACGTGCGCGAAAGAGTTTTCGGTTTTTCTCCTTTTCGTCGCGACGATTATTACGGCGCAAAAAGACCTTCTGTTTTTTCTACAGAAGACGGCTTCAAACTCCTTTATTTGGGTTTGGGTAAAGACGACCGAAGAAGAATCTGCTTGGCGGAAAGCGAGGATGGGCGAAATTGGATCCCTCGAAATCGAGCGATCTTCGACGCAAGGGAAACCCCCGGAGGTCCGCATTGGTTTACCGTGTTTCGAACCGCGCGAGGATATCGCATGCTTTATATCGTTTATGGGCGAGGAGTCGTCCACTCAGCGACAAGCGATGATTTGATGAATTGGAAGAGTGAAGGTGTATTTCTGCGTCTGCAAGACCCGGAAACTCCATTAGCGCTTTCCCCTTTGTCCGATGGGCGATTTTTGTTGCTATCGCAAATGCCGGAAGGTTCGCCCATTCTTACGGTTACTGAAATTCGAGACGCTAAGCCAGTGGGGCGCGTTTTTTGTGGGGGGGCTAAAGAAAGTCTTCCGAAGGACGTAATTTTGCGAGAGGAAATCTTCCGAGCGCCATTTTTCGACGAAATCGTGGATGTGCGTGCCGTTTCCGATAACGGGCGACTTCGCATCCTTATCGTAGGGGGGGTTCGTCCTACGGAAAATGAGGCTCAAGACGGAAGACTGCGCATCGGTCTTTGGGAAGGCACGAACCTCGAAGATTTGCGCATCGCAACCGGTTCGCAGCCCGATGGTTCTCTCGTCGCTTTGGGGAATCCTGCAACTTCTACTCTCTTCCATGAATGGGCAGGAGCGCTTGCGAATTTCGTTCCGACTGTGATGACTTTCGGTTTCGGCATGGGCTTGATCAGCTTGCTCAGCGTGCATGGCAGGCGTCTCGTTCGAGGTGAAACGGGAAGATTCTATAGTGCAGTCGTTTTGCTCGCTCTCCTTGTCATGCTCATAGTTCAGATAGGTTATCGAACGAATGCTGCCCCCCCGGATTTTTGGAAATCTTTGAACGATTTGCTTTTTATGAAGATGCAATTTCCGTTGGGTTCTACGATGTTCGGCTTATTGGCGGCGTATTTGGTTTCCGCAGCGTATCGCGCATTTCGTATACGCACTTTCGATGCAGCAGTTTTGACGATAGTTGCCGCTTTCGTGGTTTTGGCTCAAGTTCCTGCGGGGCAATTCATCGGATCGCTCTTTTCACAACAAGCGCTCGAAGTCGGCGCAAAGATAGACGCGTTCGTTACAGAGCCTCGCACTTGGCTGTTGACCGTAGCCAACGATGCCGTGCAGCGCGCAGTGGGTTTCGGCGCCTTCGTAGGCGCGATTGCAATGGCTCTTCGGATTTGGTTGAGTTTGGATAAAACCTCTTTGGAGTGAAACCATATTTATTTCGACTTCGTATTACATCCAAAGACCTAATGAATTTTGTGCTTGAAGTTCATGCTACTGCTCCTGCAGTGGAGACTATAACCTTCCCGGAAGTGTCTTGTAAGTTTTTGTGCTGGTGAAATACTTCAATAATTGGTATTATTCCGCCCTCACCCTAAAAAGGAGAAAATTACATGGCTGATTACTGTCATTCTTGTGCTGCAAGTTTGAACGACCCTCAAAACAAAGGGGAGTCGGATGTCTATTGCAACGAGTGCTCGAACCCGAACGGAGAGTTGAAATCGCGTGCAGAAGTTCAAGAACTCATTGCACGGTGGTTTATGCGCTGGCAACCGGATTTGACGATCCAAAGGGCTCGTGTGCGAGCAGAGCACTTTATGCGCGCCTTACCAGCGTGGTCGGACGATTAATTTTTTTTCCACTCCGAGCTCGCTCAAGTAGGAATTTTTGCGTTGCAATTTCTCTGTTCCCAAACTCTGTTTGGGAACTACGTCTTATTTTAATTCCTGCTCCCTCGCTCCCAAACTCATTTCGTTATTTTTTTTCTCGTTCCCAAACTCTGTTTGGGAGCGCACCTTTGCTCCCTCGTTCACAAACTCTGTTGGGAACGCACCTTTGCTCCCTCGTTCACAAACTCTGTTTGGGAACCGCATCCTTATTTTTCATTCCTTGTTTCCTCATTCCAAACTCTGTGTTCTCGAATACGTTTTTGTGATGCGCGACTCGTTTCGGATAAATAAATAAAATACAATCAATCGTAGTGCAATCCGATACGTAATCTTTGTCGCGACTCGCTTTTTTATAAAACGGACGCAGCATTTTTCTGCTCTCTCGCTGGCGTTTTTCGACCGTTTTCGATATAATGTAGCTAAGTTTCGCCGAGGCAAGCTTTCGGGAGGCACTCTCCCATGCAAAATTTCGTAGGGAAGTTTTTGTAAAGATGAAAATGGGTGCAAGGCAGGGATTGTTAGTAATAGTAGCGATAATTACGTCGCTTTATGGTTGTTCTCGACAGGAAAAGATAAAACTCCCTCCCGGATGGGTGCGTGTCGAGAGGTCGGATTTAGGGTTCGAACTCGGATTGCCGAAAAAGCCGAAAGAAGACCAAATGAACCTCAGGGGATTAACTGCCACCGCACTGACATGTGAAGAGGACGGAGTAAGTTTTATTGTCTTTTACATGAAATCCCCGAAGCCTTTAGACACCTTATCGAAGAAAAAAGATGCCCTGGCTGGTTTCACTGACAGCATTATAAAAGGTGGACATAAAGTTTTAAATGAAAGAGAAATATCGAGAGACAATGTAGTAGGAAGAGAATTTTTAATTTCGACACAATCACCCCAAGTTATGAAGATCATGGTTTTCGCAAACGATAAAGGGATGTTTACATTAACTACGGTGTGCGCTCGAGAAAAAATAGCATCACCTGATATAGAAATGTTTTTCGATAGTTTACGTTTGAAATAAAGTTTTATTTCTTCCTCGTTTTGTTCCCTCGTTCCCAAACTCTGTTTGGGAACGCATTTTCTTTCAAATAAATAAAGTTGCTAAATGATATCAACTATGAGTTTTTCCTCTGCCTGCTGATCTCCAATCTTAACTGCGCTTAATAACTTCGCAGCCGCTTTATCCGCGCTCTCGTTCGAAGATGCGTGAATTACGAAAAGCAAGTCACCAGAATGCACCTCATCCCCCAGTTCCTTGCGAACTTCTAATCCCACAGCGGGATTAATCTCATCTTCTTTGCGAAACCTACCAGCACCCAACTCACGTGCTATTTCACCGATTTCAGCCGTCGCAAATTCTATTATAAAACCCGAAGAACTCGCCTTGCATTCGCGGCGAATCGGCGCTCTCGGCAGAACGTTATCGGGGTTGTCCACGACTTCGCTTACCCCCCCTTGTGCTTTTATCCATTCTCGCAATTTTTCGACAGCAGCCCCATTGCTCACGACTTCCGATGGGTCGTTTACTTTTGGATGCCCCCCCAAAGATTTCGCAATCTCAATCGCTTCCTTTGCGAGCGTCAAGGCGACTCGTCCCAACCTGCCTCGACATCCGTTTTTGAGTTCCAAGATTGCATCTTTCACTTCCAGTGCATTCCCTACCGCCTTAGCAAGAGGCTGATTCATTGTCGTTAAAATTGCGCGTACTGTTTTCCCTGCGCCTCTACCGATTTCCACCATGAGCTTTGCGAGTTCTCTCGCTCTATCTTCCGTTTTCATGAATGCCCCTGAACCGACTTTCACATCCAATACGATTCCATCTGCACCGCATGCGAGTTTTTTGCTCATGACACTCGAGGCAATTAAAGGAAGAGAGTCTACTGTTCCTGTGGCATCGCGCAGGGCGTAAAGTTTTTTGTCGGCTGGCACGAGTTTTTCGCTTTGCTCTGCGAGGGCGATTCGGATTTCGCGCGCTTGCGACACTAAGCGCTCCGCTGTCAAGTCGGTTCGAAATCCGGGAATTGCCTCGAGTTTGTCTATCGTTCCTCCAGTGAATCCCAAACCCCTACCTGCCATTTTGACTACTGTTATCCCGCATGCCCCCAGAATCGGCAGCACAATAGGTGTGGTTGCATCTCCCACTCCTCCTGTACTGTGTTTATCGAGAATCGGTCTCGGAAGGCTTGAGAGGTCAGGTTTTTCTCCCGACTCCGCGATGGCTCGTGTGAGCGCGACAACCTCGGAAACAGACAATCCTCGTAAATACACAGCCATCAGCCAAGCGGCGATTTGATAATCCGGGATTTTTCCTTCTGAAATATCTCGGATAAAAGTTTCGATGGACTCGGCGGAATGCTCACGCCCGTCTCTTTTTTCCTCGATAAAGTGAATTACTGTCATTTATGTTGGAAATTTTCTACGCAAGAATATATGAAAGTATGCAATACTTACACTTCGCCCGAAACCGCGCGCGAGATATAGTGATTAGGGGAAATGACTATGACCGACGAGACAACAATGATGCCCTCTCATCAGCCGGAAAACGATGTCCAGGCTATCGAGGGCTCGAACGAATCTAAAAAGAACGAATCGAACACGAACCAAAACGACGAAAACTCTGAAAAGTTCGAACGAAAGAACGGATACGACGAGTTCTCCGCGGCTATGGAGGAATTTGCTTCGGAGGGAATCGACGAAGTTCCGCAGCCGCTAACAAAAGGCGAAGTCGTCACAGCAACTGTTGTTCAAGTAGACAAAGACCGAGTTTTTGTCGACCTCGGGCAAAAACGCCAGAAAGCAGAAGGCGTCATTCCTCTGGCTGAACTTTCGCAGAAGGCAATTGATTCCGCTTCGGATGTCGTCAAAGTCGGCGACAGAATCAAGGTGAAAGTGATAAGACCCGACTCTCGAGAGGGGAACCCGATAGTGAGCAAAAGGCTCGCGGATTTCGAGGCAGCATGGGAACGTCTCGTCGAAGACTACAAGTCCGGAAGAATTATCAACGCAATGGTTATTAATCGCGTTCGAGGCGGATTAGAAGTAGATGTAGGCGTTAGAGGGTTTGTGCCTGCATCCCATGTCGCTACGAGCGATATCAAAAAATTAGATAGGTACGTGGGACAAAGCATCCCATTGAAAATCATTGATATAGATAGCGTCAGAAATAAAGTCGTCCTCTCCAACAA
Source organism: Fimbriimonadales bacterium (assembly GCA_035559795.1). NCBI lineage: Bacteria > Bacillati > Armatimonadota > Fimbriimonadia > Fimbriimonadales > Fimbriimonadales bacterium. The sequence continues at coordinate 97,123 of DATMAR010000007.1, read as the reverse complement.
AGAGGCAGAAGAAATCCTGCGGGAACAAAGGCGAAAAGAATTTTTCGCGAATGTTCGAAACGGCGACATTCTAAAAGGGAAAGTTCGACGCCTCGTGGATTACGGCGCTTTCGTTGATTTGAACGGGGTAGATGGGTTGCTTCACGTGAGCGAAATTTCATGGGCAAGGCTCGAGCATCCTCGCGAAGAGCTTAAAGTCGGCGACGAGGTAACCGTGATGGTTTTACGTGTTGACCCCGAAAGAGGAAGAGTAAGTTTGGGGCGACGCCATGTTCTCCCCGACCCGTGGGTTAGCATAAAAGAAAACTATCACATCGGGCAACAACTGAAGACGAAAATCTCTCGCGTGGTGCAAAGCGGTGCCTTCGTAAGACTCCCTGAAGGAGCGGAGGCATTTATCCCTGTGAGTGAAATGGCTCACCGCAGAATCTCGAGACCGTCGGATATTGTCAAACCGGGAGACGAAGTGGACGTTCAAGTTATCGAACTTCGTCCGGAAGAAAGAAGAATGGTGTTGTCTATGAAGGCGCTTCTTCCTTATGAAGAACGTCAGCCGAGACGAGAGCCGAAGCGTAAAGGGCGACAGAGACGTATAACTCGAACCGAAGAAGAACCCCATTCGACGGGTACGACTATAGGCGAGCGACTTGGCGCTCTAAGAGGCTTAATTCAGCGGGATGAAGAACAATCCGACGAATCGGTTGAAACGGAACAATCGGAAAGCAGCGTCGCTGCAGTAGATTTAGAAGCGTCCGAGGAACAAGAGCATCCGGAACGAAGAGAAGCAGAAAATGCGGACTAATCTGAAAAGTTCACGTGAAATGAAGCTCCAAACGAGCAGAAAAAACGAAACGATTAAAAAAAACAAAGTAGAAGAATAAGTTACGATTAAGAAGTGCGCATTGCCATAACGGGCGGACCGTGTGACGGAAAGAGCACGGTCTTATTTTTTTTGAAAGAGCTGGGGTTCCCAGGAATCAGCGCAGATGAGATTGTCTCGAGTTTGTATGAAGACCCGGATTTCCAGAGGAAACTCAAGGAGGAGTTTGGAGAAGAAGCAGTACGAGGGGGAAAAGTAAACAAAACTTGGCTTCGAGAAATGGCTTTTAGTGACGCTAACTTCCGGAGGCGACTTAATGCCTGTATGCATCCTTTGGTTTTGAATCGCATGTTTTCGTGGGGGGAAAATGCGGAGGGGACATGCTTTTTCGAAATTCCTTTACTCATCGAGACGGTTACCCATCCTTACTTCGATGAAGTTTGGGTGCTGGATTCCGGAGAAGAAAATCGGATGAAGAGGTTGACGGCTCGTTTTCAAGGCGATGAGCATATGGCGAGGAAGGTAATGGAGGCGCAACTCCCCACGGAAGTGAAACGTGTATTTGCTGACCGAATTGTGCGAACCGATTTCCCGATTCATACAGTCAAGTTACTGATAGAAAAAATCGTGTCGGACATAGACTTTTAGGATGTTCGATACGTGCTATACTCGCATCTTGTGGCTCTCCTGCGCTTATTGAAGCGCAGAAGCCGGAGGATGTGCTGAATTTGGTAGGTGCTTTAGTGGGTGTTTCGTGCTAAAGGGCATACCCTCGGAGCAGTTGCCGAAAACAAGCAGTGTTGTTTCGAAGAACAGAGATGAAAAAAGAAGCAAGGAGGAAACAAACATCGTGAAGGCTTTATCTCCCCTTTTGCCGAAGAACGCTTTTAGAGCTTTTCTACTCAGCAGTTGTTTTGCGCTCGTATTCATGATAACTCCCGAGTCCAGGGGGCAAATCACGGCAACCCTTCCTCAGTGGGCTGTTATTGATTTTGCCAACACGTCGGGAATCGGCGGACCCGCTCTTGGTGGCACTGCAGCAGACGCCGTTGCTACGTTATTGGCAGGTACCAACAAGGCGAATGTCGTTCCGCGAGAAACCGTGGAGCGTGCTTATACAGATTTGGGACTCCAACCCCCCGTAACCCGTCACCTCGACATTTTGAAATTAGGGCAGTTCTTGCAAGTCGAGACCGTTTTTGTCGGTGAGGTAACGCAAGCGCGTATTAACACCGGAGGAAACGGGAAGTCTGCGGACATCGTTATGGAAGTTCGCGGTATCGATGTCGCTTCTGGATTAGCGGTTTATGGCGCTGCAGTTTATGGGCAATCCTCAGAACGACCTGGTGACGTTAGCGACGATACTCTTCTTGCAGAGGCTGTAGATTACGCTGCTCAGCAAGTCGTCTCAAGAGTCCTTTCTCAACAAATCGGCTATGCATACGTACTCGCCACACCGGGCAAAGCCTTGAGACTGAATAAGGGTAGTCGTGAAGGAATTAAGCAAGGAATGGAGTTGGTAGTTACCCGTGGAAAGGAGATGGTTGCTGTTATTCGAGTTACGAGCGTTTCGCCTGACCAAAGTGAAGCGACTGTTTCTCGAAGCGTGAAAGGTGTTGCTCCAGGCGATAAAGCTCGCCCAATTTACGACAAACTCGATACGGTTGTTCTCACCAGTCGTGGTCCGAAAGTTCGAACGGTAAAACGAATGGATGTAACGAATTCGCTGGTTGGGTTGCTCGTTATTGGGTTAGGCGCGACTTTGGTTGCGAAGGAGAATATGGAATTCGGTCCCGGCGAATTTATTACAGAAGCAGATTTGACTGCATCGGGAGCGCCAGCGGTTCGATGTAGTTGGACTCCGAATATCTTTACAGGCTCTGTAAACAACAAGGTGGAATGGCAAATCTTCCGTCACGATTTAGACGGAATTGATTTGAACGGGGATGGCATCTTTCCCGACCCCGCTTTAGTTGCGCAAGCGAACGAAACCACGATTCTCAATACAGGAACTGGATTTACTGGCAGTTATCGAAACCTCGACGCATTCGTAGGTGGTCCTGCTTGCATCGAGGACCCGGGTGGTACGGAATTCAGCGCTCCGGGAATCATTTCTGGAATTACTTATCTTTATCGCATTCGATTGGTTTATAAACTTTCCTCACTCGATGTTCCTGGTGCTGGTGAAGGTGATGTCGTGGATTGTTATTTCCAAACTGGTTTCGAATACGCAAAAGGTAACGCAACGCCATTGGAAAGAACAATTCCCACTTTCCCGGCTGATGGAGCGCAAGACGTTCCCAACGAAACCGAATTTTGTTGGCAAGCGGTGGAATCAGCAACAGATTACGCTGTAGAGATCTCGACATCACCTGCTTTCAATAATCCGAGTCAGGTAGTGATGGTCGCATTCAAGCAAACGACAGCGGTGCCACCAGGAACGGAACTTTGTACGGATGAACCGATAGACATTAGCGGCGTGTTTCCAGGTGTAAAGAAATTGTATTGGCGTGTAGGTGCGAGAGTTGCTGGAGATGTGCCTGGTCCTCGTCCAGACGTAATTGCCCAGCGTTTCGTACCCGGTGTTGTCGCGCAATTCGAACGAGTTGAAGAACCCCCGCCACCTCCAGGTCCGCAAAAGAATCCGATGACGCCCAAGCCTGGTGGGAAGCGACCTCCGAAAGGAAAACCGGATGATCGTAAACCTGGTGGGACACCCAAGAAGGGACGCTAAAGTCGGACGTTGTCAATGTAGTGTTATGCTTGTTCATTAGGAGTGGAGACGATGACAGGAAAACTTTGGAAATGGATATCGTGCCTAATAATTAGTGCATCGAGTTTCGGTGTAACGGCTTTTGCACTAGACACGGACTACCCGTACAAGAAGGGTGAGATCATCGTGTGGTTGAAGAATCAATCCACGACCTATGATCAAGCCTCCTCTTTTGCGCAGAGTTACGGGATGGTTCTGAAACGTATGATGCGTGCACCGGGGATGTTTCTTATTTATTTACCGGATGCGGACAAATTGTCCGAGTTAGAAGAGAAAGCAATCATCCAAGAAAAACTCGATGCGATTCGCGAAAGCGTTCTCGTCAAGGCTGCTTATCTCAATCACAAAGTAGAACTGTATCAAAATCCCAACGATCCTGAATTAGGAACGAGCGTAAACGATACGACTAAGCAATGGAACTTGTTCCAAATTGGATTACCGGATCCAGGGGGGGCATGGGAAACCACGAAAGGACGCGATGGTGTAATCGTCGCCGATATCGACACGTGGTATGACTTAGACCATCCCGATTTTCTCGATAAATTCGGAAACCTCCGCTTCATTACAGGCTACAACACTTTCACCGGTGGCACGGAGGTTCGTCCGCCTTTGCCTCCTGATGCTTTAGACTTTTTCACCCACGGCACGATGACAGCGAGCGTCATGGTTGCTGGAACGGATAACGCTCTCGATATGGCAGGCGTGACGTGGGAAGGTGTGAAGTGTCTACCGATTGTCGCTTGCGATGATTTCGGAAACCTTTGGTTCGAGTTAATTTTCGATGCATATCAATTCGTGATCGATTACAACGAAATCCCCGACTTGCCCCCCCTTCTCGCGCAAAACATGAGTTATGGGGCTGGTTTTCCCGATGCAATTTCCGAGCAAATGCTCAATCACATCGCATCGCAAGGAACGATTCCTTTCGCTTCATCAGGGAATAGCCGTCCTTTCCCTGCCGGTTGGCCTGCGAGTTTCAAGAGCGTAGTGTCCGTCGCTGGAACACGTTACGATGGAGGCACAAAGGGGACATTTGCAAGTTATTCGAGTCCTGGTAGCGAAGACGGAATTCACAAAGTTGATATCGCTACACCTACTGGCGATTTTACGGCAGACGTTCTTTGCTTAGGGTATTTCGGAGGCAGTTCTGGAACTGTTGCTGGTGGTGGAACTTCTTATTCGTGTCCTGAAGCGGTGGGGGCGGCAGCACTTCTATTTTCTGGAGGAATAGCGCGAGAGGATATCGTGGACGTATTGAAAGAAACGGCTGTCGTCGCTCCAGGAGATACGAAACCGAATCTCGACACGGGTTGGGGCGAAATAGATGTCGCTGCCGCTGCAGCGCTTTTAGTTCCTTATATCAAACCGATAACTCCCGAAAACGGCGCAACGATCAAATATCAAAAAGTGCCTTTTGTTTTTCGTCTGTTTCGTGTGGAGACATCCGGCGCGAATGCGCCTGTCGTTACGATCGAAACACAAGATGGTAGTTTCTCGCAAACCGTAGATGCGGGTGATTACACCATAGACCCAGACCCAGAAGGCGACCCGAACATTTTCATTTTGAAAGGGGCAACGCGTTTATACGATGGCGTAAATAACGATAACAGTTGGATTATTCGTGTAGAAGGCGTAGACGATGCTACGAACGCGATCCCGGTCGAAGGGGAAGTGCAGTTGTCGGTAGTTTCCCATAAGTGGACGACATTCAGCGAACCTTCGACGGGAAAGATTATGTTTTCGCTCCCATATGGAATCGGTGGTGATGGCGCACCGCCAGGAGGATATCTACCTGAGGATCTTTTCGGGACGTTAGGTGTGGATTTCGATATGGCGCGATGGGTTTTCACCGGCCTGGATGCGAATGGGAATCCGCAAGGAACGTACTCGTTTTACACAGGGGGGGATAACACCCAAGATGCAGGGTTCACTCCTGCAAGCGCAGAAATCATCAAAACCTATCAATCCGGCTCTACGACACAAGAAACACCACAAAACGGTCCTTGGGGTGTAGGTTGGTGGTTACTCCTTCCGACGAATTTCACCGCCTCTATGCCCGTCGAGGAAGGTCCTGAGCCCGATGTTTTGCACTATAGAATTAAATTGAATCCGGGTTGGAATCAATTCGGAAACCCATACGATTACTTCGTGGATTGGGGCAACTGCCTCATCGTTATCGAGACGACGTTCGGTGAGAATGTATACACGATTGACGAAGCAGCAGCGAAGAAGATCATCAATCCTCAGATTTTCCGCTGGCAATTAACGAGCGATGGGACCGGCGTCGATATGGATTACACGTGGAGAGGAACTGCGAACGGTCAATTGGTTCCTTTCGAATCCCATTGGGTGCGCGCTCACAAAGAATGCTGGCTGCAAGTTCCACCGACACCGGCGAACGAAAGCAGCCCGAAGGGTGATGGCTCGATCATTCACGGAGACGGTTGGGCAATGCAGTTGAGTGTCGAAGCACCGGGTGCACGAGATAAAAATAACTTTTTCGGCGCGACGAAGGATTTCGACGAATCGCAAGACGTCGTAGCCGAACCCCCCCCTGGACCTAACGATGTCGTTCTGTATTTCTTAGGAAAAGACGGAAAGACTGCCGTAGCGCAAGATTTGCGAGAGTTTTCGAAGAGCAAGCAAACTTATACTTTCGTGGTTCGCCCCCACCGTGCGAACGCGACGTATACTCTTCGATGGAACGAAATCGCATCCTCTTCGCAAAGGATACGTTTGACCCTTTATGATGAAGCGACGGAAAAGACCCAAATCGTGCGCAATGGCACGACATTCCAATTCCGCGCTGATGAAAAACTCACTCCGAGGAAATTCACGATAACCGCTGTACCTGAAACGCCTGGAAAACTCCTCATCAGCGGGACGAGAGTTTCCGGAGGAGCACGCAGTAGTTACACGATTCAATACACGTTGACGACGGATGCGAACGTTCAAGTGCGCATCTTGGCGACGAACGGAAAGTACATTGCCGATTTAGAATCGCGCTCTCGCAGTGCCGGCACTGCCACTGTGGTTTGGAACGGTCGTGATTCTCGCGGTATTGCAGTCCCCCCCGGCGTTTACATCGTACAAATTTTGGCGGAAACACCGGAGGGAGAACGCGCAAGGGTTACGACCCCTGTAACTGTCGTACGATAGGAGGAAAACAATATGAAAAATACACTACTAAAAACGAAAGTCCTTCTAAGTTCTATAGTCGTTTTGACAACTCAGGCTTCTGCTCAATTCGGTTGGGAAGTATGTTTCGACCCGACGAATACAGAACCTATTTCAACGGATTACCTTTCGTTGGCGATAGGGACGAACATTATCGAAGTGATGCTAGGCTTGAGCGGCACCGTGACTTGGGGTCCCGAGAGTCCCTGTGGAATCCCCCCCGGAAATGACGCAGAGGATGCGACGGGATATATCGGTATCCGAACTGGAGCGATCGGGAGCGATGTCACGCCTCTCGATGACATTTCCATTCATACCATGGGAACTCTTGGCCTCGGCTTCTTTCCTGTGGGTGCAGGAAACGATTGGAGTTTCGTAACGATTCGCGCTGTAGATTCGACAGGAAATGCTACCGACACGAAATGGGGTGAAGGCGGATTAGACGTTGCTTATGTCAATGCATCGTATACGAAATTTACTGCTTGGCAAACCGTAGACGGGGGGGTGCGTGCGGAATTGCGATGTGCAACTCGCGCCAATGCGATTCGATTCGAATGGACTTTGATTAACCAAAATGCAGAAACGACGAACATAGGTCTTGCCCAAAAGATGTGGCTGGGCATGCTCAATTTCAGTCAATCGCCCGCGTCCTCAGGTTGGGCGAATAATGCTTACGTTTTGCTCCCGACAGGAAGACCTATCGTAATCGAAAAAGAATGGATTCGACAGCAAGATCCTATAAACTTTCCCAAGAAAGCGGAGATCTTCTTCCGTCAGGCTTTTCCTTATCCGGGCTTGCGGGTTTTGTTAGATAAGGACAGTGGACATTTGGACCAAACACAGGTAGATAGATTTCAAGTGGGAAATTGGAACCACATTCTCGGCACCGACGGTGGTTTCTTGTGGGACAGCACGATATTCGACGACTTTTCGTTGGATTCCACAACTTTCGCAATTTTCTTCGACCCGAAACCAGTCGTTCCGGGGGGCTCGAGAAAAATCGTTTATTATTTCGAACTGCCTTGGGGTGGAACAGACATCAATGCAAAACAGACTGCTGCTGAGACCGAGGGATACGCTTTAGCCACAGAGGCACAATATCTCGTTGCAACCGACAACACTGGACTCAATGGGTTAAATCCGAATCCATTTACGATTGTAGCTTGGGTAGATAATCTTTATGATCTTGTGGACAAAACAATTGACATGTCCAACGTAGCCTTGACGATCCAACTCCCACCAGGATTATCTCTCGATGCTGGAGAAACGGCAACGAAAATTATTCCGACATTACAACATGGAACTGTAGATAATGTCTCTTGGCAGGTGGTAGCAGACGGTGCAACACCGGGAGTTCTAAAATACAAGATAAGTTGTTCCGCAACTCCGGGGGGGCAAAAGGATGTGGAAGGACAAGTCGTCATCGGACTTGCTCCGAAAACGAATTTGAAGTTCCCCTATAATCTCGTAACTGTTCCATTCAGCCTTGCGAACAATACATTTTCAGCGACATATGCCCCCGCAAACGTCATCGCTTATAACTGGAATCCTCTGCTTCAACAATACGAAGTAACGAACACCATCGAGCGAGGAAGAGGACAATGGGTTCTGCCCGATTCCGAATACCCTGGCTTAGCCCTAAACGGCGCGACACCATTCGGCGATGACCCCGTTGGCGGTTTTTCCTATGTATTGCGCAGGGGGTGGAATCTCATCGGAAACCCCTATCTCTATCCGATTCAGTTGAACCAACTCAACGCAATCAGTTCGACGAATCAACAAGAAGTTTTGACATGGAAAGAACTCGTGCAAAAAGGCTTCGTTTCAGGGACGATTTATTATTTCGACCCAGACCCGCTTACAGGGAATTTTTATAAGTTCAGTTCGGATACTTCGCAACTCGTTCCGGCAGGACAAGGTTTTTGGGTGAAGGCGAAATCCACTGCGCTTATCACGCTGTACTGGCCACCTATATACCTTCCGGGACTTCCCGGTGGACAAGGGCTTGCCGCCGGTACGGGAGACGATTCACCGATAGCCGACGCGACAGAAGATTGGTCACAGACTCAATTGGAATGGCGTTTAGGAATTCAAGCACGAGGTCAAAATTTGAAACTCGGTAAGCGCTATTTCGGCGTTGCCCCCACCGTCGGAGATGCGAACGAACGCTCTGTGCTCGAACCACCTGCCTCTCCAGGAACGAAAGTTTTGTTCAGTTTCATGCGCGAGGAAGAAGGAAAACTCGTTCCGTGGATTCAGGATATACGGAAAGTACAAAGCAAACAAACATACAAGATTCGTTTCACTTCGTATTCTTCCGGAGTCTTCACGCTTTCCTGGCCTGAGATCAACGAAATTCCGAAGAATATTCGGTTGAAATTCGTAGATACCCAAACGGGCAAGCAAGTCGACATGCGCGTGAGTAGGTCGTATGCATTCACAATGAATCAGCCAGGCACGCGAGAGTTTCTTATTAATGTTCAGCAATAAGAAGTTTATTGGCTTTCTTCTGGCTCTCTCCCGTAAACGGGAGTGGAAAGTGAGTCTGTCATGAAATTTTGGACAGTTGTTTTTCTTTGTGCGATTTCTATTGTAAATGCGAGTTTGCAAGCTCCTACGGCGGCGTCCCGCGGCAGTAAACCAATCGAAGTTTTGCTTTTCGATTTCGGTTTAGGAGATAACGCTCGTTCTCCGGAAGGGCTAAAGTTAGAAAACGAACTTACGCTCGCATTGGAAAAGGGTTTATCTCAAGACAAGAGATTGAGGATTAGTCGTTTTTCCCGCACACATCCTGCCGTTAAACGCGCAATCAACGAAGGCTCGATTCCCACAGGAATATTGATTCCGCCTTTTACGGGAAAAAGTGGGGGGGAATATAAAGCGCAGAAATTAGGGCGCTTATTGCGGGCGGAATTCACCGTCGCGGGAGTCGTGGATAGATTCGCTTTTCAAACGAACACGAAATCTGCCGAGATGGTCGTTATCGTGGAAGTGATAAATACGAAAACGAACAAACTCGTCACAACGCTTGCATCTACGATAACGACCAATGGCGAAAACGAAACGGAGGCGGGCATCGCTGCCGTCGGTAAGTTCGCTCAAGAGGTCGCACCGAAAATTATCGAAGCCATCGTAACACCTAAGAAAGAAAAATCGGGAGGTTAGCGAATGCGCTCGTCTCTTTTGCTGTTTCTGATATTTTTCCCTCTTGTGATTTTGGCATCTGGTTCGGTTCGTCTCAGTGCGTATCCGAATCTCTCCGTTGCAGATGGGAAGAGCGTGATTACGATCAGCGCAGAGGCGAGGGATTCGGGGGGGCGCATCGTCGCGGATGGCAGCAGTGTTCATTTCACGACGAACTTAGGAACATTTCGTGAAGCGGACACGACGACAATCAATGGTGTCGCTCGTGCGATTCTCGTGGCTCCGAACTCACCGGGAATAGCCCGCATCACAGCGACCGTGCCGTCTGTCGGAACCGTGGGAACTTTGGAAATCGAGTTCGTGAAAGACCGCTCGGTTCTTTCGGCGACGAGACAGTATATCGAAATATCGAGTCCCGAATATCTCGTTTACCATAACGAACTGCAAATCGTTTCCGCAGCGGGAAAAGAGAAACCTGCTTTTGTTAAATATAAAGATATTTCGATTGACGCGGCGGATTTGCAACTGGATTTAAAAACGCTTGTCGTGCTTGCGAAGGATGCGGAAATCACAGTGGGGGGCGAAAAAATTAATTGTAAAAGATTGAGATATTCGCTTTATCGTCGTCGCGGTTCGGCGATTGCTCAAAAAGAAGGCAGAGCGGGTTATTTTCAGTTGATGGGTTCTCGATTGGATGAAGGTTCTGGGATGACACCGAACGAGTTCGAATTTCAAGACGTAGGGCGCGCGAGCAGCAGCATTCATGCGGAGCGCATCATCGCATTCCCTCAAAGAGAACTGCAATTTCATCGCGCTCGGGTTTACGTGGGGGATATGCGCGTGTTGAGCATGCCTCTCTATGCGCTTCGTTTGTCGAATGTGTCTCAAGGTAATCCGCTCGGAGAGCAAATCGTAAGTTATTTCAACAACAGCATCGTATTGAATTACCCGTACTTCGTTTCCTTGACTCCGAGTTTTATGAGTGTACTGCGTCTCCGCAGTGGCTCGATTTATGGCAGGGGATATGCGGCGAGCGGGGGGGTATTTCTCGATTGGGAGAATTCCTATCAAGGGCAAGAATACGAAGGCTCATGCACATTGGGGGGGGTAGGAAGAAAGGACATGGGATTGATATGGCAGCACTCTCATCATTTCAGCGACGACACTTCCGTAAACGCAGTTCTCGAGTTTCCGAGTTTCGACTCGGTTTTCGGCAGTGTTACGGCGGCTCGCCCATTCGATGGTTTTAGCGTCAATGTTTCGGCAACGAGTTCGAAATCCTTCGACGGTTTCGATGCAGAAAGTCGCCGTGCAGAATTGAATATGGATACAGATCCCGAAAGAATAGGGCGTTTGCCAGCGACGTTTTCATTAGGATTAACCGCGGTCTCTGGCTTCGCGCGATTGGAGGATAAGGAATCGCATCAAGAAGGGGCGGGAATGCGGAGTCGCCTTGTCTTGCTTCCGCAAAAATTGAGTTCGAATCTTATATTGAACGGCTCTCTCACGCTTTCTCATTTATGGGGTGAAGGGCGTGGAGATGGATTCGGAGTGGTGGGGAATCTCGGGGTCGTGTCGAAATTCGGAAATAGTGGTTCTCTTACGATGGCGTACGATTATGTGCACGACGCTTTTACGGAAACACTCACCGGCAGACATCGCCTTACTGCGCAAGTGACCGAGCGTTTCGGACCTTTGTCCTTTAGTGCATATGGGGTAAAGAGTTTGGACGTAGATAGTCATACATTGTTTTTCGACGGTTCGTATTTTCTCAATAAAAAGTGGCGTATAGGGACATCGTTGACATTCGACCGCTATTTCGGTAGCGAATTAGAAGATAAAACATTGATATTAGGGTATCGAATCGGCGTGCGTGAAGTTGCAATAACGTATTCGACCGATACGGGGAAATTCGGTTTTCAGTTGATTAATGCACCTGTAAGGTAAACATTTTTTTGAGGTAAACATTTTTTTTGGATCTATCCTCGCCAAAGGATAGTATTTTCATTCCAAAACTTTCCGCTTTTTCTTAGGAGAACACCTTTTTTACGTTTTTGCTTCCCTCTTTTTAATCCTGCTGTAATCTACGAAAAATCCGGTTCCCTTCGAGGGGAGCGAAGAGGGGGAACTTTCAAGGAGGGGGTCGAATGAAATTCTACGTTCATCGTTGCTATTTCCGTAGCAGCATAAAACGTTCCCGTGTAAACAAGGGGAAACCATTCATTTCATTTCTCGTTTATAAGGAAGATTGCTTGCTATAAGAAAGGTTGTGTGCAATTTTATGAAAATATATTTTTAGGGAGTGCTCGCCTTTTGCACCACGGCTTTCGCGGAGGTATCCAAATCGATGTTGTAGTGTAAGCCCACGTTCTCTTTTCGGGCAATCGCTGCTTGAACGATGAGCCTTGCGCACTCGAGCATGTTCGCTGCCTCGCTGCCTTTTCTAAGGAAAGTCTTATCTTTGTCGGAACGATGTCTCGTGCGAACGGCTTCTATCATCTCATGAATCGTATTCGCTGCTTCCTCGAGTCCCTTATTCGAGCGTACGATGCCCGCTTTTTCCCACATCAGATTTCGAAGTCTTTTAACCAAACTGGGAACCATATCTGGAGGAACGGGGGGCACATTTTGCTCTACGAATTCCCCCCTCTCGATGTTTCCTGCATGCCGAGGAGCGTGTTCCGCCGCCGCGAAGGAAAATACGAGGGCTTCCAAAAGGCTGTTGCTCGCCAAGCGATTGGCGCCATGCACTCCCGTATGCGCAACCTCTCCCGAGGCGTATAAATCCGTGATGTTCGTTCTTCCGTTCAAATCCGTATGAACCCCCCCGCATTGATAGTGAGCGGCAGGTATTACCGGAATGAGTTGTTTCGTAATATCGAAACCGTATTTCGCCAAACGATCACAAATACCAGGGAACATCTTTCGCACTTGTTTTGGATCGAGATGGGTGAGGTCTAAATAAACGCAAGGCTGTTTCGTGCGCGTCATTTCTGTGTAGATCGCTCTTGCGACGATGTCTCTCGGGGCGAGTTCTGCGCGAGGGTCGTAATCTAACATAAAGCGTTTTCCTTCGGAATTGCGAAGGACAGCGCCGGCACCGCGTACGATTTCGCTAATGAGAAAATTTCTGCCTCGTGGGTGATAAAGGGTGGTCGGATGGAATTGGATGAACTCCATATCTCGTATCTCTGCTCCTGAGGAAGAAGCTAAGGCGACGCCATCGCCCGTTGCAATGGGGGGGTTCGTGGTATAGCGGTAAACCCAACAGCAACTTCCTGTACCGAGCAATACGCTTCTTGCGCGAATTTCGTATCTTCCTTCGTCTTTTTTGTAGACGAAGGCTCCTGTACAGCGATTATCCCTCATCCCTAAAGATTCGCAGAAAGTATGTTCCCAAAATTCGATTGCCGGTTGTTTCTTAACGGCTTCAGTGAGCGCGCGTTGAATTTCAGCACCGGATTGGTCCGCGTGGTGAACGATCCTGCTACGACTGTGCCCCCCCTCTCGTGCGAGAGCGAGATGGGGAAGTCCGTGGTTATCCGTGAAATCGAATTGCGCGCCGATGCTGATGAGCCATTCCAAAACAGGCCGCGCATTCTGCACCAAAAAGCGCACAGCAACAGGATCGCAAAGTCCTGCGCCTGCGCGCAAGGTGTCCTCTTCGTGCAATCGCCAAGAATCGTCCTCTCCCACCGCAGCAGCAACCCCCCCTTGAGCCCAACTCGTGTTCGCATCGGAGAGTTTGCCCTTTGTAACGACGAGGACCTTTGCATGATCCGACGTACGCAGGGCGAACGTCAAACCCGCTATCCCGCTACCGATAACTAAAAAATCGCATTCTTTTACTTTTACTCGGGAATCTTCGTTTTTCATTTTTCTCTATTGATAAAATACGCCAGTATCGCGAATTCGTGTGTGAAGGATACGTCCCGAACGAAGCAGTCTTCCGGAACTTTTAGGTGTGTGGGAGTGAAATTCAAGATCCAACGAGCCCCACCGCGAATTGCTGCCTCAACCACACCTTGCGCAGCAGGGGCTGGAACGGTTATCGCTACGACTCGAATCTTCAATTCACGCAAGCGTCGTGGCAATGCGTTTGCATCCTCGATGACGAACCCATTGATCGTCTTTCCTATCTTTTGAGGGTCGTTATCGAAAACAGCGGCGAGCCGAAAGTTGTACTCTCCGAAACCTGGATAAGAGGCTAATGCTTGGCCGAGGTTTCCTACTCCGACGAGTGCGAATGGTAACGTTCGGTCAATTTTCAGAAAACGCGCAATTTGTCGACGTAGAGGCTCTACCTCGTATCCTACTCCTGGCTTGCCCGTCAATTTGACCAGGCTGAGGTCTTTGCGGATTTGCGCAGCGGATGTGCCTGTCCGTGTTTCCAGTTCCAGGCTGTCTAAAAAAGTTTCTCCCTTTGCTTCCGCTTCTCGCAAAACTTTATAGAGAGTTGCAAGACGTTGGAGCGTAGGGATAGGAATTTTATTTTGAAGTTCGAGCGTGTCCAAGCCTTGATAGACTCCGTAGGAATTTCAAAATTGTACCTATCCTAAACTCAAGGCAAGGTAGAATGAATTGCCTCGAAAGGGCGGTTAGCTCAGGGGTAGAGCACTACAATGACACTGTAGGGGTCACTGGTTCAAATCCAGTACCGCCCACCAACTTGATAGGAAAAAAACTCTCAGTTCCTCGCTTGAACATCTTCCATGTTATACTGAAGCTGACCGCACAGCACGCAACAGCACGAACAGTATTACAGCACGCACAGGCATTCCGCTTTCAGGAGAAATAGAATGGTTTTTCGAATACTAAGCGCTTTGTTAGTAGTGGTTTTCATTCCGCCAGTCGAAACAAGTTGGTTTTCGCAGCGCGGAGCACAACTTGAGTTCTACCAAATCAACCTCTTTTACGATAACGTCTACAAACCCAACTCGAATTGGGGCACGGTGAAAATCACCTATGTTGGCGAGTCATTTCCGCTGTATTTCAATCTCAACGTCAACGGGGCATGGCAGGTTATGAACATTCCGCTTTTGAGTGTCGAGGGAGCAGGGTTTTTGCAATCCGTAAACATAAGTTATGCATTGCCCTTTCCATGGGGAACGGACGTGAATTATATGGAATACAACTTCAGCATTACGCCTTATCCATTGGACTATCTTCCCCCAGGAAACGAGCCAGCGAACGTACAAGACCTCAACCAAAATATGTGGAGCGGAGGATTGCACGGATTCCTTCCGTTCGCCCCCCCTGAGCCTGTGCGTGGCTTTTTGGTTTGCGATGAACTCAAGACACATGCGAACTTTCCCAACCAGGAAGCAGGTGCGAACGAATGCGTTCCGACGGCGGTATCGAACAGTCTTCAATGGTTGAACACGAAGCATAATCTGGGGATGAAAGCAGAAGATATCACCACGGAGAAGATGAAAACCGCTACGGGCTGGACGAAGGGGGGTTGTGATTCGAACAAATGGCCAGATACAAAAGACGCTTATATGAAAGCGAAAGGACTTCCTGTAAAAACTACGAAATACAAACCGCGAGAGATTGACAAGGTGTATGAACAGTTCGCAGACCAAGACGTAGAAATGGACACCGGGACGCACACGGTTTCCGTTGTAGGTATGGCGAAATTATGTAACGGAGATTATACGCTCGTTTTTGCACACGATCCTGACCAGAATAAACCGAACACGGCAACGCAAGAGACAGTCACTTGGGAAACGACAGCGGCGAAAATCCGTGGCGGGGGGGCTTGGTGTAATAATAAACTAATTAAGAACTGGATTGTAGAATGCCCGAATAAATAAACGGAACGAAACGAAGGTTATGTAGGGATTTTTCCTAAAAGTTTTATTGGGCTCCTATCACAGACGATTATCGACATACTACTATGGTACTACTCACCGCATATTTCTTTCATTAAACACGAATAGATCTTCCTTTTCAGTCGTTAAGTAGAACATCTCGTAAAGAGATGCTCCGAAAACATCCTTGAATCGAGTTCGAACATGAAACATGTGGAACAGCGTAAAACGCGAAAATTCAAGGTGAAGATAAGGAGGTAAAAATGAAAAAACTGACAATGTTAGCAGTTTGTGCTTTTGCTTTAGCGCTCCCGATTATAGGTGGGACTAAGGCACAGCCCAACATCGTAACCGTGTCCGTTATGCAGGTTGCACAAATCGACAACCTCGATAAGGATTTCCTCAAAGCAGACCGAGCGGATTTCTACGCTGAGGTGCTGATAGACGGACAATGGACCAGAACGAGTGTTTGGCACGGTCAAGACGTTCTGAGACCTGGTTGGAGAATTACGAACATCGTATGGGGTGATACTACAACCATACGGATTAGATTGTTTGACTTCGATACAGGTAGTTCAGGACGCGATGACTGGTGTGACATCAACCCTCTACGGGGCGAACGTGAATTGACGCTCGTTTATAACACCGTGAACGGACGCATCACTGGCGACGTGAACGGATATCGTGGTGAACCGTTAACCGTGAAAGGTTCAGGTGACGGAATGCGAGCGGAAATAACGTTCACGATTAATCACCTATAAAACCCCTTGCCTCCGATAAAGCAAGATTATCCCTCGAAAATCGAGGGATTTTTTTATGTTTTTTAAAGATGCCTCAACTGCACCTGATGTCTTCGACTACTTCTTTCAAATAACATAAAGGTAATTTCTCGTAAGAAATATTGCCTTTGGATTTTTTTGTAAAGATACTTTTAATCCCGCGGAACAGTCGGAGTCAAATCGATCAGCACTTTCATCCATTTCGTCAAACCGTTTTCCACTTCGTCGGGGTTATCCAATAGTTCGCGGGCGAGACGCGTATCGGTGTTGTGAGGTTTATCGGGCAATCTCCTCAGGAAGGCGATGCGTTCGGGATATGTAGGGTGCTGGTCATAAGGCGTCGGATAGATCGCTCCGATTTTCTTCTCGATATTCGGAAATTGGTCTTGGTTATAAGCGCTTTTTGCGTATTGCCTGAGCGCGGCGAAATAGTTTATTCCATCGTGAATTGCGTTCATCCCCCCCTTATCGTAGAAATGCTCTTGAAGATAACCATAAATGTATTCTTTTTTTAAACTTTCCATCGCAGCGGTTCTGCCTACGAGGCGTGCGGATATTTCATCGGCATAAAATTCTTCTCGTCTCCTAAGTGAGCCGACGAATCGCATGAAAACGAACAAATAAAAATTTACGAACAACGCAAGCAACCATGGAGTTTCTTCTTGGGCGAGCAATTCGATACGTTCCGATGTTCGAATGAGCCAGCCGTTCAAAGCGGTATGTTTTCCAGCATAATGAGCGAGTTCGTGAGCAATCGTTGCACGAAACTCCGATATATTTACGGCACTCAATTCTCCGAGTCCGATAATCATGATTCGTTTTCTGTTCATTCCGAAAATGCCGCCGACTTCGAATACCGCTGCGTTCACCTCGTGATTTAGAAAAATCGTGTCGGGAGGTTTCGTTTGCATTCCTCGAGCAACTTCGTCGATGAGAGACCACAATCGTGGATGTCTATTTCTCTGGATTTCGAAACCGAAGGGGCGATATCTCGGGCGAAATACGAAAAGACACGGAAGCACCGATAGAATCACGGTGGCGAAAAAAATCACTAGTTTGTAACGAACATAACCGCCAACGGTGCCTGATGTAAGTACCCAGTAAATACCGTAACCTGAACCCGCCGCAATGCCAACGAGCGAGAGCAGAAAAAAGAGTTCCAAAAAGTAGCCGATGACGATGAGATGGAGATAGCGATTCGTCCCGGGATTTGGAACGGAACGATAGTATGCACTTCCAAGTACCTTAGCCATTAGTACCTAGCCCCTCTTTTTTAGTTATATATAAGCCACATTCTTCCGTAAAAAATCTACTGCATCCTTTTAGGAAATGATGCCTCAACCCTTCTCGAGGAGCTAACTATTCCTAAGATGCCACGACGGCTCGATCCTTTAAAAGACATCAGCCTGCTCTCTTAGGTTAACATACATAAAAATCTACTGTGGCTATAAGGAGGTAAGGAATGAAGAAAGAAGACGCTGGTGGGATTACCAGGAGGGAATTCGTTCGAAGCATCGGCTTAGCGGCAAGTGGAATCGCACTCGGAGCGCTAGATGTTCCTTCTGAAGCCTCTAACCGCACCAAGCAGGTTTCTGCAAACGAGAAAATCCTTTTAGGTTTGATTGGCTGCGGAGGTATGGGTGGAGCGAATATGCGCACTTTGATGCAGTACCCTGAAGTCGAAGTCGTTGCACTTTGCGATGTGGACGAAAACCGCATTCCGGGAGATTTCTTGGAGGTGCAAAGAAAATACGGGAAAAAACCTGCAGTGTATCGCGATTTTCGAAAACTCCTCGAACAAAAAGATATAGACGCCGTGATTATCGGCACTCCGGACCACTGGCATGCATTGAATTTGATTTATGCTTGCGAAGCGGGGAAGGACGCGTACTGCGAAAAACCCATTTCTTTCAATATCGTAGAAGCGAACCCTATGGTTGCTGCGACGAGGAAATACAAACGTATCGTGCAAGTCGGTACTTGGCAACGAAGCGTGCAAGACTTTACGGACGTTATCGCCTACATTCGTTCTGGGAAATTAGGGAAGGTGATTCTCTGTCGTTCGTGGATGTCCGATGGGTTTCGCGCGGGAAGACAGCAGCCCACCACCCCCCCGAGAGAACTCGATTACGATTTTTGGACAGGTCCTGCGGAATTGATTCCTTATAAACCGAATCATTTGCACTTCAATTGGAGATGGTTTTTGAATTATGGCGGAGGAATGACCACGGATTGGGGAGTGCATTTGATCGATATCATTCTTTTGGGAATGAGCCAAAGCGACGATTTGGTTATGCCGACAGAAATCACCGCATTGGGGGGGCTTTGGGCGATAACGGATGACGACCGTACAGCCCCGGATACTACGGAAGCCCTGTTGAAATTCGAAAATCCGGAGTTCGTATTACACTGGAAGGTGAGCCGCGACCATCCCGGAATTCCTTTTCATGGAATCGAATTCGTAAGCGCTGATGGCAGGACATTGCGTCTATGGCGCGGAGGTTGGGTCGTACTCGACCCGGATGGAAAAGAATTACCAAAAGAACAATTTCCACCGACCAACGACCATTGGCGCAATTGGTTGGATTGCATCAAAACGCGCGAAAAACCGCGCGCCGATTTGGAATCTCTCGCACAAACGACCATTGTTTGCCATCTCATCAACGCTTCGCTCCTATCTGGAGAGACGGTGCTTTGGAATAAGAAAAAAATGGACATTGTGGGAAATGCCGGAAAGAACACACTGGCGTATCAGCGAGAATATCGAAAGCCATGGAAACTGCCTATCCACAGGGTGTGATATGCTGATTACCGAATAAAAGGAGGTTTCGATTATGTGTGGATTGACATTCATTGCTCTTGTTTTTTCTTCGAACATGACAACGGATTACGCCTATCAATATGGCGTTAGAGAAGAAACCCCTCCGAACACTTTGACGCAAAGGGAAAAGAGCGAAGGTTATAGGTTGCTTTTCGACGGGAAAACGACGAGGGGTTGGAGAGGATGGAAACGCGCGACGGTACCGAAAGCATGGGGAGTTCGTGATGGCGCTCTGGCGCTCGTACCCGGTGAAGACGGGGGGGATTTATGTACGCTCGAGGAGTTCGACAACTTCGAATTGCGTTTAGAATGGAAAATCGAGCCAGGGGGCAATAGCGGAATCTTTTACCGTGCCACCGAGGATCATGGGGGGGCTGCCGAAACGGGTCCTGAATTCCAAATTCTCGATGACGAGCGTCACCCGAATGGCAAGACTCCGGAAACTTCCGCTGGTGCGGCATATGCTCTTTACGCTCCTACGAAGAAGGTCGTGAAACCGGCAGGCGAATGGAACTACGTTCGGATTATTGCGAATGGCAACCGAGTTGAGCATTGGATGAACGGCGTAAAAATCGTAGAGTACGAAATCGGCTCGGAGGATTGGAAGGCTCGAGTATCGAAGAGCAAATTCGCCTCGTTACCGGAATTCGGGAGGAAACCAAAAGGTCGGATTGTCTTCCAGGACCATGGGTATAAAGTCTGGTTTCGGAGTATTCGAATTAAGAAGTTGTGAAAGCGATAATAATTACTTCCGGTAATCTCAAAACACCGAATCGGGAAAATAATAATCTTTCGCGTTCTCCGGCGTAATCAGTTCCACGTCGATCAAAATGTGCTTCGGCATGAATTGGAGAATTTTTTCGCGGTTGCCATCGCGCAGAATCGAAACTGCTTCATGAACTCCGACAGCAATCATGGAAGGCGGATAGGTGATGTCGGCGGGATAAAGCGGATCGCTTTCCATCACGCGCTTCACGATGTCCTTCATTCCTGCCCCCCCTAAAATCCACATCTCTTTTTCGCGTCCAGCCTCTTTGATCGCTTGCTCCGCACCTAAAGCCATATCGTCGTCCGCTGCCCAGACGGCATCGATCTTCGGATGCTTGAGCAAAATCGTTTGCATCACGTCGAGCGCTTTTTGACGATTCCACATCCCTGTTTGTCGATCTAAGATTTCGATTCCAGGGTGTCTTTTGAAAACTTCCATCGCCGCCTCTACGCGGTCGGTATTCACTGTGCTCGGAATGCCCTCCAATATCACGATCTTTCCTTTGCCGTTGAGTTTGTTCACGATGAATTCTGCAGATTTCCGTCCGAACGCTTTGTTATCGCCTTCGATGAAAAGGTCTGCAACGGGTTTAGTAAAACCGCGGTCTACATTGACGAGCAGGATTCCTCGTTTTTTTATTTCCTCAGCCACAGGAGTGATGGGTGCGCTTTCGGTCGCAAGAACGACAATCGCGTCCAACCCTTGCGTCATCATCGTTTCGAGGTCTTTGATTTGCTTGTCTGGGTTTTCGGCAGTAGCGAGCGTCCATTCGACGTCGGGATAAAGTTTCATCGCCTCCTTCGCCCACCAAATCACACCAGCAGTCCATCCGTGGTCCGCTGCGGGAACGGAAATGCCGATTTTCAGATTTCGAGCAATGCCGCTCGAGCCAGTCGGGGGCGAACCCGCTGGCTTCCCACACCCCGCGAAGAAAAGCGCAGCGAGCAAGGACATGATAATGCCATTCATGAATCGTGAGTGCATGCAAAAAACCTCCTTTTAGAATCTATATCTTAGCCCAAGTTTGACCTCGCTCGGGAGGTTAGTCTTTCTGCTCTCTTTGTAAAAGTACGGCAGCGAGGATGACCGAGCCTTTTACGACGCCTTGCCAATGCACAGAAACGTTGGCGACTACGAGCATATTCGTGATGATGCCCAAAAGAAGAACCCCGACGACGGTTCCCCAAATTCGACCTTTGCCCCCCCGCAAACTCGTGCCGCCGATGACTACGGCGGCAATCGCATCCAGTTCATAAAGATTTCCGAGAGAACCGGAAGCGACGGAATTCATGCGACTCGCTTGCGTGAATGCAGCAATGCCGGTGAGGAATCCTAAAAGGGTATAGGCAATCCATCGTGTGCTTGCGATGTTGATGGCGCTGTAAATTGCTGCGCGCTCGTTACTACCCGTCGCAATCGCATGACGTCCGTACGGCAAATAGTTCAATATGAATCCGGCCAACAATGCGGCTAATAGGAAAAGAATGATGCCCCACGTAATCATCAATGGCTCCCCCCCGCTGACATTTACGAGCGGCAAGGGAATCCCTCCGCGCACCAAAGACGGAAAAAGTTCTGTGCTTTGAGAACGAATTTCTCCTCCATCGGCGAGCGCAAGACACAGCGAGCGATATGCCGCAAAACCTGCGAGGGTCGCTACGAAAGGAGCAATGCGCCCGTACGCGACCAATAACCCATTGAATGCCCCCATCAACGTACCCGAAGCGATGGAAACGACTGCCGCAATCGCACACGCAACGCTTTCTCCGTATCCTAAAGATATCGTTTTATTGAGTGCGGTGATTCCGAGCGCGGCAGCGAGCGCTAACATGCTTCCGACGGAAAGGTCGATCCCCCCCGTAATAATCACGAGTGTCATTCCGATTGCGATGATTCCGACGCCGACGTTTTGGTTGACGAGGTTGCGAAGATTCTCCGGTTGTAGGAAAACTCCAGGGTCTCTAAACGCATTCCATGCAAAAAGAAGAAGGAACGCCGCAAGGACTCCGTATCGCTGAAGAAACGTGCCGAGAATTTTCATAGCGAATGTTTTAGGTTATCTGAGATTTTACTTCGGTTTTCTCCATGGCGAGTAGTTGTCTTCTCACTTATGCCTCAATCCCCACCGCTGCCGTCATTATCGCCGATTCCGAGATATCATCCCCACGAAGTTCTTTCACGATTCTTCCCCCCCTCATCACGAGTACACGATGACATAAACCAATCAATTCCTGCATTTCAGAGGAAATCAGAATGCAAGCCATTCCTTCGGAGGCAAGGCGATGGATGATTTCATAAATTTCTCTTTTCGCCCCGATATCCACACCGCGCGTCGGCTCGTCTAAAATGAGGACTTCGGGTTTCGTGTCTAACCATTTCGCTAAAGAGGTTTTTTGTTGATTCCCCCCGCTCAAGTAAAGCACAGGAGCATGTAAATTCGGAACTCGTATGTCGAGTTTCTCAGTCCATTCTTTTGCTGCTTTTCTTTCTTCGGAGAAACGTAGGATAGGCTTTGCGTAAGCGGAAAGATTGGCGAGGGTGATGTTTTCGACAACGTCCATATTCAAGATCAATCCCTTTTCTTTTCGATCCTCCGAAACGTATGCGATTTTGTTTTGCATGGCGTCTTTAGCGGTGCGAATGGCGCATCTTGCCTCATGACGAGAGATTTCTCCAGAAAGAATGCAGCGGATTCCGAAAATCGTTTCTGCGAGTTCCGTTCGCCCTGCACCGATTAGACCTGCCAATCCGAGAATCTCACCCGGAAAGATTTCGAAGTCGACAGGTTCTCGCATACCCTCTCCCAAAAGAGCGCGAACGGATAGAGCGGGACGGGTTTTCTCGAACGGGACTTTTGTGGGAAACATGTCGCTCAAAGGGCGCCCCACCATGAGATTTGCCATTTCGGTCTGTGTCAATTCCCCTTTTGGAAATGTACGAATGTGTTTGCCGTCGCGCAGAACGGTGATTCTATCGCAAATTTCTTCCACTTCCGCGAGACGATGAGAAATGTAGATCACGCTCACGCCGCGACTTTTCAGGTTTTTGATAAGCGAAAAAAGATTCTTCGTTTCGCGTTCGCTGAGAACCGATGTCGGTTCATCCATAATCAGCGTAGAAGCGTCGTAGGTAAGGGCTTTTGCGATTTCGACGAGTTGTTTTTCTGCAATGGATAGTTTGCCGACCTCGATATACGGTTCGAAATTCGCTCCGATACGGTCGAGCAAATGTTTCGTTGCGTCGTGCATTCGAGCGCGTTGTAGGATTCCCCCTTTTGTCGGCTCGGTTCCTAAAAATACGTTTTCTGCAATCGTTAAATCGTCAACTAAATTGAGTTCTTGGTGAATCATGGCTATGCCATGGCGCAGCGAATCGCGCACGTTTCGAAATTCGACCCGCTGGGTTTTCCCATTACTTTCTATGTAGATTTCGCCGGAGGTCGGACTTTCGAGCCCCCCCAAGATTCGCATCAGCGTGCTTTTCCCCGCCCCGTTTTCCCCGATTATTCCATGAACTTCTCCCTGGGCGAAACGTACGCTTACGTCGTCCAGAGCGCGAACAGCAGGGAAGTCCTTGACGATACTGCGGACTTCGATTCCAGGCACGTTGTGAAAATTACTTTCTCAAATAAACCCAAACGACTCCTGTTAACTCAGGAGTGGGGCGGAGTTTTTCGATTGCTTGATGGAGTTTATAATACTCTTGATTCAATTGCAGATACTCTTTGTCTTGCTCCCCTATTTTCCTGAATGTGTCGACGTATTTTTGCATCTCTTCTTGGGAAAGTTCCTCTATTTTATTTTTACCTATGACTCGTAGTGCCTGTTTTCCAATACGCTCATAACAAACTTGCTGTTTTTTCACGATGGCTCTTTGCTTATCCTCGAGTGCACTCAGTTCCTTTTTCTGTTTTTCGGTAAGTTTGGGTGCAGGTCTTTCGAGGTTGAAGAAATCTCCTACCAGCAAATCGAGTTTTCCATCTCCGTTCCAATCTGCAGTGAATGGTTTCACTCGTGCTCCGGGCTTCGCCGGCGAAAAACCATATTTAGATTTGGAATCGAGTTTTCGCATTTTCCATGCGTCTTTGGAGTTTTCTTTGGGAAGAATGTATGCATTCTCATCCATCGTCAAATCGAGAGAATCCTTCGCAGTTCCTTTATAAAAGATGACGTTCCCTAAGTCGTCACCCAGGATCAAATCCAAAATACCATCCCCATCCCAATCCGTAACGCAAGGCCCTCCGTCAAAAGCACTAATCGGCTTGCCATTGCATTTCAATTCTTCTCCTTCGCTGAACGTCATATCTCCGTTATTACGATAGAGTTTCACGTTGCCAGAAATGAAACCGAGCACGATGTCCCAATCGCCATCTCCATCCCAATCTCCGAGACACGGACTCTGCGCATATTCCTCGGAAAGAGGTTTTCCGGACTTGGTGAGAATGGGTTTCGCAGCAGCGAATTTTCCACCACCGAGACCTTTGAAAAAGGAAAGACCTTTCGTATAAGAACCGGAAATGACATCGCTAATCCCGTCGCCATCGAGGTCCGCGAACCGCGGACCGAATCCGATGCATCACCCAGCCTCGATTTCAGCGATTTTTCCATCCGCCATGAACCATTCGAACTTGTCGAACTTGGGTTCTGTGCGCGTCCCTACGTTTTTGTAAATTCGGAGTCGCCCATTGCCGAATTGCCCGACGAGCAAGTCGGGAAGTCCGTCTCCATCGAAATCCGCGAAGGTAGGAGCGGCGTGACCGACCTCCACCTTGATAATTTCGTTTCCGGCTTTTACGAGAAACGGCTCCGCGAGCTCGATTTTGCCAGGAGAGGTGAAAAGCGGAAGAATATATGCCCAGACCATATAGAAATTATTACATATAGACGCTGTTTTCGATAACAAAAAGTATTCTGAAACAAAATTTCTAAAAATCGTCGCACCAACGATAGGCTTCGATAAGCGCGCGTTCTCCCTCTTTTCCGGGTTTGCTCATCCCATGTTCCATCCCTAAAATGCCCGTATATCCTTTTTCATAAACATGTTTGAACACATTCCGATAATTCGTTTCCCCGCTCATCGGTTCTGCGCGCCCCGGAGTGTCGCCAATTTGGAAATATGCAATCTCCGACCAGCACAAATCCATGTTCGGAATTAAATTACCGTCATCGATTTGTTGATGATAAAAGTCGTAAAGAATTTTGAGAGAAGGACTGTTCACCGCGCGACAAATTAAATAAGCATCGGCGACTTTCGAAAGAACCATTCCCGGATGGTCTCTGCGCGAATTGAGTGCTTCCATCACCATAACAAGACCGTGCGGTTCTAAAACTTCCGCTCCGAATCGAAGTCCATCGATCACGTTCGCGAGTTGAAATCCTTTATCGAGTCTCGAATCCATCGTCCCAGGAACGAGCGTCATCCATTTCGCATTTACACGCTTTGCGACTTCGACAGCAGAGCGGCATTCTTTTACGAATTCATCCACCCCTTCTTTGCTTCCGGTCGATAGAGAAGGTTTCCACGCTGTGTTCGGGTTAATCACGAAAATTCCCATCTCCATGCCCAGTTGCGACATCGCTTTTGCAATTCGTTCCTGTTCGGCTACAGGGCGACCCTTCATGCCGTTGTCTTCCCACGCTTGAAATCCTTCGTCAGCAGCGAATTTCAATTGATCCACCAAATCGTTGCCCGCATGGTGTACGAACATGCCGAAATGCGGAGCATATTTCAATCGGAATTTTGCTTTGTTCATCTTTCTTCGTTCTCCCAATAAATTTTCCCCGACGACAAGAGCGAGACCGGAAGCAAGCCCCCCCTTTATCAACTCGCGCCGAGTCAACCTTTCCATTTTATATAAGTTTCGTATTTATATAAGTTTCGTAGAGCCTGGCATCGCTACGGATGCGACGGGTTTAGGACCGAATTCGACTTTATCGGGGAAAAGAGATTCCTGAGAATTGTACGCTTGTTCCCAAGTAACTTCCTGACCAGTGTAAGCCGCCATTCTTCCCATGATTGCCGTCATGGTGCTTTCCGCGACTTGACGTCCCTCATTAATCGGGTAGGTGCGAATCGCCTGAATGAGCCTTTTATGTTCTAAGACATAGGGATTCGGACGTTCGCCTTCGAATCGCCATGCGCTCTCGCCGTTGATCCAATTGTTTGCATCCGAAGTTCCTTTCGTTCCGACGATATGCTCGCCGACACGCCATGCCGTCCCGTCAATCTGTCGGCACATGCTTACCATTTTCACACCATTCGCATATTCGAATTCCGTTGCGAAATGGTCGTAGATATGCCCGTAATTAGGGTCTGTGCGCACTTGTCGCCCCCCCAATGAAATCGCTTTCACGGGATGGTCGTTCATTGCCCAATTGCATACATCGATGTTGTGGATGTGCTGTTCCACGATGTGGTCGCCAGAAAGCCAAGTGAAATAAAGCCAGTTGCGTATTTGCCATTCGACATCGCTCCATCCTTCTTTGCGAGGAACCATCCAAAGACCGCCTTGATTCCAATACGCATAACAAGCAACGACTTCGCCGAGTGCGCCATCGTGAATTCGTTTCATCGCCTCACGATACGCAACGTCATGTCTGCGCTGCGTACCTGCTACGATGCAAAGCCCTTTTGCACGCGCTAAATCGGAAGAATCGATAACAGAGCGAACTCCAGGAGCATCTACCGCAATCGGTTTTTCCATGAAAACGTGTTTCCCCGCCTCCACACTCACTCTCAAATGCTGTGGGCGAAAACCGGGAGGCGCAGTGAGAATTACGATATCCACACCGCTTTCGAGGACTTGTTTGTAAGCATCGAAACCGACGAAAGCGCGTTCGTTGGGGACTTGGCAACGATCTTTTAGGGTTTCTTGGAGATGCTTTCGAGAACTTTCCAAACGGTCTTGGAAAAGATCCCCCATCGCCCAAAGAACGACGGCAGGGTCTGCTTCTGCGGCGTCCGCTGCAGCGCCTGTTCCGCGCCCTCCACAACCTATCAGACCAACTTTTATCGTTTCAGAACCTAATGCGAAAACTCCCGAAGGGATGACCATCGAAGCGGTTACCATTGCTGATTTTTTGAGAAAGTCTCTCCGAGTTAAACCATCATTCGCTTGCATGCTGAAAGCATATCCTATTTATCTTGGCAAACGATGCGAAAACCGGCAAAAGGTGCATCGGAAAGCCACCATTTGCTTTTAGGATTTTGCGGGTCGGTTTGATTCCATTTCGGAGTCTGATAGGCTCTCGTAGAGAAGCCGATGTTTGTTTGTTTGTCCAAAAACGAACCACCGCAAAGAACTGGCTTTCCATCGACATCTTTTGCCCATTCTGCGGCGTTACCTAACATATCGAAAAATCCCCAATTGTTCGGCTTCTTCTTGCCGACGGGATGGGTTTTGCTCATGGAGTTTTCCCATACCCATGCATAATCGAGAAGGTTCGACATCGAAGAACTTTTTTCTCCGGCGCGAGCAGCGTATTCCCATTCGAATTCCGTAGGGAGCCTATAGTGTTTGTTCGTTTTTTTTGAAAGCCAAGCGCAGAATTGTTCTGCCGCATCATAGGTCATCGAAATTGCAGGATAACCCGAATGACCGAAGCCACGGTCTGGTGCACCATAAGGCTTGCTCGGTCTCGATTCGGCATCTATTCCTTTCGCACGTTCTTCAGCAGTGAGGTCTAAACGATAAAGCCAAATATCGTAAACGTCCCAAGTGATTTCTGTTTCGCTGAAATAGATATTTTTGATAGAATATTTTTTCTTGTTTATCGTAATCTCGCCATCAGGAACGCGACGCATGCGAAAAGAACTCAGCGTAGAGGGAATCTTTTCTTCGAAGATATCGAGAGAAGCTTGCTGCGGCGTTAGGTTTAAAAAAATGAAAAGAGCAGTGATGTGCATCGCGTTGTCCGTTATGTTGTTCGTTTTACCCTTTGCTGGGTTCGGAAAGGGTCGAGAAGTTAGACGATTCGCGTACAGTCAAGTGCATATGGGGGTTCGGGTCGATTTAATATTATATGCGGAAGAAGAGTCTCGAGCGGAGCGAGCGGCTCGAGCGGCTTTTGCGAGGTTTGCCGAACTCGATGCCATCATGAGCGATTATCGCGTGGATAGCGAACTTTCTCGGCTCTCTTCGATGTCGGGAAAGGGAAAAATAAAAGTCAGCGAGGATTTATTTCGAGTTTTGGAATTTGCCCAAAAAGTCTCGCGATTTTCAGAGGGGGGTTTCGATGTTACGTGCGGTCCTGTCGTTTCGCTGTGGCGAGAAGCGCGGAAGGCGAAAAAATTGCCTAACCGCAATGCTTTACAAAAAGCCCTCTCGAAAACAGGATGGAAAAAGATGGCATTGGATAAGCAAACTTCGACGGTAGAATTAAAAACAATAGGCATGAAATTGGATTTGGGGGGGATTGCGAAAGGCTATGCATGCGACGAGGCTTTGTTCGAATTGAAAAAGCATGGAATAAAGATTGCTTTAGTCGAGGCAGGGGGGGATATCGCCGTTTCTCAGCCGCCCCCTGGTGAGAAAGGATGGCGAATTGTCATTCGTGGCTTTCATCGCAAGCCCCTATTTTTGTCGAATTGCGGGATTTCCACTTCGGGGGATATTTATCAATTCGTAGAAATCAACGGAAAACGGTATTCCCACATCGTAGACCCGAGAACGGGGCTCGGTTTGACGAACCGACTGCAAGTTACCGTGATTGCAAAAAATGCAATGACGAGCGATAGTTTAGCAACGGCTTTGTGTGTGTTGGGAGAAAAAGAAGGAAAGAAATTGGCAAAAACCTTCGGGGCGAAGGCATTTTTCGCCAAACCAAAATAATATATTTCCTCTCAAGAATTGTAGGAAACGCACAACCGGCTCGCTGGTAAAATGCTTCCGATGAACTTGTTGCTTTTCGCTCTTTTGGTTTATCCTGCTTTCGCTTTTGTAGAATCCACCTTATCAGCACCCGAAGATGTTGCGATAAACGTACTCGTTTTTTCCAAAACAGCAGGATATAGACACGAATCTATTCCTGATGGACAAGGAATGATTCTCGAGCTTTGCGCAAAGGAAGGTCATAGCGTTGCGTTTACCGAGGATGCGAGTTGGTTTTCTGATGAAACACTCAAAAACTTCGATGTCGTCATTTTTCTCAATACGACGGGGGACGTGTTGAATCCCTCGCAAGAACGTGCTTTCGAATCGTTTATCAAACGGGGGGGTGGATTTATAGGGATACACTCTGCGAGCGATACGGAATACGAGTGGAAGTTTTACGGGAGGTTGGTAGGTGCTTATTTCAAAATACATCCCGAAATTCAAGAAGCGGACGTTCACATCGAAGATCCGAATCATCCGACCATGAGCGCTCTGCCGAAAGTTTGGCGAAGAAAGGACGAATGGTACAACTTTCGAGCGAATCCTCGAAGCGAGGTTCACGTGTTAGCGACGGTAAACGAAAAGAGTTATCGAGGCGGGGAAATGGGAAACGACCACCCGATTATCTGGTGTCAAGATTTCGAGGGGGGGCGAAGTTGGTATTGTGCAATGGGACATACCAAGGAAACATTTCGAGAGCCGCTATTCATGGATATGCTCCGACGCGCGATTCTCTGGGCAGCGCGGAAAATTTAAAATGTCCCAACACTCCCGCAGTTGACTGTGATTGCTTACTTTGCTTGTGTTGCTTTGTGATGCCTCAACTGCTCCTGCAGTTGAGGCTATTAAGCGCTCTTGAACCTCAACTGTTCTTGTTTGTTGAAACACATCGATTGAGTTTTTTAAATAAGATGTGATTTGCTCAAAGTTTTCTATGAGCGGGCTTTTCATCGAGTGTGTACTCTCTCCAAAGGTTTTTAACGCTATTTGCTTTTTCTCGTAAAAGGGAAGGTGAATCGTATGCGCGGCATAAAACTAATAAACCTAAAAGGTAACTCATAGTGTTTTCTGCCAGTTCTTCGATCGGTGCTTCTGGGAATAAATCGTATTCTTGTATCGCATCCTCGAAAGTGCGTTCGAATTCTTCACGAATATCGGTGATGAGGCTTAGGAGTTTATTTCTCAATTCCTCGGGCAGAAAAGGTGTCTCTGCAGACCAAGTGACGAGAAGCGTGTCCTCGCTTCCAGAATGTAGCCGCTCGGCGAGTTTCGAAAAAAAAGCGGGGATTCGCTCTTTCGCCCGTATTTTGTTGTGAAAAATCTCAGGCATTAGTCCTGTTCTGAGTTCTTGGACATATTCGTCCAGAACCGCTACACCCAAGGCGACTTTCGACGGAAAAAAATGGTAGAAACTGCTTTTTCCGACTCCTGCCTCTTGCATAATTTCGTCCACTCCAGCCCCGACATAGCCTTTATTAGCCATAATTCGCGTCGCTGCTGATAGAATCCGCTCTTTTGTCTCTTTTCCTTTTGCCATTTTTTGTACCAATCGCTACATATACCTCTTTTTCCACGACAAGAACTATGAGCGAATATAATCTATCTCATGAAAGTTTTCAAAACGTCCCTTCTCGTTTTGGCTCTAACGGCAATACTCGTTGGTGCACCACCCTTTCAGGATTTCAAGCGAGAACGCTCGGGCGAGAATGCGAAACTCAAGGACGCTCTCGAGGGGAAACCTCCTCCTGCTCTGAAGGCGAAAGAGTGGGTCAATCTCACCGGCGATGCCCCGACTTGGAAATCTTTGAAGGGAAAAGTGGTTTTGCTCGACTTTTGGGCATGGTGGTGAGGGCCCTGCAAGGCGTCGGTGCCGCATCTCAAAGAGTTGCTCCGACGCTACCGAGACCAAGGTTTGGTCTTGATTGGGATTCATTGCGACCCCGATTCGGAGAAAATGAAGCAGGTCGTGAAAGAACTCGGAATCACCTGGCTAATAGCGCAGGATGGAGACCGGAAACTGATGGATGCTTTCCATGCCGATTCCTTCCCGGATTACTATCTCATCGATAGAGAGGGAAATCTGAGGTTCGCGGACATTGCGAATCAAGAAGTGGACCGCGCTGTGGAAATGCTGATCAAAGAAAAGCCAAAGCAATGACTCATCTATAGGCTTAGGGTTGATATTTCCCGTTATAGGGAACTTTTCACTCCGGTCGAATCGGTACAATAAACCATGAAGAAAGGACTGCTCGCTTCGCTGTTTGTGCCATTGTTTATTTCAGCCTTTGTTCTTGCGGGAAACTCGCAAGAACAAAGGATTTTTTTGCCTGAGGGTTCTGTAGCCCCCACTTTTTCGGGCAAGGCGCAGGATGGACGCGAGATTTCCCTCGATAAGATGCTTAAAAAGGGCCCTGTTTTCGTGCTCTTTTGGAAAGAAGTATGCCCGCATAATCCGCGCGCATCGAAACTCTACAATGCGCTGTACGAAGCGTATAAAGACAAAGTGCAATTCGTAGGCATCGTATGGACTTCTCCAGAAAAAATTGCGGAATGGGCAAAGGGATTTCAAGTTCAATATCCTCTGCTCCCCGATCCTGAGAAGAAGTTGGTCAAGGCATACGAGATGCGCTTTTCGGTTGTTGCGGTCGAAATCGGCAAAGACGGAAAAATCGCTCAGGTGTTTCCCGGATATGGAAAGGAGACGCTCGAGAATTTGAATCGCGCATTTGCGAAGGCTGCTGGGGTCGAAGTCGCAAATGTAGATTTGAGCAAGGCTCCTCCACGCCAGACTTTCGGTTGAGCGTTTTAAATCCCCCTCGGTTCGAGGGTTCATAAGTTAGGGTTTTGCGCTTTGCGCAAAATCCCTTTTCTTTCTTTGGAGATTCAGATGTTCCCACAAAGTGGGTAAGTCTAAGATATTCTCTTTCGATGCTCTAATGCAGAAAATAAATCATTATTTTGATTTTTCCGATTGAAAACACCATGCAATGCGCTTAGCGATTTGGGAAAGAGCAATCGAAAGCATATCCGGCGTGATCGCATCCTTAGGCCCATGAAAAATCGGTGAATAATAGGGGAGGAATCCTTCTTCCGCCAAACGTATCATCGCAGTTTGCGAACCGTCTTCTTTTCGCCCTCGAATTTTTTGCGTATTGATTTTTTTCTTTATCGGTTGACGAAGGAAAGAGCGACGGATGTCCGTAACGAATTTGTCCATGACGACGGCGAATTCATATCGCGTAACCGGTTTCTCGCCTTGGAACGGCTTCCCCTTCCCGGGGGGGAATAATCCCATATTCGTCAGTCTTTCCACGGAACCAGCCGCCCAATGGTCTCGCGGGATATCCGAGTATCCAGCCACTTGAATGGCTATCGAAACTGCTGCTAAACAATAGGTGAGCATATTTGGTCTCCTAAATGATATTTACGAAGTATATCATGGTTTTGTCGTAGATTGTTGTTTATCATAGGAGAGGGCTATACGGAAAAGTATGGTTGTGGTGAATCTATTCAACCATTGTGTTGATTCTAAGGCGTTCTCGCAGGTCTTGCCATCAGCACTCGATAGGACTCACTCAATGCCTAACTTCTTCAACGCAGTTTTTATAGTTTCGATATTGGTGGTAATGAAGCGGTCTGCAATTTTTCCGTTCGAGTCGATGATAAATACTGTAGCAAAAGTGCGAACACCATAAGCGATCTCGAACTGAATATCTGCGCTAAAACTCATTATGGTTGGAAACGTATACTTCCCTTCATCGTAGAATCGTTTTACATTCTGTGACAGTCCACCTATGTGGACTCCTACGATTTTCAATCCTTTTTTCTCTAAACGCGAATGCAATTTTTGTAAGTGAGGAAACTCCTCCTTACAAGGCTTTCAACCATAACCCCAAAAGTATAAGAGGATACATTTGCTCGTTCTTATTGCATCTGCGAGTTTGAACTCTTTTCCGTCAAAGGTTTTTGCTGTAAAAAATGGTGCATCTGCTCCAATGGGTAGTAGGCTTTGTGTGCTTGAAAAAGGCTTTGCGTCATCGGGAATTATCCAAGTGAATTCTCCCGGTTTCAAAACAGGGTTAATTTCCAAGCGTTCGAATTCAGATACGACTTTGAGAATAATATGCTTATATATCGTTTCGGTTCTCAACAGCATACCGGTTTCGCTGTCGAAGAAAAAAGTGGTTTCCGGTAATTTGTCTTTTTCAATATGTTCTCTGATAAAAACAACGTTCACCGAGTAACAAATTCTGTTGTTGACTTTAGAAGGTTTTTTAGGGCTCGAGAGGATTTCGTATTTTATTTCAGGATTTGTAAACGCCTCGAGACCAGTTATAGAGTGGATAAAGCGATCCGACGTTTGCTGTACTTGATATTCTTTCGTTATTGCATTGTAAAACCAATTATTCTTTTCGTCACTAACATCGATTCCGTTAAGGTTTCCTTTGTACCATGTTTTTATAAATTCTAAATTCGGTTTTTTGTATTTGAATTCTTTTATAAATGTAACTTTGCCATCAGGACTTATCCTTGTGAACATACACCTGCCAGAAAGGGTTTGTGCTCTCAAAAGTTTTTCTCTAAAATTCCTGTAAAGCTCTTCCCCCTTTCCTTGAATTTCTTGAGGAATGAAAAGAAGACTAGCGCCTACGATTAAACTTATCATACATATCTCCTCTTTAGTGGATACGACTTTATTATTTATTATACGTCACTGTTTACGCTGTGGCGGATTTTTGCATAGCCGGTAAGGTCTCGAGGGCGCGACCCGTGCCAATCGCGACGCAATGCAAGGCGTTTTCTGCTACTCGCACAGGGATATCCGTAATGGAAGCCAATAACCTGTCTATTCCGCGAAGAAGTCCGCCGCCTCCCGTCACCACGATTCCCCTCTCGATAATATCGCTGCTCAATTCCGGAGGTGTCTGTTCTAATACCGTACAAACCTTCTCTGTAATTGCGCGCAATGGGTCCGAAAGCGATTCCCTAATTTCTTCGCTTGTAATCTCGATGGTTCTCGGTAAACCCGCCATCAAATCGCGCCCACGGACTTCTAACCTCAACTCTTGCGGAAGCGGGAAGGCAGAACCGATTTTCCATTTGATTTCCTCGGCAGTTCTTTCACCGATCATCAGATTGTACGCATTTCGTAGATGACGAGCGATGGCTTCGTCGAATTTGTTCCCGCCGACGCGAAGGCTCTCCGCAATTACGAGCCCCCCCAAAGAGATGACGGCGATATCAGTCGTCCCCCCCCCTATGTCTACGACCATGTTTCCGCCTGGCGAGGAAATAGGAAGCCCTGCACCGATCGCAGCCGCCATTGGCTCTTCGATCGTGAAAACTTCTCCCGCGCCTGCTTCACGAGCCGCTTGAAGAACCGCCCTTCTCTCTACATTCGTGCAACCACTCGGAACGCATATCATCAATTTCGGGCGAAAAAGACGATGACGACCGCACACCCTGTCAATGATGAATTCCAGCATTTTGAGCGTATGCGTGTAATCGGCAATCACACCGTCTTGCAAAGGGCGAATGGCGACGATACTTCCTGGCGTTCGCCCGATCATTTCACGCGCCGCTTCCCCTACCGCTAAAACTTTTTTCGTTTGCGTGTTGTAAGCGACGACCGTGGGTTCTTCTAAAACGATTCCCTCTCCGCGTTTATAAACTAAGATATTCGAAGTGCCTAAATCTATTCCGAGCTCCGCACTCATTTTAAACATGCTGCGTCACCTTGCTTTCTTTTTCCGATACACGCTCGATTTTCGCTCCTAATTTGCGTAAGGAAACTTCGATGCTTTCGTAACCTCTGTCGATGTGCTCTACGTTGCGAACAATGGTTTTTCCCCT
Organism: Fimbriimonadales bacterium; assembly: GCA_035559795.1. Taxonomy (NCBI): domain Bacteria; kingdom Bacillati; phylum Armatimonadota; class Fimbriimonadia; order Fimbriimonadales; species Fimbriimonadales bacterium. Next base: position 62,302 of record DATMAR010000007.1, on the reverse strand, counting down.
CGCAGAGAGTCCGGCGATCACCAAAGCCGCCCCTGCGCGCAAATCGGAAGCCTCCACGACCGTTCCCTCGAGATGGTCGACGCCGGTGATGATGCAAGTCCTGCCTTCGAGGCGGATTTTTGCTCCCATGCGGTTGAGTTCCGCAATGTGTCCGATACGGCTTTCGTAAATCGTTTCTTCTACTGTACTCACTCCGTGTGCCTTTGCCAGAACAGCGCACATCGGCTGTTGCAAATCGGTCGGAAATCCCGGATAGGGCATCGTTTTGACATTTACCGCTTGCAGAAAACGATTTCCTTTGACTCTCACCCAATCCGGTCCTTCTTCGATACCGACGCCTGCCTCTTTCAGTTTGCTGATTACGGGAGCTTGATGTTCGGGAAGGATTCCGCTTACGGTGACGTCCCCCCCCGTAGCCGCTCCTGCCAAGAGAAAAGTTCCCGCTTGCATTCTATCCGCAGGAATCGTGAACTCCCCCCCCTTCAGCGAAGTTACCCCTTGAATCGTAATCGTGCTCGAACCTGCTCCCTCGATTCGTGCGCCCAAGCGGTTGAGAAAATCTGCTAAAACAACGACTTCGGGCTCCATGGCTGCGTTCTTTATCGTCGTGCATCCTTCCGCTAACACCGCCGCTGCCATCAAGTGTTGTGTCGCTCCAGCGCTTGGGAAGTCCAAATAAATTTCCGTCCCTTTTAGTCCGTTCGTTCGCGCTTCGTAAAACCCTCCGTTCAATTCGATTTGTGCGCCGAGAAGCGATAATCCTTTGAGGTGAAAATCTACCGGACGCGCGCCGATTCGGCACCCCCCCGGTTGAGGCAAACGCGCACGACCCATTCGCGCTAAAAGCGGGCCTAAAAGATAGAAAGAAGTACGAATCGAGCGCACGAGGTCGGGGTCGGGTTCGTAACTTTTCAAAGAAGGCACGAAACGAATCGTCTCGCCCTTCTTTTGGACTTTGACTCCCAAACGCTCGAGCAGTCGGAGTTTGGTGTGGATGTCCGTAATATTGGGAACGCGCGTGAGAGTTATGGGTTGGTCGGTCAAAAAAACGGAAGAAAGAATGGCTAAGGCTGCGTTTTTGCTTCCTTTGACCTCGACGGTTCCTGCGAGTTCCCTACCACCAGTGATTTCAAAAACGTTCAACTTTTTCCTCCATCCTTGAAGGATATTTCCATCCATCCAGAAATATATCCAACTTTTGCCAAATTTTCTACCCTTTTCTTATAGTTACCCAAGCGGAGACCCAACGTTTCAGTGGTTATACCCCGTTTTCGAAAATCTAATCTAAACGTAGGTGCGCCGTAAGGCGCGACCCTAAACGCTCCTGACATTCATAATTCAAACGATGCGGCGATACAACAGCGAAGGGGTTAGGCGCGAAGACCTTTTGCGCGCGATTCGAAACCCTCGACAGGTTTGCCTCGCACGAGAGATAGACCGATGCATGCTTTGTCGCTCTCCTAAAGTGAATTTGGTAGGACTTTGCGAGGGATGTTTCGCGAATTTAACGGAGCAGGAAGTGGAAGCGGCTCGTCCGTGGTTAGAAGGCAAACTTTCATGCTGAATGTTTTTCTCGCTATTCTTTTCTTGGCAGTTGTTTTCTCGGTTTTGTTTGTCTTTTTGAAAAGGCGCAAGAGCAAACATCAGCCCCCCCTCGTGCGCAGCGAATATTGGATTTACACCTCTGCTGAAAATCTTCCATCGGATAAAGAATTGATGGAGCGGCTTCTTGCGCGCAATCCCCATCGCAAAGGGGGGGTGCCTATAGGAGCCAAAGAAGGTTTGACGTTCAGCGACATTCGTTTTCATATCGGTTTTGCCAAGAGAGAGCAAAACGCTATGATGTTTCGACCGGAAATTCTTTGCGAAACGGATGCAGAAATTCCATCGGACATCGCTTCCGTTTTAGAAAAGACGAACGCGGCGATTCGAGTTACATTCATTTCTGAAGACACACCCATTAAAGACACTTCCTACCTGCAATTCGTCACGCATTGCGTAGATGCATTGGCGGAGATAACGAATGCGCCTTTGATTTATGATGTCGAAGCGCAAAAGTTTTGGAAGCGAGAGGATTTATATAACGAACTGCAGAGAAATTCGCGAGGAGACCGTTTCGATTTACATGTCGTAATCCATTGGGTTGAGACGACGGATGCGGGTTGGGCATTCACGCGTGGAATGGCGAAAGTCGGCCTTCCGGATATCGAATTCGGACCCGTTCCCTTAGACCACAAAACGATAGCCCTTTATTTGGTGGAGGGAGCGGCGAGGGAATGCTGGAAGAAGCCGAACTTGGAGACTATGACAGTAGAAGGGTTCGGAGAATCGTTTCGGATCGAATTCGGGGAGGCGATACCGAATTCGAAAACGCATCGTTCCTGGGTCGCTTCGATGAGGGCCGTGAGGAAGATAAAAATGACTTGAAAAATCAGGACTCAATAACGGACGTTTTCAATATTCAATGTGTTGCTTCTTCGCGTTTCCTTCTTCCACTGCTCTCAGCGATTTCCTTTTTGAGAGCGAGATACATTTGAGCCAATTCATCCCACGTATAGAACTTTCTTGTTAAATCTTTTCCTTCTACTTCCACGATTCCTCGAAGGCCAGTTTTTTCGAGTCGTTCCTTATATTTTAAAGTCGTATCAGCGTAGAACTGCATCTTTTCTTGACCACGCGGATACGGCTTTCCTGCTGGCCACTCGGTAAAAAGAGCCCATAAATAGAGAAAGCGCGTGAGATTTAAGGTTTTTATTCCTTTTTCAGTTATCATTACAAATGAGTTTAGATACGTTGTTCTTCCATCTGGGTGTTGATATTTCTGCGTCATGTTCAATCCACCTTGTATCGTGAACGTGAGAACTTCTACTTGCCCAACAGGGCGAAACCCCTTCAAATGAGGTTTGACGAATTCATCGAAAAACCTCTGCAGTTTATCTTCGGATAAGTTAGCGAGTTCTTTTTCTTCGTCAGAAACATAAGACATGAGCGTTCCCGCATCGAAGTTTTGCATTGCTTGCAAAACACGACGCGCCGCTTGGTCAAGAGTTTCTTGAAAGAAGAAATGTTTAATGATGAGCACTGCTGCCACGACGACCACGATTGCGGCGACAGATAAGACGACAACTTTTTTTTTGTTTATCATGTCACACTTTCCTCATTATCGAGATACGAAACTTGTCCTATATGCTTTATTCGGGGGGGTCGGAATACCACCGCAGATTATCCGCTCCTGCATATCCCATTCCATAACGATTTACGACCTGCCCAGAAATCAAGACCGAAAGACCGCGCTTATAAATGTAGGGCGCACCCATGATGGTCCCGGGGGGATTGCAGTAAGGGTCTATAAATAAAACTGCGTTTTCACGATAAGTCGCCAGGTAATCGTGGAACTCGTACAGATTTCCTGAGCCTGGCTTCATCAACGCAGGCTCGTATTCTGGAGCGACATAGGTAATCCAGCCTATTACGCCACATCGAAAAGTATCGAATATGGTTTGGTCAGCACCGCAAGGGCTCGGCAAGAAGTTCGCATCAGCACCGTAATGGTCTAACCGGTAAAACTCGTAATACCTTAGGGGGGGGAGCGCCAAACCGTAATACGCATTGGGTGAATCGTATCGAGCATAGCCTTCACCACCGTAGTCAGTACGATAGAGAGAAACCGCCACACCGAGTTGATGCAACTTCGCTATCGAGGAGCGTATTTCTGCCGAGCGTTTCATTCTATTGAAAACAGGCGTGAGAAGTCCTGCTAACGCGATGATAATCAAAATAGAAACAATCACTTCGACCAATGTGAAGCCGGAGTTCGTTTTCTTTTTCATGGTTTTCCTCTTTGGAAAAATTCGTAAGTGTTACTTTGGACTTGCAATCTTTTCATAACGCCTTATCAATTCTTCCCAGGTAAAGAATTTTGATGGGCCACTTATGGGCTGCTGCACAACTCCATTAAGCCCGGAAGTTTTCAAAGAAGAAAGTTCTTTTGAAATTTTCTCCGCATACAATTTTGCAGCATTTTTTCCGGTACGAGGAAGACTCTCTGGCCAATCCAAGTATAGCGATGCGAAGAAAATAGTATTTGTTAGATTGACTGCTTTAATTCCTTCATCGGTCATTGCCACAGTTATTGTAATGGATTTTTCTCTTCCGTCAGGGTGCCGATAACCCTGTGTAAGAGATAAAGAGTGGAATACTTCGGAAATTTCTATGATTGGTGCTCCATCCCTTTGAAAACCTTGAAATCCCTTGTTAAAAAAGCTATTTAAAAATCTCTGCAGATTTTCTTCGTTCAATCCTGCGAGGTTCTTCTCTTCATTGGATAAATATCGCATGAGTAATCTTGCGTCTTTTTTTTCTATGCCGAGCAGAACCTTCTCGGCAACCTGTAAGAGTGTTTCCCTTGAAAAAAGAAGCCATAACAAGTAACCTCCTACCCCCAGCAGGCTAACGAGTACAATGATGACGAGTTTTCTACGGCTCATTATATCACCTTATATCTCGTAAAGTTCATCCACCGCAGTCTCCATTGTTTCCGCAATAAAGACCCATTTGGGTGTTGAGATACACGCATTTAGGCTTCCACTCGTTATTGATACAGACATACCATCCCATATATTGTTTGCATTTTAGTTCGCCCCTTGGCCATTCTTCTTTGCAACAAGACCATGGTGGTGATGAATTCGTTCCATTTCCAGGGTCTTCGACCTGACAATTGATGGTATAAGCTCCGCAAGGATGTGCTGGTGGCACACTGCCACATGCAGGAGGAATCTGAGAATATAATCGAATGAAACAGGGAATGATTATAACTACGATGAAAAGAATCAAGCTCATCGTTTTTTTCATTTTTATACTCATCATTTTTTTCTCCTTTTTATGTCTTTTTGTCTAGAAAAATTATTCAGGCGGTTCGGAGTAGAAAAAAAGGAAAGCCGCGTTCCCTTTTTTATATCGGTTGACTAGTTGTCCAGAAAGTAGAACCGCGAGCCCGCGTTTACTCGTCCATGGACTCCCGATGACAGTTCCGGGGGGATTACAATACATATCAAGAAACGCCACCGCATTTTCACGATACGTTGCCAAATAGTCTCTATAATAAACATCATTTGAGCGAAGAGCTTCAGGACTGTAGCAAAGTCCAGCAGCGTAAGTTATTAAACCGAAATGACCGCCTATGCCCGTGTCGAATATCGTTTTGTCGGCTCCACAGGGACTTTTCCAAAATTCTAAATCAAGACCGAACTTGCGTGGGTCCCACCAGTACGACCATGGAGGTAAACCCAAAGCATAAAAGGCGTAGGGAGTATCGTAGCGCGCATAACCTTCCCCCCCGTAATCTTGTCGGTAAATGGATAGAACCAAATGAAGTTGTTTTAAACGACTCAATGAATCTTGAATTGCGAAATTTCTTTTGACTCTCTGAAATACAGGCATGAGAAGCCCCGCTAACGCGATGATAATCAAAACCGAGACGATTACTTCTATTAATGTGAAGCCGGAGTTCGTTTTCTTTTTCATAGTTTTCCTCTCTTGAAGAATTCGTCAGCGCTTTCGTTTTCTTTGGGAATATCAATAATTGTCCCTTCGGGTGAAACGAGAGCGAGTTGGGGGGCGAAGTCAATCATTTCTTTCGGAACGTATTTGCCCGTCCAATCACAAAGGATGAGAATTAAGTCGGGTTTCTTTTTATACAGGTCGGGGGCATTTCGGAATTCATCGCGGATGACAATAATCACCGGTCGCAATGCTATTTTTTTCAGTCTCTCGACGAGAGCCTGTTTGTCTCCTCATGGACTGCAGCTCATGGAAAACACGAACAGGTTGCGGTCTTTCGGGATTTTGTATCCTTGAACGTCTTTGGATGGCAGGTTCACACGTTTGCCTAAAAGGTCTTTACGCCATTCCGGACCTTGGGAAGGGTTTGCTCCTGCGAATGGGTCATAACCGAATGCCACGAGGTTAGGGAGCCAAACGGGCGAAGAAAGAATAACGAAAACGAACCCCACTACCACCCACGCAGGCAGTTTTGCCTCCCGAAGCGCTGTGTCCGTCCCCACATTCGAATTTTCAGGACTCTCCATCAAGAAATCCTCCTCGTATTTTCAGGATAACAAAGAAAATCCGTTCTGTCAAGGGGGAAAGGCTAAAAAAAAAAACTTAAAAAATCCAGTATAAATACTTGGATTTTAGCATTGGAAATCCAACATAGTAGAAGTTCTCGAGTCAGCATTTGGGGTTAGGAAAATCGGTTCCCCTTGCGCTAGCAGGGGGAACCTTACGGAGGGGGTCATAAAAAATAAAGAAAATCGGTTCCCCCTGAAACTCAGGGGGAACCTTACGGAGGGGGTTTTATCAATTCATAAGCAAACGTTCCCAAAATAGAGTTTTGGGAACGAGAGATATATGAGAAAGCTAAAGCTTCATAACAGAAGTGTCGAGGCATAAAAAAACGGGTAACAGAACCCATCTAAGCATAAAAGCCTCAACAGCAGGAGCTGTTGAGGCATACAGTCGATGCAGAGAATGTAAATTTCCGTAGATATTTCACCCCCTTCTTAGAGGTTCCCCCTTCGCTTCGCTCGAAGTGGAAGCGGTATGTTTTATAGATCCACGATTTCAGCTTTAGGGGCAAAGAATAAAAGATTAAGAACTTTCGAAGCCTAAAAGCCGTTCCCTCCTTTCGGGCATACTATAACCACCATGCATGAAGCCGTTAAGCCTCCGCTTTATAGGGAAATGGGGCTATCCGAGGATGAGTACAAAACGATTCTCCGCGAATTGGGGAGAGAGCCGACCCTTACAGAGCTCGGCATGTTCGGCGTCCTTTGGAGCGAACACTGCTCGTATAAATCGAGCAAACCCATCCTGAAGTTCTTCAAAAACTATCAGCGCGCGAGCGAAATCGGGGTGCTGGAGAATGCCGGGGTCATAGATATCGGTGACGGAATCGGGGTTGCCTTCAAAGTCGAAAGTCACAATCATCCTTCTGCGGTCGAACCCTTCCAAGGTGCTGCGACAGGCGTGGGGGGGATTATTCGAGACGTGTTATCTATGGGCGCGCGGCCTATTGCCTGTTTGGATTCTTTACGATTCGGAGACATAACACGACCTGAAAACAATTTGGATAGAAGACTGTTCGACCAAGTCGTGCAAGGCATAGGAAATTATGGAAATTGCATCGGCGTCCCCACCGTAGCAGGCGAGGTGCATTTTCACCCGAAGTATTCGGGCAGTCCAGTCGTGAACGCGATGTGCATCGGGCTCGTTTCGCTCGATAAAATTGCATCCTCGATTGCAAAAGGTGTTGGCAATTCTGTTGTGTATTTGGGAAGCGCGACAGGGAGAGACGGCATTCACGGCGCTACTTTTGCGAGCGAAGTTTTGGGTGAGGACAGCGAAGAAAAACGACCGAACGTTCAAATCGGTGACCCTTTCGCGGGGAAGTTGCTCGTCGAAGCGACTTTGGAAGCCTTAGCGACCGGTGCTATCGTTTCCATTCAAGACATGGGAGCGGCAGGTCTTACCTGTTCTACATGCGAAATGTCCGCTCGCGGGGGGGTAGGCATGGAAATCGATTTGGACAAAGTTCCTCTTCGTGATTCGACGATGAATGCATACGAAATTATGCTGAGCGAAAGCCAAGAGCGCATGCTCGCAGTGGTCGAAAAAGGTCGAGAGGAAGAGGTTATCGGCATTTTCCGTAAATGGGGCTTGCCAGCAGTCGTGATAGGCGAAGTTACGAATACCAAACGCGTCGTAGTCAAGAAAAATGGACAAGTCGAAGCGGATATCCCTGCCGATTTCATCGTCAATGGATGCCCTACGGTTTTTCTCGACGCAGACGAACCGGAAATCGTTCAAAAAGCGGCGAAGTGGTCGCCTTCTTCGCTTCCTGAGCCGGCTTCGTACGAAAAGGCGTTACTCGCATTGCTTTCGAGTCCGAACATCGCCGCGAAAAATTGGGTTTTCGAACAGTACGATACGTCGGTGCAAACGCGAACGACTTTAGGACCGGGGAAGGGCGACGCTGCGGTTTTGTTTCTGCGAGAGAATTCGAAGGGAATCGTTGCGAAAATAGACGGAAACGGTGTTTGGACGAATGCGAATCCTTACTTGGGGGGGCAACTCGCGCTTTTGGAAGCGGCTCGAAATGTCGCATGTGCGGGGGGGATGCCTCTTGCGGCGACGGATTGTCTCAATTTCGGAGACCCGAACGACCCTAAAGTCTATTATCAATTCCGTGAAGCGGTTCGAGGGATTGCGGATGCTTCCGAAAAATTGGGAATACCCATCGTGAGCGGTAATGTGAGTTTTTATAACGAAACGCAGGATGGCGCAATCCTGCCTACTCCTACGGTAGGCGTGGTTGGCGTTATCGAAAATGCAAAGAAGCGAACCCCCATCGGATTCCCCAACGGAATAGGCTATATCTATATAGCCGGATGCTATGGACGTGGCGCGCGTCAGGAGGGTTTAGGAGCGAGTGAATATCTTCGAGTGATACATGGCATCGAAGACGGTTCTCCAGAAACCCCCGATTTAGAAGGCGAGGCAGCGTTCATTCGATTTTTGGTTCACGCCATCGAACAAGGGTTGTTCGTTTGTGCTCACGACATTTCAGAGGGGGGGGTCGCCGTCGCGCTCGCCGAAATGTGTTGCCTGGGAGAAGCGGGTTGTTTCGCGCTGATTGACCCGCAAGAGCATTTTCAGCGTCATATTCTCGCTCCGCTTTTGGAACGCATGGCAAGAGGAAAACTCACGTCGGACGATACGATTCAACGCGCTATTTTGGATTCGGAAATGCAGTTCAATCCGTGGACTTATTCCGAACGAAGAGACGCGCATTTATTCGGTGAACTCTCCGGTCGTGCATTGTTCGGGGTTAGCGCAGACGGATTACGAAGAGGAAATCTCGAGAAGATCTTCGATTTAGCGAGCGAATATGGCATTTTCGTGCATTGCCTCGGAACTTATGATTCCTCTCGCACATCTTTTCAAATCGTTGCACCTTCGCAAAGCCTGCTGGAAATCGAATTAGAAAAATTACGAGAAGCGTATTTCAATGCAATTCCTGCGATTATGGAACAAATGCAATCGCAAATTGGTCTCAAACTTTAAAGCCTATGTTTTCGTTCACAGAGCATGTTGATGTCTTGACGACACCGGAAGCCGCATTTTTAGCCGTTGCAGATTTAATGCAACAAGGACATTATCTTCCCTCTACCGTAAAACAAATCAAGGAAATCGAACCGAGACCGCATAGTCCCGTCGAACAGTTTCTACCCGGACAAAAGATCGCTTTCGAATGGAATGGAAAGCACTATGAACTCGTTACTGCAGAGGTGAGCAATTGGTCCGGCGCAGAGGCAAGAATATTGCAAAGACCCGTGCACCCGATTTACGGAGAAAAATTCGAATGGCGACTCGCAGAACTTACACCCGGAATGATTCGTATCGAACTGACGTTTTCTGCGAATTACTCTGGATTAGATAAATTGACGAAAGGACGAGAGATGCGGAAATTCTGGCGCGAAGCGCTGGAAAGACTGAAAACCTATTTGCAAGAGCATTTCTCTTTTGCGAAAGATGACACATTCGCACCGAAGGTGAAGAAATAATTTTTATTCTTTGATGACATAAACGGCGTTTTTAGAGTTTTCTCGTTCCAAAACTCTGTTTGGGAACTTCATTTTATGCCTCAACAGCTCCTGCTGTTGAGGCTTCCAAACTTAGAAGCTCTGCTAACTTTCCATGCCAAAAGACATTGTTTTATTTCCTCGTTCCCAAACTCTCTTTGGGAACGTTCATTGTTTCTCGATAAGTTCGTAGTGTAAGTAAATACAATGTCAGAAACATCCCTAACACGAACAATAACATTCGCAACCAGAGTTCCGATAAACAAATCATCGAAATCCCTAAAGAAATCCAAAGAGTGAAAATTGCCAAGATTTTATGCTTTCGCGAAATGCTTTTATGCTCTTGCCAATTTTTGAGTGCGTCTCCTAAGAGTGGATTCGCAAGGAGACGATTCTCCCAATAAGGGGAGCTTCTTCCGAAACAAAACAAAGAAAGAACCAAGAATATCGTCGTCGGCATGAGGGGAACAAACATCCCCACAAAGCCGAGTCCTGCGAAAAAGAATCCTGCAACAAGAAATAACGAGCGCATGAAAAGTAAGTTATTTTAGAAAGCGCACCCATGCAGTTTTATTCTTTTCCCGCGATTTCCAACACTTCAGCAAACCCTTCGACGCGAACGACGTCTCCCGGGCGCAATTTTCTTCCCCTCCGTTGCTCTCTCTCGCCATTCACGGTAACTCGATTCTTTTCGAGGAAGATTTTCGCTTGACCACCCGAAGAGACGAAATGAAGTTTCTTGAGAAGTTGTCCTAATTCGATAAACTCACCCTCGATAGGAATTCGCATGTGCTTCTATTGTAATCTTATATCCGGTTTATGTCCTGCGAACAGGCAGGGAAGCGCCATCCGTCCAACTTTTGCGTTATGTCAATGGCTCACGTGATGAAAGTTTTAGTCCTTATTCTTTTGAGTTGTGCCTTCTCTTTCGCCCTTTCCTATGAGATTCGTCCACCGAAATCTGCGATTGTCATCCAGTTGACCGGCAAAGAAAGGAATTTCGAAGAAATTACGAAATTAGCAGAAAAAATCGTTCGAAGAGAGGTCGAAGCGATGGACAACGCTGCTCGACCCTACTGGCAGAAGCGTATCGAACTCGGTTTGACTCCACCGGGTTCTCTTTTTATTCTTCCGCGCATTGCTGTCGTGAAGGATGCTTCTGGGAAGTTTTTAAAGAGCGCGACATTTTCTTCGAGCAAACGAGGTTCATTAACTTTGGAATTCCCAGACCAAGGCAACGACCCTGGTCCGTTCCCCGACGCTTACAAACAATTGCTACAAGAAACATTCGACACTTTCGAACCAGTTTTAGATACATTTTTCGGAATGCCTTTTCAAGGGGGGGTCGTCAAAGTATATAATAAAGACGCTGTAATCGGTGACCGCGATGCAGTTGCGGGGGGGATTTATTTCCCGGATGATGGAAGCGGCAATCCAGCGATATGGTTTCCTGTTTATAACGCTAAAGAAACCGCTGTAGTAAATTTTTTGCACTGTTTGTATCACGCTTACGTAGGACCTGCGGCTTTTCAATACGACGCATGGTCGGAAGGACTCGCTCGCGCGACTACGATGGAAACATGTCGTCTCAATCGTTCCATATTGCAGGGAATGGGTTTGGATTTAGAAACGCTCGATTTGGTCATTTCGAATACTTACGATAATAGTTTTTTATATTCTTGGTACAATCAGCCCCCTTTAGGTAATCCGACTTTTATCGCACCGAATTTGAAAGACGGGGATTTGCCGCCCGGCGGCTCGTTGGGGGGGATTTTCCTGATGCGATACCGTCAAGCAGGCACAGCTTGGGCGAAATTTTTTGCAGAATACTCACCGGGGTTTTTCGCTTCCTTTCTCGAAGATTATTACACTGCATTTATAAATAATCCTGCAATTTCGGGAGATATTCCTGCGCTCGTTTCTCTTATGCAAAACGCAATGGATGAAGTAAAAGGAACAGGAGCGAAAATCGAAGAGCAGCCCTTCGCAGATTGGGTTCGTAGACAATATATTTTGGATACGACCGTCAGTCTCGGCAGGAAGATGTTCGTCGAATCCATTCCCATTATCTTTGGTTTGAGTGGAAACGATTTCGGAGTTTTTGCAATCTGGACGAGTTATTACGAAACGTATCCTGGGGGGGAAGAACAACTCCTTTCAGGAACGAGTTTTCCTATTTATTGGGATTCCGTTTTTTCGAGAATGTTTCTTACGGGGCAAGACGATCGCGTAGATTTCGCGGCGGGCTTCGGCTCGGTGACTCCGAATTTACTGGATATTTTCGGGGGGGTATATTATAAAGCCACGGTCGAGTTGCCGCTCGGTGAGAACATCGCGAGAACGATTCTGCCGGCAGGGGCGATCGCCACGTCGAAAAACCCTATTCCCAATAATTTTTATGGAACGGTCGTCGGTTTCGATGGTTTCGTAACAGGGGGGGATGGTTCGATAGGCGGCTTCGTGCGCATTACGATACCGGGAAAAACCCCGATATCTGTGCCCCTTCGCAACGGTGCGTTCGGCATGAAACTCCCTGATGACTACTTTTCCAATCCGGCAACGGGAGTCAATATCCCTCGGCATGCGAAAATCGAAGTGATTTTGAAAAACTTCGACTCGGGAAATGAAACGGTTCTAAAAACTATTTTTGTGAATACGTGGGGAACATCCCTCGGTCTAACGATTTTCGCGGACACGGACGAAGCGAACGAAGAGGATTCCGAGGGAACTTATCAGTTTCCAGGAGGATTGAGGGGGGGCGTTCAAATGATAGGCTTTCCCGTGAGACCTTTCGTTACGGATATGGCGCAAATCTTGGGGCTGAATCCGCTCGAAACTTTGGTCGCGCGATGGAGACAGGATTTGTTGAAATACGATATGTATCCGAATATCCCCCCCTTCGATTACGGAAGAGGTTATTACATCCGAATGCCTTCCGATGTTCCGAATTTTACCATTTTCGGAGCGAAACCCGGAAAACAACCGCTCAGCGTTCCGATGCAGGTGGGATGGAATCAAATTACGAATCCCTTCGATGCGGAAATCACTTTTGCGAATATCTCTGTACAGAAAGCGACGGAAAGCGCTGTAGACATTCCCGATGCTATAGCGAAGGGTTGGATCGATACGGTGATGTTCAAATTTAATCCCGGTGCACCCGATTTATATAGCGGTGTGCCAGAGGGGGGGACACTCGTTCCTGCAGATAGCTTCTTTCCCGGGGAGGGAGTCTTCGTGAGAGTTCTCGCTACGGAAGGTGTTACGTTTACCTTTCGACCTGGCGCATTCGAAAGGAAAGAACGTTCGCATTTTCGCACGGACTTGCCTCATTGGATTGCGCGACTCTATTGGGAGGGATTGAATGTCGAAAAATCTGTCGTGGAAATCGGTTACAAACCCGGGGCGAATCCGGGATACGATATAGGGCTCGATGCTTTGCTTCCTCCAATATGGGGGGGCGCACTTCAAGCCCAATTAGGCGGGACTTCGCCTATGTTTCGCGATATTCGCGGCGATTCCGCAAAGGTTTGGAAAATCACTTTGACAGGGTTGCATGAAGGAAAAGCCTATTACCTGCGAAGCACATTTAAAATTTTTCAAGGTAGCGCACCTAAACTATTTCTATACGATTCCAACATGAAATTTCTCACGCGATTAGGAGACGGAACTTCTTATCTTTTCCTTCCGAAACAAAAGAAACAAGACTTTTACGTTGTTGCGGCGGATAAATAAATGATAAAGATATCGAGCCTATTTTGTATCGTATTAATTTTAACATTTGCAGTCTCCTGCGGAGGTGGGGGTAGCGGCGGTGGTGGTTCTGGAATCGCGGTAACGGGAAAAATCCTTTCTGTCTCGACGGGGGAAGGTCCCGACCCACCTGCCGTAGTGACTATTGGGGGGGCTTCTACCCAAACAGAACCTGGAACAGGAGAATTTTTGCTCTTCGTAGAACCTGGGGCGACGACTATGCTCGTCACGAGCGATTTCCCTCCCTTTACTTTTAATTTTCCAGCCATCACGCAAAGCACCGACTTAGGCGAATTCTGGATAGGGCCGCAAACGGTTACCGTGCAAGGAAGCACAGTAGATGTGAACACCACAGAGCCGATACCCGATGTAACCGTGAAATTCGCAGGAAGGATAGATTCGACCGATGAAAATGGCGAATTCACGCTTACAGAAGTCGCCTATGATGCAGAGAACTCATGGGTATTCGAAAGCATCGTAGGAAGAGCCGAGAAAGAAGGTTACATCCCGTCGAATTTCACGGCGAATCAAAACCCTATCAACGGGGTAATTACGCTTCCCCCAATTTTGATGGCGCCTTCGAACGACGAAAATCCTCCACCACCACCTTACAACCTTTGGGGAAACGTAACGACCAGCGATGGCGGAAGTCCAAATGGTGTGGAGGTCACTCTCGAATTGACTAACGGTACACCGATTCGCTTTACGACCGTGGGTGAAGATAACCGATACTACTTCTGGGTGGCTCCTAATGACTATATAATATTTTTCCATGACCCGAACGGCATTTACCGCGACGAAAACGTGCCTGTTACGGGATTCACCTCTCCCGACCAAATCGTTCAAATAGATGTACAACTTGATAAGAAACCCTAAAATCAGGACGACACTTGGGTTCGTTCTTTTCGCTTTAGCGACGCCTGCTTTCTTGGCGGGTGTGCGTTACCTTTTGAGCATAGACCCGTTTGCCCGCTACAGCGCTGCCTATGCGAATCCATTAGGTGCAGGAATCGGCTCCATCATTACGGATGCAAATGTAAAAGTTTTCGAAGGAAAAGAAAAAGTACTATCGTTCGATGTAGCGAGAATCGAAATCCACCGCAACCAACAGTATTTTCATTTAGAAAACGTTCACAACGGCGCAGTATGGGAAAAGGGGAAAGCAAAAGCGAAATTCCGCGCTGGAGAAGCGGTGTACGATGCAAGAAGGGAATTCGTCGAAGTTTTGGGGTCACCGAAACTCGTCTTTGAAGAAGGCGAACTAAGTGCTTCGATAGTCGAAATCTTTCGACAAGAGAAACGATTGGTTGCCTCTAAAGGTATTGATGGGACTTATAAAAAGGGAGAGGTTCACGCAGCGAGTTTGACTTATGATTGGGAAAATCGCCACGGTCTCGTAGAGAGTTTTTTATGGAAAGGTCCAATCGAACTTCGACAAGAAAAACAGGAAAAAACAGTCAAACGTCGGCAAATCCTCGTTAGAGGAGAACGCTTCGAATCTTTTTCGAACCCTGATAGGATTATCTATTACAACGCTGAAGCGATTGACCAAGACAGTTTGTTGAGGGCGAGAAAAATAACCCACGATAGAGAAAACGATGTCATCGTTGCAGAAGGGGAATGCGAATATCACGCACCCGATGCCTTCATGCTTGCTCCCAAAGTTACGATTTACAACAAAGAAAAACGCGCTGTAATTACTGGCGATGTTCGTTTGACGATAAAGCCGGAAAAGGAGAAGGGTCGCATACCGTCGAGTGCGTTACAGCCCGCAAAACCCGACTTGCCTCCTGGTGTAAAACCCACGGAGAAACTTTCGGAAGAAGAACAAAAGAAGACGGAGGAGGAATTGCGAAGTGGAAAGACCATACGCAAGTACCCCATAGTGATTACATGCCGCAACATCGAATACTTTTATCAGAAGGGTGCCAAACGAGCAATCATCACTGGTTCTCCGTTGGCGAGGCAGGAGTTGCGAAATAATGCTTGGCGCGAAATCACAGGACCTCGTGCGATTTATGAAGAGGAAAAAGAAATTCTCACCCTTATGAGTACCCCTGGACTGCGTGAAGTAGTGATGAAAAACAGTCTCGGCGACGAATTCCATGTGGAGACTTTGGTGATTTCTACGAAAGAAGGTGATGAACGCATAATAGGCTATGGCGCTGAGGGTTCTTTACGAGTTCGTGAAGAGGAATTGGGAGGAGAAAAAACTGGCACTAACAAAGAGGGGGTAGGCAAAGGTGGCGGGAACAAGAAAAAGTGAATTTTGCCCAACAGACGGTCAAAATAAGTCTTTTAAATATAATGTATCCCCTATAAAGGGGCGAATCTTCCAGAGGGCTTTCTGTCTCTATATTAAGTTGTATCCTTTTCAAACCATCATCTACCTTGAGAATGCACCCTTTCGAAGGCTTGCTTCTCTGATAACTTCTCTGATAAAAAGCATGGAATCCTTCGAAGGAATCCCTGCCGCCAATCGGGAACTTAAAGCGGGAACTTAAAATAAATGGATGGCGTTGAAGAAAATGAACTTTAAAGCAACCCCAGGGCGTCGAAAAATTACTGGAAATTTCCGCTCTCCCTGTGATGGGGGTATCCTTCCTTATTCAGCCATAAAGCCTAAACGCTGGATGCAAGCAGGAGAAAATCAAAACGAATGGCTATAGCACGTCAGCCTTTAACCGACTACCTTCTGCAAAAAGGTTATCTAAAGCCGGAACAACTTGCAGAAGCGAAGAAAGTACAGCAACAGTCGCATGAAAGCGACATCGGGAATATCTTGATTCAACTCGGGTTCGTAGGGGAACGCGAGGTCATGGAAGCCAAAGCCCAAGAACTGGGATATAAGTTCGTAGACCTCGACAGAGAACCCTGCGATTCTAGTGCTATCAACGTCGTTCCCGAGCGTATCGCTCGTCAGCATACGGTCATCCCTTATAAAAAGGAGGGAGACAGGCTGTACCTCGCCACTTCCAACCCATCCAACATCTTAGCGATCGATGATGTTCGCTTAGCGTCAGGGCTTTATGTAACTCCTGTTATGGCAGTGCGGGGAGCCATCGAAGACGCTATTCATCGCTATTACAAAAGTGGAGAAGGTAACGGGTTAGTTACTGCAGGAGGACCTCCTTCCGCGCCTCCGATTAGTATGAGAGGCGATATTAGCAAAGCCATCGCTGAAGCAGGGGCGAGCAGAGAAATCGCAATCGAAGAGGATGAACAAGCCGCTGTCCAAGTCGCGGAACAGGCTCCAATTATCCGTTTGGCTAACGCTCTCATCCAACAAGCCATCGCAGACCGATCATCGGATATCCATGTCGAACCGCAGGCTCGCGGTGTGCGAATTCGATTCCGCATAGACGGTGTTCTTCACGAAGCTGCCACGATTCCGAAAAACCTTCAAGCACCCCTGGTTAGCCGTTACAAAATCATGGCGGAAATGAATATCGCGGAACGTCGTCTTCCGCAAGACGGAAGAATCGAAATCCGTCACGCTGGAAAAGACTATGACCTTCGCGTAAGTTCGATTCCGACTCAGTGGGGCGAAAAAATCGTGATGCGTATTCTCGATAAGACGAGCGTTCTTATCGGGCTCGAGAAATTAGGCTTTACCGAAGAGAATCAATCCCAGGTTGACGAATTGATCAACCAGCCGAACGGAATGTTTCTTTCCACCGGACCTACCGGTGCTGGAAAAACGACGACGCAATATGCGATTCTCCACAAACTCAACTCCATCGAGCGCAACATCATCACGATCGAAGACCCAGTCGAGTACCAATTACCAGGTGTTTCGCAAGTACAAGTAAATAGAAAAGCAGGTTTAACGTTTGCAACCGCGCTTCGACACTTCTTACGCCAAGACCCAGACATCATCATGGTCGGTGAAATGCGCGACCTCGAAACGGCAGAAATCGCGATAGAAGCGTCGCTGACGGGTCACTTGGTTCTTTCGACGCTTCACACGAACGATGCTCCTTCGGCAGTAGTTCGTATGGTGGATATCGGCGTCGAGCCGTATCTCATCTCGGCGACCGTCATCGGTGTTCTCGCTCAGCGCTTGGCAAGGAAGAATTGCAATAACTGCAAAGAACCTTACGAAGTGCGTCAAGGAGACTTGCGTCGTTTCGGATTTCAGATTGAAGACCCAGATGCACCGGTAGTGCTTTACCGAGGCAAAGGGTGCGAGGAATGCAAATACACCGGTTTCAGAGGGCGTATCGGTATCTTCGAACTTATGCGCATGAATGCGGAAATTGCGGAACTCGTGGTTCGAAGGGCGCCGTTAGCAGACATTAAAGAAGCCGCAAAGGCGAACGGAATGCACGAACTTCGAGAAGATGGTTTGATAAAAATCCTTCAAGGAATCACCACTCCAGAAGAAGTCATGCGCGTCGTCTTCACGGCTGGATTCTAAGGTTTCGAAATTTGATGTACAATAAGAACTCGCGCGTTCAAAATGTAAGAGGAAATACGAATGTCTAACATAGAATTAGGTTACGAATTACCAGGTCTTGTCGAGCATGTCATCGAAGAAGAGGAACGAGTCGGTCGTCCGAAACCCGTAGACGATCTCCATATCGATGAACTCCTCAACATTACAGTAGAAAAAAATGCTTCCGACCTTCACGTCTGTCCGGACTCTGAGCCGATTATTCGTGTGGATGGACAACTAATTCGTTTGAATTACGAAAAATTATCTCCCGCGGATACCCATCGAATGCTTTATGCGATTTTGTCAGATGACAAGATCGAGCGTTTCGAAACCACTTTAGAGTTGGACTTTTCTTATTCCTTACCGAAGCGCGCTCGATTTCGTGTGAACTATTACAAGGACAAAGGGGCGATTGCCGGTGCTTTTCGATTGATTCCGAACCGAATTCCTACGATTCGTGAATTGAACTTGCCACCCATCCTCGAGGAACTATGCAAAAAACCGAGAGGTCTCATACTCTGTACAGGTCCGACTGGACATGGTAAATCGACCACGCTCGCTGCGATGGTTAACCAAATCAATCGAAGTAAAGCCGTTCATATCATCACTATCGAGGACCCTATCGAATATCTGCACACTCATAACCTTTCCGTAATCAATCAGCGAGAACTCGGACAAGATACGAAGTCATTCGCTGGAGCGTTAAGAGCGTGCCTTCGTGAAGACCCAGACGTGATTCTCGTTGGTGAAATGCGCGACGTCGAAACGATAGCCTTAGCGATTACTGCCGCAGAAACGGGACACCTCGTCTTTGCAACTTTGCACACGAACAACTCGGCAGAATCTATTGACCGTATTATTGACGTCTTCCCTCCTGGCCAGCAGGAACAAATTAGAATCCAGTTGGCGAACAACCTTCAAGCCGTAATTTCTCAACAACTTCTACCACGTGCGGGCTCTCCGGGGCGAATCCCTGCTGTGGAGGTCATGATTTGTACTCCTGCTATCCGAAACTTGATTCGTGAGAACAAAACTCACCAAATTCCGTCAATGATACAGACGAGCGCTGCTGTAGGTATGCAAAGCATGGACCAAAACTTGCGCGACCTGTACCTCAAAGGCTTTATCACCTACGAGGACGCAATCAGTCGTGCCATCAACCCAGACGAATTCAAGAAGATGGTGCAAACGCCTCAAACCGTCACGGTCGGCGCTGGTCAAACCCCAGGAAGGTTACGATAACCCTTTATTAAGGAGACAAAACTATGCCGGTTTATGCATACACCTATCGAGATGCATCAGGAGCAATCCATAAGGGAACAACTGAAGCAGACAGCGAGGAAGTCCTTCGCAAACGTTTTAGCGAACAGGACATGCAAATCCTCGAAGTCCAGTTGCTGAAAGGAAGACGCTCACGTCCGAAAAGTTTTGGAAGAGTAAAACTCACCAACCTCGCACTATTTTGTCGCCAGTTTTCTACGATGGTAGATGCTGGCGTTTCGTTGGTGCGCTGTTTAGACGTTTTGGCTCAGCAAACGACAGACCCTCGTTTGAAAAAAATCATCCTCGACGTCGGTGAGCGAGTCGAGGGGGGGGAATCTCTGAGCCGCGCAATGCAGCGTCATCCCAAAGCTTTCAGTAATTTGTTTATCGGTTTGATTCGCGCAGGAGAAGTAGGCGGTGTATTGGAAGAGGCATTACAACGTCTGAGTCAGTTTTTGGAAAAAGACGTGGAACTGCGCCGCAAGATTCGTTCGGCATTGACTTATCCCACGATCGTTATATTTTTCGCGCTAGGTATCGTGATTTTCCTGGTGTCCTTCATCATTCCTCGTTTCGTAGAAGTTTTCACCGATTTGGGAATCAAAGAACTTCCTGCCGCAACGAAACTTCTCATCGATATCAGCAACTTCATCACGACGAAATGGTATTTCCTCATCGGCGGCTTGATTCTGTTTTTGATTGTTTGGAAAGCATTCGTGAATACGCATTTCGGGCGTCGCGTGGTGGATAGATTGAAACTCAAAGTTCCTATTTTCGGAAAACTGCACCACAAAATTTGTTTGGCGAGATTCAGCCGAACTTTGGGCACCTTACTCGCTTCTGGTGTTCCGATTCTTCAAGCGATGGAAACGACCGCAGGAGTAGTCGGAAATCACATCATTTCCGATGCGGTGATGGAAGCACGCTCGAGAATCCGCGAAGGTGAACGCATCGGTGAACCTTTGGAACGAAGCCGTCAATTCCCTCCGATGGTCGTGCATATGATCAGTGTCGGAGAAGAATCCGGTTCTTTGGATTACATGTTGCAAAAGATTGCGGACTTCTACGAGGGTGAAGTGGAAGCGACCCTTGCGAGTTTGACAGCGGCTCTCGAACCGGTTCTGATTGTGATTCTTGGCTTCATCGTCGGCTTCATCGTGATTTCGATGTTTTTGCCGCTGATTCAAGCCGTGCAAAACCTTTCGCAAGGCGACGCATTGCAAGGATAAGTTTATTGTAAAGGATAAGTTTATCAAAGATAGGACAGACATGCTTTGTCTGTCCTTATTTTTTAAATAACCATCCCATTTCATATGCCTCAACAGCGGGAGCTGTTGAGGCTTTGTCTGCTGCACAAAGCGTTTTAGTTATCTTACATAAGCAAGAAGAACTTCATATGCCTCAACTGCTCCTGCAGTTGAGGCTTTTATCTGCTGCATAAAGCATTTAGTTATCTTACATAAAAGCAAAATACTCATTTCTGAGCTCGCTCGAAAGAACCGAAATAACGTTCCCAAACGGAGTTTGGGAACGAGTAAAAAAATCGATGTCATTTTCATAAAACGGTTCCCCTTGCGTAAGCAGGGGGAACCATTAAGGAGGGGGTCCAAAAAACTAACGCAAATTTCTTTTGAAAAAGACTACTCCCCCTCCTAACCGAAATAACGTTCCCAAACAGAGTTTGGGAACGAGTAATACGAGGAAAAAAGCGTCATACGTTACCTCTGTGTCGTCTTACTTTCGGCTTACATGTTCTGGGAATGGACTTCGTTGGTCGGATTCATTATTGGAGCCTTTATCGGGAGTTTTCTCAATGTCGTAATTTATCGTCTCCCGCGCAAGATGTCTCTCATAGCACCTTCCAGCCATTGTCCTCATTGCAATCATCCTCTCGGTGTTCTCGACCTGGTTCCTTTACTCAGTTTCTTAGTGTTTCGTGCGCGGTGTCGTTATTGTAAGGCGAAAATTTCTTGGAGATATTTCGTCGTCGAATTCATTACAGCGATCGTTTGGGGGGCGCTTTGGTGGAAATACTTGGTCGCCGCTTCCGATCCCATAGGATTCGTCGCCTTTGCTCTTGCAAGTTCTGCTCTGATAGCCGTTCTTTTCATTGACCTTGCCACCTTCACCATTCCGGATTCGCTCAATGTTTTTCTTCTCTTGGTAGGAATCGCTTATAACGTTTGGCTTTGGTTAGATGGTTCGGCCAGCGCATTCACACTCATCGGAGGTTGGAACGTGCCTTCCTCAATAGTAGGTGCCTTCTTCGGTGGGTTGATTTTTTTTGTTGTCGCTTTAGCCGGAAGAATAGTTTTTCGAAAGGATGCTATGGGGCACGGAGATATCAAATTGGCTCGAGGAATCGGTGCTCTTTTATTCTTCCCAGCAGAATTCCTGGCATTCGGGTTGTCTATCGCGCTCGGTGCTCTGCTCGGAGGATTGCTCCTTCTCCTTTCGCCGAAAGAAACCGTAGAGGTAGAGGGTGAGGAAGTTCCAGAGCCCCCAGAGCCAATCGGAAGCCTTATGAAATGCGGGATCGGATACGTGTTCGGGCTGGATGTTATTGGCTTTTTCTTCTCAAAATTCGACCGGTGGTGGTTCGGAGTGCAAGAAGAAGCGGAGGGTGAAGAGAGCGAGGATTGGGTACCAGGTCCCACTACCATCCCATTCGGTCCCTATTTGGCTATGAGCGCAATCTTAACAATCCTCTTCGAAGAGCAAATGCTCGGGCTCGTAAGAAGATACTGGGATTGGGTTATGGGGGGTTCGTGAAGAGTTCTAATGAAACGGGGCAGGGCATATGTGGATAAAATGGGGAAAACTAAAAGGGAGAAAAACCAAAAAGTCGAAATCTTCAGGGAACAACCTGGAAAATCACTCTGTCAAACAAAAAGAGTACGTACTCCCGCGGAGGCATACATGCGTAAACATGGCTTTACATTAATTGAACTTTTGACCGTCATTGCCATTATCGCGATTTTGGCGGCGATTCTTTTCCCCGTATTTCAGAGGGTGAAAACGGCGGCGAAGAGGTCAGCCGATATGTCGAATATGCAGACCCTGCATTCGGCTTTGAAACTCTACCAAACGGACCAAGGGGGGTATCCGCCTCTTCTTTTGCAGGTTGTGGAGTACAAGCAGGGCCAGCAACTACCTGTGGACAGGCTCGCCCGTGCCTATTTATATAAAAGTCGCGTCAAGGATGCTGACGTTTTCAAGAGCGTGATGAACGATGCTGACCGTTTCTCGATTACCAACGCATGTTGGCCAGAGAGAGACCCCGAAAGCGATCCAGGAAATCCGAACGATTACCAAGCCTTCGGACCTACGGACGTGGTGCTTTATAAGCATTTAGGAATAGACCCGACATTTCTCACCGAAGGGCTTTATACACAAGACGACCCCGCGCAGTTTTATACTTGGGATACGTACGATGTTTCACCGGAATACCGTCCGGTAAGTTGCGGAACCATCCCTCCGAACGCATTGCGATACGAACTGCGCTACACGCTGTTTTGGACACAGCAGGGATTGCTTTTGGGTGGGGGGCCGAACGATAACCCTCGCCAATTGGGATACAACGAACCCGATGAAACCACCGTCGTAACCTGGAACAACATGTACCGTCTCCCCTATCAAATTGACCCGACGGTGAACTATCCCGGTTATTCGAATGTGAAAGTGCCGCGTCGAGAAAATGCAGATTTAGTGCTTCTGCTTTCCGGAACCGTAAAGCCTGCGGATTCACAGCAACTTTATTTCAAATCGTGGAGGTTCAATCAAAACCCGTAGTCTCGTGATTTTGAAATTAACAATGCGGAGTGATTTTTAAAAAGAGGAAACATGAATCGTAGAGCGAGAGCACTCACTCTTATCGAGTTGCTGGTGGTTATCGTCGTTTTGGCGGTAGGCATTCTTACTTTTATACGAATCTATCCGAGAGGATTTTTTACACTCTCGCTGAGTAGGGATTACGCTAAAGCGCAGGCATTGGCGAGAAGGGAGATAGACCGTTTAGAGAGAAACGCAGAAAATCTTCCATTGCAAATTCTCGCCGTGCGATACAACGTCGTGAACATTGGCGGAAACGATGTTTGGCAACTCGTTGCAGATGCGACCGTATCTCCGTTCACTCTCGGTGCGGGGGGGATCATCGACGAAGACGGTTATATCGATGTGGATAATAAAGACGTCTTCTGGCGCTACTATAACGATGCGAACCGATTCAGAAGAGTCATCGGAGACGGCGGCGCGATTCCCGTTCCTAAACAGGTGGGGAATCATTTCGGGTGTTTGCGGATTTTGCAATTCGCCCCCATTGCTTATGGGCCCGATTACGATCCGAATCTTTTGCTGGTTTACAGCAACGATATGATCGGTGAGCCGTTGATGGAAACCCAAGCGGGGCAGTCTATCAAAAACCCAGCACTTTATCAATTCAAATACGATAACGAAGTGCCGCAAATGTGGCTTCCCGGAATTGCAGGTCGGGATGTGCGTTATAAAATCAATTTCAGTTTTTATGTAAGCGACCCGACTACTGGATATCAGCGTGTAGATGTCATAGACCAGGTCGTAACCGTTACGGAAAATGCGTCATTCGGCGATCCTTTAGAAGCGGATTACGACCCCGCTACGAACACGGTCAAACCGTTCGATTTGTTGGCAATCGCCGGCGTGGGGGGGCAATTTCGAGGACTCGATCCAGATTCCATTACGGCAAATCGCCTTTTCGACCCTATTCCCGAATCGAGCGTATTCGACCCGACTTATCCTTACGAATACAAAGTTCTCAATGCGGAATTGGGAATGCTTCTTTTCAACCCTATTGCTTATCGATATCGAGAACCGCGCCCGAGAGGAACGCGACCGCTCGTCGCGCAAGTCAATTACGACGTTTTGGATTGGCATATCATTCGCGACGAGTTCCGCGCGGACAATACGAAGCGTCCGCTCCATAAATTGAGCCTCGAACGCATTAAAGCCATCGGGAATCTGCAAAACGACCAGCGACGTTATCCCGGCTTAGGCATCCCCTTCCCGGATGGCACAGGAAACTTCGTCCAAATGGACGTCGCCGTAATCGATTTAGAAACGGGGGGGCTCGTGCTTCCGTTCGTGAATCCGAATAATTGGAGTGAGGGCAGGAGTTATAAAATTGATTATTTGCGTGGAACGATTTCTTTAGGCAGTCCATTCAATCCCCCCCCGCAGAATCAAGAAGATTTGGCGCAATCCATTACGATTCTCCCCCCCGGGACATCTCAATCGCCCATTACGGGAATCAATCCTGCGGGAAGAAATTTCCGCGTGTTATACCAAGCTCATAACGATTGGGCGGTTCAAGTACTCAAGGCTTCAGCGAGATTTCGTATCGTAGGTTCCTATTTGCCAGGTGACCAGTTGGGAGTCGGCGAATGTTATGTGGGGGGGTGGGACAGCAACCTCGCAGGTCTCCCCACTCGTGTTTACTTTCCTTGGTGCGAACTCGGAAGCAAAGTCACGATACGCGAGATTTGGTATTGGGCGGATGGTGTTTTGAAAACGATGCGCGATCAAGATTTTTTGATTCGAGCACCTCGTCCGCAAGATACTCCGAACCTTCCTTATATAGACATCACGGATGTGGATGCGAGTGCGGACACATTCGATTGGCAAACTTATGGTTATGCCGTGCGTGGTGTCGCTGGCGCAACGGTGCGTGCGAGAGTGTTATGGAACACAGACCGCAAAGAAGACGTCCCTGGAAACACTGCCAACGACATTCAAGAACGTATGTTTCTGCATGACCGTTGGACGGAAAAATGGCGGTATGTAATCGTAGAAAGTTATCTTTCGAGGAGGGACGCTTTATAAATGAGGAGGGACGCTTTATAAATTATGAAAATGATGTCATCTTTCGAAAAACGGAATAGAGTAACGGAACCGAAACGACATTACGGTTTTACACTCATCGAATTGCTCATCGTCATGGCGATTTTGACGGTGCTTCTTGCGTTGATTTCGATTCCTCTCATTCAAGGTATGCGCTTGACACAGGCGGGTCAAGCCTTCGCATCGGCGCAAAACCGCGCAAGGTTAATTGTCGAAAAAATTCGAAACGAACTCACCATTGCAGCGGCGGTTTTCGATAATGCAGCACCCTCTGCATCCATCGAAGTGCAAGTGCCGATTCGTGATGCGAATTCGAAACAGTTTTTAGGATATGGAAGCGTGTATCTCTCCGGCGCAAAACTCGATTTCATCGAACCCGCGAAGGGAGACCCAGGTCTCGTTGGAGCGAACGGTGCGCTCATCAATCCAGGAAGAGGAAAAGAAGACCCGACTCTCAAAGCTCCGATCGGACAAATCGTACTTCCCCTCGCCCCTGGAACCGTAATCACTCGTTATTGGATTGGTTTGAAAGACCCTTTGCGAGACTATTTGAATCCTCACGAAATCAATGTGTTCGGTGATGCTCTCACGGCTGCAGCGAATCGCACGGAAAATCTTTACGTGTTGTATCACGCTCAGGTCGCTCCGTACGTTTGGGATCCTGCTGCTGGTCAATACGTGCCGAACACCGCGTTTTTCGCTGTGGACAATCAAGGCAGACCTATCATTGACGACCCTGGTTTCTTTCTTTACAACCCGAGACAGCCGATAGACAACCTCGCAGCGCATCGTGCTCGTTTGGCGAATTGGATGCGGATCGCAACCATAGTTTCGCACGATATCCGAGACGATATGTTGGTCGCTTCGATAGATGAATCTACACGGGAAGGAATTTACGACCCCTATCCCTATCAAGCAAATACCGAGGTTTTACGCGTTCGTTCGTTGGTTCGTTTTTCGCCGATGAAGGTTACGAACGAATCGGCAACAGGAAATAAAGTGCTTCGAAGCGGTGTCGAAATCACGGATTACAAAACTCGGCATGCATCGGAATATTTCGAAACAGAGATGATAGCGTGGTCGCAGGATTCCATCTTACGAGTATTTCGCGGTGATTTTCGCATAGACCCGTATTTTCTTACACGCTATCGTCAACCGAGCGGGGGGGTGAATCCTTTCGAGATCTTCGAAATCGAAACGGTCGTATTCAATCCGACGCAGGATGTGGATGAATTTAACGATGGCGATCTCGTTTTCGAGATGACGAAATATCTGAACGAGACATTAACGGGTACCGGAAGAATCGGACCTCACGTTTTCCCGAAACCTTCCACGTTAGGAGCGATGGAATTAGTGCTTTATTCCGTGGATTATCGGAGAGGTTTGGTGAAGATGAGTTTTCCGATTAAAGACGCATTAGGGTACGTTCCGACGGTAAGCACAGCCGTTGCGAACAACAACCTCACGGGTTGGCAAAATAGCGCGACAGGGGGGGCTTCGCAGGATGCGAAAGAGAAGGGAAGACGCTTCATCGATTTGCGCTCCTTAACCGGATTGCAACCCGACGATTTCAATCCGCTGGGAACGAGTTATAAGGGATGGACGCTCGATGCGCATATCGTCCCCGGAAGTGAGATCGTGATTGCTCCTGACCAAAGACCCGGTCCGAATTACGGTAATCCGATACGATATTCGAGAGTCGCAATTACACAAAAACCGGGAATCAATCAGTATCGAATCAATTACGTGGACTTACCGGAGCCGAATTGGACGCTTTTAGGTTTGCCCGACCCGAGCACGAATAGCGATGTGGCGACGTATATTCTTCCCCAATATAAGAAGGGATATATCGAATTCAATTCCGACCAGAATGCCCCGTTGCCGGATGGAAACATCGTCATCTCGGTGGATTTCCAAATGAATAAACCCGAAGATTCTATAACGGTGGACTACAGCACGGCTCAACAAATGGTCGTCGAATTGACGGTTCGCCGCTATCCAGGGGGGGGATATACGGACGCACAAGCAGTGACCGTTCGAGAGGTCGTTGCGGTAAGGAATTTTATTCGCTAAATAGGAAGAGTGACGATGAAAGAAAGAAGAATGAAAATGAACGAATCGAGAAGAAAGCGAACGAAAGGAACCGCTTTGATTATTGCCTTGGCGGTGATGTTCGCTTTGGGCGTGCTTGCGCTGTTATTCCTTAGAGTCGTCGCTGGGTCCACGGTTTCTGCGTTGGTCGCTTCTGAACGGTCGTTGGCTGACGGTTTAGCGCAAGCAGGAATTCGATACGCGTTCAATCAATTGCGATTTTCCGAAGATGGCGCGGATTGGCGTCCTCTCCCCCCCACACCCGTTGCTGCGGATATAGATCCCAACGCCCCCCCAGGATTAGGACCCAACTCCGACCCGGAAAATCCGAATGCAACGAATCCCGACCCCGATTATTTCTGGCTCCGTAGACAGGTCGTGCCGGGAAACACCGACCCGAACGACCGCGGAGGTCCGGACGGTTTGGGTTGCTTTTCGAGAATTTTCTTCCGCAATGGTCGCGCACTGATTCGCGTTCGTTATGAACCGACTAACGTTCAAATCTTTTCGGGAAATGCATCCAGTTTTACGGGATTGATTACAGAGGCAGGCAAACTACGCTCTTACACCATCGTGGAGTCGGTAGGGCGACCAGGTAATTACAACCCGAACGACCCGACATCGGCTCGCAATCCGGATATTCAAAAAGCGCGACACCTTTCCGCTGTTGCAACCATCGGCATCATCGAATCCGGAAGATATATAACGAATAAAGAACAGCGACAAGAACCGGTGCAATTGGGTTACCCCACGCCAGTAAACTCCTCCGGTAGTCCCCCCCCTCTCGAAGGCGCGAGATTGGGATTCGACCCGGTGAGTGTCCCTGTTTTCTTCGGAGGCTTCGGAGTTCCAGCACCCGGTGGTTATTCCGGGGGGGTCTTGACGACGGGTTGCCCGATTTATGTGAACGGTTCTTTGGAAATTCACGGTGATTTGCGCGCGTATTTACATCGAGATTTAGGCGATCAAATCAATATCCATGGCGACTTGACATTCGCTCCGAACAGCCGCCTCGAAGTTTTGCGTGTTTCGGAATCGGGCGGATCGGAAGTCATCAACAGTTTTCTCGCCTTTCCGAGTATCAGTCCGAGTTTTTCCACTTTCGGCGGCGTTCTGCGTGACATTAGAGAACTCCCTGACCAACAAGGATATGTGCGCAACGTTCCTAGAAAACCGCCCCCCCTCGTTGACGAAGAAGACCCGAATACCGGTCAACTGCGCTACCGCCTCTTGACTCGCGATAGCGGTGCGATTGCCATCGGCGCTAACGGCCAAGAATTCAATCTTGGAAGTTTAGGATACGGACGAGGGGTTTACGTGAATAACTTCTTCGACAGAGGTTCCGATTCCGAAGACGGCGATTTCACTCTACGTTATGATTGGTTGAATCCTAATAACGGTCATTCTGCCTCGAATTGGGACGGACCGTTTTACAGTCCGAAATGCGCGTATATGCTTTTGTTGCCGGATGGTTTTATCATTCGACGCTTCGTCAATCGTCCCGACCGTGATAGATGGCGAACGTATCAAAACACGGATTCGGGAAGACACTCGTTACGATTCAAAGTAGGACTCGGCAGTGATAACAAACTTCGCATCATCAACGAATTGACACCCGGTGTGGTGAATTTCGGCAGTCCGACACCGAGCGACTTCAATAAAGGTCCGGAATTCAACGGTGTTGTTTTCTTCGAAGGTGATGTGCGCATACGAGGCGTGATTCCCGGTGACGACAATCCGCTGAACTCGATTGTTCCCGTGCAGCTGACCGTCGTGACATTAGGAAATGCGTATGTAGAAGGGAGCATCGTCAAAGGCTCGAAACTCTATTCGACGCTCGGAATCCTCGCGCGTCAAAACGTCGTTTTGAATACGACGCAATTTTTCGGACGTTCTGCGTTCAGACCGTTCCTGCATGCGAAATCGGATTCCCCACCGGAGAAAAACCCTTGGCGTTTGCCGGTGGATTCGCATAATCCGCTTTACCTCAGCGTTCAATTCGCAGAACTTTTCTCGAATTACACCTATACGAATAACAACCAAACGACGGTGCCTTCGATTTTCATTGCGCATGCCGCAGACCACGGCGCGCAAGGAAGCGGCTCATTCTTCAATTTGCTTATCAATCAAGGATTCATCAATACTGCGCCAGAATATCTCTTTGCCAGCGCATACCCCCCCAATGCCGCAGGGAAATATTTCAATCCGCCTCAACCTACGATTCCGACATACGGAATGGATTTAGAAACGCAAACCCTTCCCAATTACGAAAAGAGAACTTTCCGAATATGGCCGATTAGCGGAAACGCTATGGGTGGTAATGGCAATTATCAGTTTTTCTTCGGCGGATTGGAAAACGAGTTTCAATTCAAAAAAGACAACACGATTGCACCATTGGGCGGAAATTTCGATTACAACATCAGCCGCATCGCCATACAACCTATGGACGTAACCATAGAAGCGGTGATGTATGCACAAGAGGGAAGCTTCTTCGTGATTCCCGGACCTTGGTTCAACTGGGACCCCAACGATAGGCGTGAGGTCTTTACCGATGCAAACGGACGGCTAGCGCGATTCAACGCGACTGCAGAATGGCCATTTTATGGAGAACCTCTCGATATCAAAATCACGATTCGTGGAGCCATTAGCGAAAACTTTCCGCCTCCTATAGCAGACCAAGGGGAATGGCTCAGACATTGGGGTTGGATCCCGAAAGAATATGGGGAAAGCGGCAACTTTATCCCGAACGAACATGTGCCTACAGGCGCTCCCTATAATTGGGATACCTCGTTGCCTTATGTGCCGAATTTATTTATCCATTACGACACGGTTCTTATTTCCGGAAGGGTCGGTGGTTCGTTTAATCCTAATGACGACACCATACGAAAAGACGCTTATGGAAGACCTCTTCCTCCGATTCCCAAACTTCCCGTAGGAACGAAACTGTTTTATTTCGGAGAAATCAATCCATGAAAAACGGATTATCGAAAATTTTCGCTTTAGGCTTGTTGCTTGCACTGGGAAGTGGCATCTCCTGGTCGCAGGCTATCGGTTATTCAAAAAACGCTCTCCAGGTGAACTGCGGGATTTTGCTTTTGGATAGCACATCTGGATATTGGGGGGCGAATGTTCCTCCGAATTCCGACCCGTACGTTTTCTTCAATTTGGAGAGACGACGCGACGTCAAACCACCGGGATGGGAATTTCGTAATCCCCTCGCCCCTGGCACTGTCACGGTGGAGATCAAAGCGCGTTGGGACGCGATTTACAACTTCACGCAAGGCACCCCAAGCCCGTTCGTGTTAGGTGACCCCATCTCGAAGAACATGGCTCCTTATTGGGAAGTGCAACTCAGCAAAATCAGCGCGGAAAAACTAGCTCAATACGACATCCTTTTGGTGCATACACCGGGATTGATCAACTTGAATCCATCAGAAAGAGAGAAATTACGATTGTTCTTAGACAAGGGGGGGATTCTTTGGTTCGATAAGGCAATCAACACGACGATAGACGGCTGGAACGGCCTTCCCCTTTCTTTCACGTTCGATTTAGGGGGGGGCACGCCCTACGTCCTGCAGCCACAGCATCCGATTTTGTCGTATCCGTATTTTTTGAGTGCGGCAGAGACATTGTATTTAGGGTTACTCGATTGGAACCATACGGTGCGGCGATTGACTTTGACGGAACTCGGGATGACGGGATACGAACAAGTCGCTGCCACACTTGCACCGGATTTCGATAACTTCAATATCATCGTGTCTAATTTAGATGAAATCGTTATTGGCGTCGCGCAAATCGGGAATGGCTATTTCGTGGTAACGAGCGGTGACATTGCCTCTGCAATCAACGAACCGAGCGGGGGGGTCGACATCGGGTTAGGTCCGAACAGTGGAGCGATTGCAGGCGACAAATTTTTCAACATTCCCTCGGCGGAGATGAAATTCGTTTTCAACATGATTTCTTTGGCAGGTGGTCATCCCGCTTTGAGCAAAGGAAGCCGACGCCCGAACAGCACGCTCGACGACTTGGGCGCGCCGCTACTCCAAATTTGGAGCGACCCGAATCTCAACAACGACCAAGGCGACCACACGAATTATGTCCCCCCCGTGATTTATAAGGGACTCCTTTTTATCACGTCAGGCAATCGTTTGTATGCTTATAAAGTAGACCCGTCGAGAGACCTCGATGGAGACGGATGGACGGACGACGGTTATCAGGACAGTAGTTTAGGACAGAAATTCGATTTGGTTTGGATGAGTACTGCTTTGAATGCGCCTTTGAGTACCCCGATGGCAGTAGAAGTCGGCAATGCCCAAGGAGCGCCGAAAGACCAGGTGTACGTCGTGGACGGTCAAGGAAACTTGCTCGGCTTCGATGCCCTTCCGAAATCGAATGGACTCCTGCTCGGTCCGAATCCCATACCGCCAGTTCGCACGATTCCCCCCCCATCGGCTCCGGTGATGGATTTCACGCTTCCTAATCGCCCCCCCTATCCGCCTTCGTATTTCGAAGGGTTGGTGTATGTGGTGGATACATACCAGGGTGTAGGAAATCAGCGCTTCGGGCGTGTTTGGATTGTAGATGCCGTTACGATGCAGCCGATGACGAGCACTTCACCGTGGGTGATTGCGGGAAGCGGCTCCCCGAATCTTTTCGAAACAGGGGGGGCGCCTACCATAGGTTACATCCCCATCAACGATGGCTCGGGTGGACAAGATAAGGTGCTTTATGTC
Source organism: Fimbriimonadales bacterium (assembly GCA_035559795.1). NCBI lineage: Bacteria > Bacillati > Armatimonadota > Fimbriimonadia > Fimbriimonadales > Fimbriimonadales bacterium. The sequence goes on along the minus strand of DATMAR010000007.1, from coordinate 30,512 downwards.
AGCAACCGTTCCTCTACCACAGGTGCATCGGTGGGAATCACGAGCATTTGGTTAGGCGCTAAAGGGGAATCGCCGACATTGAACCGCACCGCTACCTATGTAGACGTTATCACGCGCGTCAGTCAAAAAGGTCTCTATGTTTATCTTCCGCTTACCGAGAGCCCACATGGGGTGAAAATCTATCTTGTCGACCAAAACGGAAACCCGTTGCCCCCCTCCCAAATCGCGAATTACTTAACAGGGCAAGTCATTCAGTTCGCACCGGGACAGTTGAGAGTGTTCTTGAAAACTTCTTTGCCCAATACGATTGGAGTACGAATCGATTACACCGTAGATATCGGTGGACCTTCTATGAACATCGTAGGTGGAGTCATTCGAGGACAGCTGTTCTTCCCGGACGATACTTCGAGAAGGCGCTACGTGCAGAAAGCGATGGCTCTCGCTCCGAGTGGAAATCTTTTTGTCGTAACGAGCAACGAATTCAATAACGGCGATTTGTATTGTGTTCGCGAGGTAACGCGTGGAAGTTTCGAACTCGTCTATCGTTGGTCGCTCTACGACGAATTCAAATTAGTCCTCAATAACACACAAACGATAACCATTCCATCTGCAATTCAAGACCGTGACGATTTGTGGGTCTTGATGGGTATGGGATATCCGAAACTACGACGTTTGCATTTCCACAGTTCGCCTGTCGTCTATGGCGACACTTGCTACGTGATGGTTTCTGCAGACCAGCAATTTCCTCTTTTCACGACACGAAGTTCCTATATTCTCGCATTCGATGCGAACCCTACTCATCGTGACATCCGTTTCGGTAGTGCTTTGCCCTCCGGAGTCAAATTAAAACAGCCCGACATCGCTGCAAGTTCTTTCAAATCTCAACCGGAGCGATTCGTCACATTGCAGCCGAATATGGCGGATATTCAACAAGAAACAGGCGTCATACGCTTTAAAAACATGATGTCGAGTACGCAGGGTGTAATGCAAAATGGTTTCTCGGTTTCTTTACCCGTCGTCGTTTCCGGAGCCGGAGTTCCCGAAACCCTCCTCGACCCGAATGCGAGCGGTTCGAAATGGACACCTTTGCTTTGGTATTTCGGTGTAGGCGGTTATATGAGCGATGCGCCTTTGATGCTCATGGGAAACACTTTGTATCTGGCGGGTGGGTCTGTGCTTTCGGATGTTTTCAACAATCGTTTTCCGCCACTTCCACGCCCGGCGATGTTTGCAATGGATTCGGTAATCCCTGTGAACGACGAGTCCATCATTACGGTTCCGGGGTATCCGGGTCTCAAACAATCACGCTGGTTAATAGCAGACAATTCCGCAATAGGTTTTCATTCGAATAAACACGTTCGATGGCCATCGGGAGAAGGAACGCAATCCTTCCAAGATTTCGTCATTCGCGTAGAACAAACCTATCTGAGCAAAAACGTCGGATCGGCTCTCGGGTGCATCGGGGGGGATGGTGTCCTTGCGGCATGGGCAGATATCGGCCTTTATGCCTTCAAACGAGCGACGACCGTAGTTGCAGACGAAGGTCGCATCGTAGAACTCGATGCCGCTGGATTCGCCAACTGGGCTTCCGATGTGAGTTTCGAACCGAAAGCGCAACCGACGAACGTGCAAGTGAAGACACGCAAATTAGAAAGACCCACGAAAGTCTATAAAAGCGGAGAAAACGAATACGTAGTCGTGGATACCGGTGGGGATAGAATCGTCGTATTAGATAAAACCGCCGGAGAAGTTCGTACTATCGAACGCATTCTCTTAGATTTGACGTATCGCCCCCCCGGTTGGAATGAGGGCGACCCGTTAGAATTGCGACAACCGCGCGACGTTTCTTTCTGGGGTGAGTACGTGTATGGAGGAATTCCCTTTACGGGTCCTCCACCCAACGGCGTCGAATACTGGGTGCATTATCTCATCGCGGATACTGGAAATCGCCGTATCCTCGAGCTCGTTGACCGCTACGATGTAGACGATTCCACTTTGCAAATCGTAGGTTTAGTTCGAGACGCGAAGGGCGAGCCGCAAATCGGAGTTCTCTATTGGCATTCCCCCCCGGATGTAACCGGAAAACAATGGCAGCATACGGCAACGCGTCGCTACGTAATTCAGCGCGACCCGAATACGAATGCAATTAACGACATTTACATTACAGCAATCGGAGATGTCATGCCCACTCGCAGTGGTCTCGGTCTGGACCCCCCCTCCGGAAACGTTCAGCAAGAGACCGGTGGTGGACCTGGCGGCATTCTCATTTTCATTCGCAATGCCCAAGGACAGAGAGTTCTCGACCAAGTCATCAACGAAGTCATCCTTCCGGATGGAACGAAAAAGAGCCTCACGGGAATCAGTTCTCTCTTCGTTCGACCGGTAATCCAGAACAGTGTTGCGACTTTCAGCATCACTTTTGCCGATAGGACAGGCGTATATGAAATCGTGCAGTCCGGAACGAATTGGCTCGTCAGGTTTATGATTACGAATTCAGTTTACGAATCCATTCGTGGTGTGAAACTTCAAGCCGCCGCCGCTAAATTCCTGCAAAACGGCGACCTCCTCATCACGAACAGTTATTACGGAAAAACGAACACAGGTGCGAACTTTTTCGGTGAAGTTACGCAGTGGAACGTTGCGAATTACAATCCGACGCTACCGAATTTCGGACTTTCGGCAACCGATATCAAAGCGGAATTGCCCCCCGTCGTCGGAACGCGTGGATTGAGAATTCCTCAATATGCAGACAGATTTTAGTTATGCAAGTACATAGGTGAATACGATGAAATGGATAAAAGACTTTAAACTTTGTTTAGCGACTCTTCTGTTAGGAGTTGCAGTTGTCGGTAATGCGCAAGGAGATAACCCGACGCATCGCGGTCAAGTCGCGAGAACGGGAACGAACATTAGCGCAACGGAGCCCGGTCCTGGCGCCGCGAATTTGAGATGGTGGTATCCGTTGCAAAAGGATGTCGGAAAAGACGTCATCGTAGACAACATAGACCCTGGATATATCACGACAGGAGCCTGGACGACTCCGTCCATCGACGAGGAATCTCCCGACTGGTACGGCACAGGCACAGTGCCTTATCAATACGCCTTCGTCGTCGCCCAAAGTGCAGGGGGGGCTGACGAGACGGCGGGTTGGACTGCCAATGCGCAATGGGTAATTACCGGAACACCAGGAACGTATTATGCGCTCTATGTATGGTTTCCGAGTAGCGGAACATTCGTGGGGGGGCAATTAGCGCCTAATGCGGATTATGCGGTTTATAAAATCGATTACGGCCAGGGGCAATCCTTCGTGGATATCGTGCCTCACCAAGGGGGGGGTTCGTGGACGCGTCTGGGCTTCAAACTCGATTCGAGTCAACCGCGAATCTTCCAAGCCGACCCTCTCACCGGGCAACTTCGAATTACGCTCTATAACACCGTACCTCGCGACGAAAACGGTAACCTCATGGGCGAAACGAACAACCGAATCGTATGCGCCGATGCCGTATTAGCAGTCCCTCTCCCCGGCTCAATCTATGCCTCTCCGGTCGTGAAGCAACTCTACGACGACCCTGCGAACATCGTTGCTATCGCCGCACGCAACAAAGCCATCCCCGACCCCGACGATATGGACAAAACTCTGCAAATCGAAACGGGCGAGGTAACTGCCATCAATGCATCGGAAGCGAACCCTGCGACGTTGTCATTGCCACGATGGACATGGACACCTGGGCTTTCCTCGAACATCAATTTAGTTTTCGATAACACGAATCCGGCATTCAATGCGGATTTGGGATGGGTAGACCCAGGTGCGTCGGGTGCACCGGGGTTTTACGGCACGAATTATCTGCAAGCACCGGTGGATTTGATTTATCCGGGTTCTGCAAAGGCGGAATGGAACCCAGTTTTGAATGATGGAAATTACTACGACATCTATGTGTGGTTCCCGGGAAATGGAAACGGTGTGCAATTTGCACGTGCGGCACGCTACGTCGTTTATGAAAACGGCACTCCTTACGAATTTTTCGTAAATCAAGAAGTCGGCGGTAAATGGGTGCGCATCGGAAATCGTTCCTTCCTCCACGATTCTTTGAACGGAGGACTTCGTTTAGAAGTTTGGAACTACAGCAACGATGCAGGCGACGCTGGAAGATATGTGGCTGCTGATGCTGCGATGTTCGCAGGAAACTACATCGCAGCAATCTATTCGACACCGACGCTCGCACGCGTCAATATTCGAAAATCCAATGGAGTAGTCGAACCTACGGAAGTCGTAATCGTTTGTGCAGAAGATGGAAGGATTTATTGTTTGGATGCAAACGGAAACGCTGCAAACGGAACGACGACGGTTTATTGGGCTTATCCTTCCATTCCCGATGTAAACGACCCGAATTGGAAAGATCCGAATGAAACGATCGACGGACCGCCAGGGAATCAAATTCCTTATCCGGGTTCATTCGGAGTCTCTTCTCCTCTTGTTCTGAATATCGGTGGCAAGGATTTAGTCGTCATCGCTGCTGCGAACGGTCGTGTGTATGCCATCGATGCCGTAGGGCGTGGAGATTACGACCCCTCCACCGGAAAAATCGGCACGACGATGCGCGAATGGACTTGGCCCAAAGCGAAATACAATTCGTCGAATAACACTTTAGAACTCGATCCTGCGCGCCCCCCCTTCGTGAGTTCTGTCGCTTTCGATATAGCAACGAGCACGATTTTTGCCGCCGGAACGGAAGGGAGAATCTTCGCTCTCGATGCCGCAGGCAATGGTGACCAAACGACGACGATGAAATGGGCGTATCCGGATTTGGACGAACAACCAATCGGCGCGATTTCTTCCACTCCAGCAGTGCGCGGTCAGCAAGTCGTGTTTCCTTCTTTCGATGGGCGTGTCTATTCGCGCGATACGACAGGGAATACGAGTAGCACACTGAATTGGATATATCCCGCTGGTAATGCGCCTGCTCTCAGCCCGTTCCGTTACACATCGGTTTGCTTCATCGCCGCAAGTGATTTGAACGACCCGGTTTATAACTTCGATATCGTTTACATGATTAATGAAAACGGATATGTCTACGCACTTCGAGCAGATACTGGAACTCTCGTATTCAGCAGCAACGAAGGTTTCGGCGCTCACAGTTCTCCTTACTTCACTCGCTTGATTCCATCGGGGAAAGCGACTCCTGCACCGGTGATTACCTTCGGAACATTGAACGGAGCGTTTCTCGCTTTCTACGCAGACCCGGATGATACGAATAGCGCGGGGGGGCGTCTCGCATGGGGATGGCAGTCGAAGGGAACGACCGTTTTCGCATCTCCAGCAGTTTCCAGAGGATGGATGTATCACGCTGGAGTAGATGGTTACTATTACGCTTTTAGCACGGGTGGACAGATTTCCAACGATACCGGTTTCGGACCACCCGGACAAGAAATATGGACTCCGGACTCTGCTCCCTCTGAATACCAAGACGTCCGATTGAAGTTCATCTCCAAGTCGGATTACGAAAATCTGCGCAACAACATCGGCGACCCGGCGATGATGGCGGATATCTATCCGCCTCCGATGCGTCCTGCGCTCGAATGGGGTCAAAGACTTTATTGTGTCGCGTGGAATTATCCGTATCAAATCAACGGAGACCCGCCCCCCACCATCCGCTTCGAAGTGAAAGGTCCGGGTGGCATCAATGTTCGTTATGACCGCCAATCGCAACTCGTGCAGGGCAAAAATCCGAATGACCCTGCAAGCGGTTACGCAGTCGTAGGTATTCCATTCATCGCAAGCGGAGCGAACTTTTTGACTCCTGGCGATAACATCACGGTTTCGGTGACGATTATCGGTCAAGGCGGACAATATAGCCCCCCCACTGCACGACGCGATGTTACGGTTGCCAATCCGCTCGCATTGACGACCGCTTCCAGTTATGCTGTAGTACCCCCACCTGCAAAATCGCAAGGGTGGACGACGAATCCGAGCGACCCGGAGAACTTGATCAATGGTGGACCGCTCGGCAAGAAGGTCGGCAGTTCAGCGGGAGAAATCGTGCATGGACAAAATGGCATCGGTAATTTCTTCATCGCCGACCGCAGCCGCATGATTGAACTCACCGGCACAGGGCTCAACAACGTCCGAATGGTTCGCGGAGATGGAAGGTGGCAAGGAGGAAGCGCCGCAGTTTTCAAACCTCTTCCATACCTGCCGCCATGGGAAATCATGCCCGACCAAATTCCGAATTTCAGCCCGGATTATCCGGATGTCGACCGCTCGCAAATTGATTTCGTCGTAGAACCATTCGGAAAATCGGTGAATCCGTTATTGCAAGCAGTGCAACTTCCGCCCCCCCAAAATTACGACCCGAACGATCCGTTGTCCCGCATTATCGTCGGTGCTCCTGTGCAACAGTCATGGAACATCGAGCGTTATCAACCTGCGAATTTGACCCCTTATGTTGATGCCGCGGGAGAAACGCTCGCAGGCGGTTACGTTGCAAAAGCCATCGTTTATGTAGACAGCAATAACAATCAACGTCCCGATGGCATCGAAGCGACACTCACGCAATTACCGCCTTCGAGCCGAACTGAAGCATATCGAGATTTCGATGTCATGGCATCCGTGCCTGTAGATGAGAGGTTAACGGTTCTCGAACCGACGATTGACCTCGGAGCTCTTCCGCACAGTCTCGGATACACACCTGATGCCCCATGGATGTCCACAAACACCTTCTATCCCGACATTTCGCAAGGCGCCCCTTATGCGGCGTTCTTCCAACCCTTCACATTGCGCAATGAAGGAAACGTAAACATGCTCGATTTGCGCATCGCCACGAGGATTGGACAACTTCCAGGACCTTCCTATTATTCCGTTGCATTCTTGTCCGCAATGAATGACCCCTTAGCATGGCTCGATGGAGTGATGAACATTATCAGCAATGTCAATCCTCCGTATGCCGTGAATCCTTATGGTGGCAACGTTCTCGATGCGAGCGGAAACCCACGCGTAACTTTGCATAAAGCACGAGCGGGTGATCGCGCCCCCACCGTGCTCACCGTTCCCGATTATCCGTATGGCGTAACTCCGCCTCCGAATACTCAACCCGTAGTCGGTGTGGCTGTTCCTTTGGGATTTCCGTATGGTGAATATAGTCAACTCGTAAACGTCGTCGAGGATAACTTCTTAATCGGTGGTTTCAACGATTTGGCAATTATGCTCGACCAAAACGGAAAACCTCTCGAAGCATATTCCGACCCGACATTTACCTTGCGATTCCTCAATCGCGAAACGCGACTGACCGGGGGGGTTACCACCGGCTCCGTGCCGCATATTGATAACCCGCTCGGCGTGCAAACGAACTTCACTTGGACGAACACTCGCCCCACCGGAGTTCGTGACCAATTAGGTAACTTGCACATGTCGTGGCATTCGAATCGCCCGGCGATTCAGAACACACCCGCCGGTCCGCAACCGATCGATAGATGGTCTATCTTCCATAGCGTCCTTCGTGGTACGAGACCCGACCAGACCCCCCCCGAAGCCGGAAGCAGTCCGTACCGCGACCTTATGGCATGGATTCCGATGGGAACGAAGTTCTGGAATTTCTTCGCAGGTCCGGAACCGACGGGAATGCCCGACACCCTTTTCGGTGGTACAGGCGGAAGTGTAGTCGGCAATCCGCTCTATACAGAACCGGCATTCGCCGTAAACCCGTTGGCGTTCCAAGCCACCAGCAACTTCGATACGATGATCTTCTGGACGGGAACGGCGCAGAAAGACCTCAACGGTGATAATCTTGCCGACAATCTGGATTCACGCATTTTCTATCGCACCTATACCATGCAGCCAGGTGCGCAACAGCCATCTCTCGGTGAAGTGCAATGGTTCGTGTGGGATCCGAATCTCGAAAAGAAACGTCTTCGACCGATGCTCAAAGTCACCGGCAATCGAGCGAATTGGACGGTGTTTTGGCATGCAGAAGTCAATGGTATCGAACGTCTTTTCATGAATTACTTGACGCAAACCCTTCCCGGTGGGGGCGGTGACAGAACCAATTACTGGAGCCGCAACATCATGATTAACCCGGGTAGTGGTTTCACGGATACATGGGATCCCACACCGATTGATAGAACAGATGGAATAGATTTAGTCTTCACCGGTTTATTGAAAGATTCGCAACAACCGGAAATCTATTATGCGAAATACGAAGCGAATTCGCAAGGAAGAATCGGAAGATTGAAAACACTTCCCGAACGCAATCGCGAAATCCTCGTTCGCGAAAGAAATGGAAACGTCTATCGTTCGCGTGGAGTCAACTGGGAAGACGATGCTCCTATCGAAGTTTGGATTCAAAGACCAGGTCAAGCACCGGCTCGTATCGACATTCCGAATACACGACAAGAAGATCCGAGAACGGGCGTAATCTCCTTCGATGCAGAAATCGGTGGAAAGATATTTTGCGACCCGAATACCGGCGCAATTCGATTCTCCTCCGGTGGACCTGGTAGTTCCGCGCAAGTTCAACTTCGTTACACTCCGCGCGTGATGCGCGTGAGCGATTGGGGCGAAACTGGCGGACATTCGAATCCGAGTTCGTTTATCGATAATCGCAATCAATGGGACCGCAGATATCTTTTCCATGCAGATGGCTCTGCGGTTTTGGATACGGAATTCGTAGGAGTCGCTCGCTTCTGGCACATCTATCAACGTGGCGCAAGTGGTCCCGGACAATCGAAGAGACCTTACATGAAGACACAACGATTAGCCGTGAATCTCGCTTATTCGCCTGCGTTGAATCAAAACGGTGTGTTGGTCAATCTCACTTTGAGCGGTGCAACGGGTATTTACCAAGTAGACACGGCGAATAAGAAGATCTATTTCACGTTGCAAGATGAAGGAAGGCTTGTTAACGTAACATATTCGTATTACGACGCGAATGGAAATCTACAACAAACCACGGAAAGCAATTTGCCGATTCAGTGGTTGACCGAAATGACAGAACAGCCACTGCCTATCGAACAGCCTGTAGATGAAGATAGTGTGTATGCCTTCCCGGACACCTTCCAACATACGGCATCAGATCCGCGTGCAGGTTTGGTTTGGGTGTACTTCTCGAGCAGTCGAACGGGAAGTCGAGACATCTACTATCTTTCCCTGTCTCCGAAATTAGGCTTGCCTAAGTAAGAGCATCGCTCTAAAGTACGAATGCATATTCGAGTTGTCTGATGGTTCGGTCTTCTTGACGAGTCCGAACTATCAGATAACTTTTCATTTTTTGAACCATAGACTGTAAAATTTTCGTCCTTACTCCGTAAGTCGAATCCTCTTAACTTGACTCTTCCTTTCAAACCGGGATAATATGGCTTCACTCGCAAACTTGGAGAAAAAATGGCAAAACGTCTAACCGCTGCCGTGGGGGTGGATGTCGGCACTAAAGGAATCAAAGTAGCCATAGTCCGCCTCGGCAAAGACTCTCCTAATATCGTTGGCTTAGGCTATTCACCGACCCCCGAAGGAACATGCGACCACACCGGCATTTTCGACCCGCAAGCCATAGGCAAAGCCGTCCAAGCCGCTGTGAAAGAATCTGGTGCAGCAACGAAAGACGCTATTTTTTGTATTAATGGCTCTTCTTCTGTTGTGGTGAGGATTCTCGAAGTTCCTCGAATGAGCGAACAGGAACTCGCCGCGCATATGGAATGGGAAATTCAGCGAAATATCCCCTTTGCGGAGTCCAACGTCGTAAGCGATTATCGCCCAATCGAAAATCCTGCACTCGCCACAACTCAAAATATGGAAGTAGTCATGGCGGTCTCCCCCCAAAGCGCAATTGATACCATCATCGCAACCTCCAAAGCTGCAGGGCTAAAAATTGCGGCTATCGATGTCGAACCTTTAGGACTCGCGCGAGTTCTGAAAACATGCCATCCGAATGATATAGGTGCAAAGAACCTTTGCCTCATTCACTTCGGGCACAGCACTACGGCCATAAATATGTATCGTGCAGGAACCATCGCATTTCCGAGAACGATTCCTATCGGAGGAGCTGCGTTGACGAAAGCGATTGCCGATGGTCTCGGTATCGGGATGGCAGAAGCGGAAGAGAAAAAACGGCACGCAAGCGCTCCTGAAGCTACCCCTGGTGGTTTCACAATGCCTGCTGCCGGCTCGACAGCAACACCGTACACATATGAAACCGCTCAAGCAGCGGCTGAGGGAGCCGACGAAATGGCACGTATTCGTAGTCTTCTTGCTCCGCCTCTCGAAGAGTTAGTGGCAGAGGTTCGTCGTTCGATTGATTATTACCGCAGTAGAGGTGGAGTGGTCGAAGAGATCGCCCTCAGCGGTGGAAGCGCAAACCTCAACGGTTTAGAGCAATACTTGAACACGAGTTTGGGGATGCCCGTTTCGAAAGTCAACCCGTTCTCGAACTTGCCAGTGGACCTACGCGGAGTGGGTGAAACCTATATGAAAGAGAGGGCATCTGAGTTTTCAGTAGCAGTCGGCATGGGACTGCATATCGCCTATGATTAGGCTCGTTTTGCTTTGAAATAATTTGAACTAAATTGCCTTGAAATAATTGATTGTAATAACGTCTAAAATAGAGAACTAACGAAATGAAACTCAATCTGTTACCGAAAACGGTAGCGAAAGGTGTAGCAGCGAAGTTCGCCTTCACTGCGATGCTGATTCTTGTGATTGCAAATTTAGCGGTTGCTTTCGTTTTGAACCAGGCTTACCGTTCGCGACTCCAAAGCCTGCAAGATTGGGCAGCAAGCGTTCAGCCATCGGCAGACCGCGTAGTTCAAGCCTCCAAAGAAGCGGATGAAATCATCGCAGGGGCACGAATCGTATTGACGAACACCGAACTCGTCAAAGCGATAAACGAGGCGAACCAGAAATATCCCGATTTATATGACGAACTTCGCCAGTACATCCCTGCGTTCTTCCGCGTAAGAACGATAACGGCGGCTTCGACAGGAGCGAACGTGAGCACGGTTACCATCGTGGGATATTTGCAAACCTTCCAACAATATGCAGATGTGGTTATCTCGTTGCTAAGGCATCCGGACGTCATAGCGGTAGGTCGTTCGGGTTTCAACCCTGTTCCTCCAGGCGACGAAGGACCGTTCGGCTACAATCCAGATGCGCCTGAGCGAGGACCTATTCCGGGCTATTCTGTAGTTACCCTGACACTGCAATTGCAACGAGATTTACAGGCACCTGATCCACTCCCCACCTTGCGTACCGCAGCGGGAGCACCTGCAGGGCAAGCGGGACAACCCAGCGGAGGAGGAACCGCAACAAGGCCTACACCAGGGGCAGTTTCAACAGGCGGTGTCGGTGGAGCACCAGGCGGAGATTCGACAAATTTAGGAGCATTGAAAAAGAGCAGGTAGAGACATGTTCAAACTTAGTCCTCTAACGTTCGTGATCTGCGGAGTCGTTCTCATAGCAGTTACATGGGCAGGTTTTTGGTTTTTGTCAATAGGAAAGATTCGCGAAGAGATAGCCGGTTGGGAAGAACACAACGAACAACTTCGACAAATCGTTTCGGACACTACCGTCCGTCAGGTGCAAGAGAGAGTTCGAAAAGCACTCGAAAAAGTTCATCAAGCACAAGTGCAATGGAAACAAATTGCGGCGACACGAACACCGAGCATGGGGCGAATCAACCTTGCGGCGAATCGTTGGCAACTCACCGTGAATGCTAGAAGATGGCATCCCACGGTCGAGAGGGATTTGAGAAGGTGGATTCTTCGCAGTGGGGTTCGTGTAATTGCCCCGGTACAGGATGGACAAATAGGACCTTTCGTCCCTTATCCTACTGAGAACCCGAACGAACTCGTTGAGCTTTATTTCAATTATCCAGCCTTACCGTTTCCTGTCTGTGTTTGGGATTTGGGCGAGATCACCGTAGAAGGAACGTTTGACCAGATTTTGAATCATGTTCGTTCTTGGTCGAGAATCCCAGGTTACGTAGCTTGCGCTCGAGGATTGGCGATTACGGGAACTGGGAGCCGGCTCAAGGGAACCTATAATTTAATCGTTGTGGCGTACATCAATACCCCGAGCGTGTATGGCGGTACTGGAGAGCGTGGTGCAGTTCCCGATTTGAGTGCAGCAGCATCCGGTGGTGGGGCTACTGGTACAGCCTCACGACCCACTCCGGGAGCCGGTCCAGGAGGACCGAGTTCTGCTTCGCCTCCACCATCGGGTGGACCTGCAAAAGGCAGTACCGCACCGGTAGGATAGGAGCGTCAAATAAGTATGGCGAGTGTAAATATGTTGAAAAAAACACTTTTAGGAATAACTTGCGTAACATTTGCGTTGAGCGGATGCCAACCGAGTGAAGAGTTGGAGCCGGTGTCACCTGTTGGAGACATCGTGGGTCCTCTCAAAGCAGAATATCAGTCGAAAGCCGCAGAAGCACCCATGGCGGGAAACCCGAGACAACCGCTCGTGCAAGACAAGCAAGCCATAGTTTCGAGCGCAGGACGGATTTATGCATCACGATACAACCCATTCTCTTTGAAGTCCGATGAAGCAGCGTTCGAAACACAGATTCGCTACAATTTCATCTTGAATAAGATGTCTCCGAGTTATGCTTTGGAATTAGTTGCTGCTCCTCCTGAGATTCCAATAGAACTTCAACCGATGGAGCCGCAGCCATATCGCAGAGTCGCAGGTGTGATTTTCGGGGATAGCGTTCGCGCGTTGATCATCGAGGAAGGTGGAAAATCGTATTTCGTTTCGCCCGGCGATATGATTGGGGATTGGCTTGTTGCCTCGATTGACGCAGAAAAAGTAGTCCTCGAACGAGATCCGCGAAAGCGCCCTAACCGTCTCGAGATCCGAGTAGAGTCGCAACCCGCTTTTCTTCCTTCTGGCGGAGCTCCAGGAGGAGCAGGGGGTGGGGCTCCTGGTGCTGCCGGAGCAGCGCCTCCAGGTGGAGGTGGCGGTGGTGGAAGAACGACAGGAGCGGACACGTAGGCGTTTTTTCTAATGGAAGTAACCATGCTACATGTGCAACGTAAGAATAGATGGAGGTTAATGAAAACAATGAAAAGAAGTTGGTTCGTAATGTTGGGACTTTCGCTTTTGGCATGTGCGCTTGCAATGCCAGTCACGGCGTGGGGTCAACAAGAAGATATAAGAAAGAAGAAAGTGTCTTTGGAAATCCAAGACGCAGATGTTCGTGACGCATTGAAGTTGCTCTTCGATGCCGCTGGTGTTCAGAACTACACTGTGGCGAGCGATGTTCAAGGCACCGTAACGGTAAAACTTACAGATGTTCCCTTTGAAACAGCACTTAGAAGCATTCTCGATCAAGTAGATGCGACTTATAGTTTCGAGGCAGGCCTTATCCGCATTTTCAAGCGTGAAAAGCCTACGGTTACTCCGACTACGGAACAGCCTTCCATCCAAACCACTAAGGTCACTCGAAAAATTCCGATTCTCCATGCTGACCCGTATTTGATTGCGCTACTCTTGTCCGGGCAAGGCGCACAATTCGGGATCCCGCCTGAATGGAGCACTTCTGCAACCGGTGGCTTCGGAGGCTTCGGTGGTGGCGGCTTCGGCGGCGGCGGCTTCGGCGGAGGCGGTATCGGCGGCGGAGGCTACGGTGGTGGTGGCTTCGGCGGCGGCGGCTTCGGCGGAGGCGGCTTCGGCGGTGGCGGCTTCGGCGGAGGCGGCTTCGGTGGTGGCGGCTTCGGCGGAGGCGGCATCGGTGGTGGCGGCGGTGGACGCTTCGGTGGCGGACGCTAAGCCAGCACGTACATGATCAATTCTGTTAGAATGATTTACTCCAAAAGGAGGAAGTAAGGACATGCGCAATCTATGGATTGGTGGACTCATCGCGCTTCTACTGTTCATCGGTGGAAGCAGCGATTTTTTTGGACAGGAGCAAAGCACTAAACGCTTCGACCTCGCTCTGCAAGATGCTGAATTGCAATATGCGACACAAATGCTTTCACAGGAAGCTGGGCTCGCCCTGCAATTCGTTTTTCTGCCTTCTCAGCAACCTTATGCTCGCATTACGCTGAATCTGAAAGGCGTTACTGTAGACGAAGCAGTTAAATATATTTGCGAAGCAGCAGGTGCAGACTTTCGCAAAGACCCTGGGAATGTGTATGTGATTTTCCCTAAGGGCACAGAGCCGAAAATTGCGGACAACTCCCAAGAAACAAAACCCGTACCCCCCCCTCCGCGAGAAGTCGTGGTTAGAAAAATCGTTTTGAAGCGACAGCATCCGAAATACGTTTTGGAAGAATTGTTCGCAAGAGAAGCGGATGCGCTCGGTGAATGGAGAGCGGTGCTTCGTTTCCGTGACCTGCATGCTGGTGTTTATCTAAACAAGGGTCAGGATTCACCTGTCTATATGAACACATCTCCATCTTTCACCAAACTCGAAACCATAACGAAGGGCTCGAATTCTCCCTCCAACGACAGTGGTATTGCTGTTCCCGGTTCTGACTCAGGTACTGGAGCATCTGGTGGTTCTGGGCAAGGTCTTATCGGTGGAGGCGGAGGTGGTGGGCAGTTCGGCGGTGGTGGATTAGGCGGTGGCCAGTTCGGCGGCGGTGGTGGCCTTGGAGGCGGCGGCGGATTGCAATTGCAAGGCGGCCAAGGCTTTATTCCATCAGGCATTGACCGCATTATCTACGACCCGACCGACAACAGCCTCATCGTTCAAGGCGACGATAATGCAATTCAGCAATTAGAACGCATTATTCGTCAATTGGACGTTGCTCCCCGGCAGGTGATTATCCAAGTTCAATTCGTTACGACTCGACAAAACGTATCGAGAAACTTCGGAATTGACTGGCTATTCCAGCGTGGAGCGATTTTTGTGGGTAATACCCCTGGAACGCAGGCTCGAGCAGGAGATCCATTCTTTGTAAACTGGGGTCAAGGCAACTTGACGACTCGTTTGCGCACACTCCTTTTGGAAAGTGGAGCGACGATAATCGACGCTCCTATGGTGAGAACGCTGAATAATCAGCCGGCTTTCGTGTTGCAACAAATAGCGACTTGGATCATTCTCAACCAGTTGATTTCTGTCGGACAAGGTCAGGTTATCGTTGCACCGACGTTGCAGCAGGTTCTGATTCAAACAGGATTAGTGGTTCAACCGAGAATCAACCAAGATGGTTATATCACCTTGACGATTAACCCGCAAATCTCGCAGATAACGGGACGTGTTCGCGGTCCGCAAGGTGAAGAAGCACCGGAAATCACGACACAGACGATTTTCGTAACGGCTCGCGTGAAGAGCGGTGAGACGATTGTCGTCGGCGGGTTGAATCACAAAGACGAACAGTTTTCGATGCAGAGATATCCGATTCTTTCGGACTTGCCGATAATCGGAGGTTTGTTCAAATCTACATCGAAGACGGTAAACAACACTGAACTTTTGATTTTCATTACTCCGACGATTGTTCCAGAAGAGGAATCATAAAAATAACTGCCGCACCCGGATTTACGGGTGCGAAAATGTGAGTTTGTTCATTGTCTTAGCAAGCGACCAGAATATTCTGGTCGCTTGTGTTTTTTATGACAGAAAGTTTAAAGGCTATTAGGTTTATGGCGGTAATTCTTGTAGGAATGATGGGGAGCGGGAAATCGACGGTGGGGCGTCTTGCGGCGTCATTATTCGGTTTAAAGTTTATAGATTTAGATGAGGAAATCGAACGTACGGCAGGAATCAAAATCGCCGAGATTTTCAAACGCTACGGCGAAGATGAGTTCCGAAGGTTGGAAAGCGAGGCGTTGAAACGTGTCGAATCTTCGGAGAATATGGTGCTTTCCGTCGGTGGAGGGGCGATGATAAAGCCGGAGAACGTAGAGACGATGCGCAAGATAGGAAAAATCGTGTATTTACAAACGAGTTTGGAGGAATTGGAACGCAGGCTGGAACCAGAAAAGAGCAATCGCCCGTTGCTACAGGAAGGTTCACACAAAACTCTTAAGGACCTACTCGAAAAGCGTCGCGCCGTTTACGAAACAGCCGATATAATTCTTGTAACAGAACGCTTCACGCCTGAAGAAATGGCAGAAATCATAGCAGGCATCACGCAACTTCCATGAAGGATAGAAACGGAATCGAATTCGTTGCAGGAGATAAACGTTATCCCGTTTTTATTTCGAGAGCGAATGTTGCGGATATCCTTTCGTTCTTGGGAAATTCGGAAAGCACTCGATGCTTCGTCATCACAGACCACAATGTTTGGAAGGCTCATGGAAAAGATTTCGAGGAGTTAGGTCCTGTCAAAGTTTTTCTTGCGGGTGAAGAGAGTAAAAATATCGAAACATGGCAGGAATGTCTCGTGTGGCTGGCACGCAACGGCGCAGACAGGAAGTCGGTTCTCGTTTTAGTAGGAGGGGGGGTCGTTTCGGATTTAGGAGGCTTCGTTGCCGCAACTTATATGCGAGGACTGCGATATGTCACCGTTGCTACGAGCCTTTTGGGTCAAATAGACGCGGCATTGGGGGGGAAAACAGGGATTGATTTACCCGACGGAAAAAATTTAGTAGGAGCATTTCATCATCCCTTGGCAGTTTGGTGCGATTATACACGTTTGAATACTCTCCCGAACGTAGAATTTCGAAATGGAATCGTAGAAGCGATAAAGTATGCGGCAATTATTGTCCCCCAATTGTTCGAGGAGATCCTGAACGACTCGGAAAGACTTCTTTCCCTAGAGCCCGCAGCATTATGCAGTTTGGTAGAACAATGCGTACAGGCGAAGGCTCGCGTGGTTGCGGAAGATCCTGAGGAAAGGAGTGGGAGGAGGGCTATTCTGAATTTCGGGCATACGGTGGGTCATGCTTTGGAAACCGCCTTAGAATATCGCGGTCTATCCCACGGCGAAGCCGTGATGATTGGTATGATAATCGAGTCGGAAATCGGAAAACGGTTGGGGATAACCCAGCCCGAAGTGAGCGAAACTTTGCAACGAGCGGCTTCGGTTTGGGGATTGCCGACTTCTATTCCGAAAGGAATCCTAAAAGAGGAGTTATTGAATATTATGCAGTTAGACAAAAAGGTGGTATCGGGACGAATCGGGATGGCATTAGTAAGCGAATTAGGAAAATGTTCCCTCGTTCCCGATATATCAGAAGACGTAATTCTCGAGGTACTCAAAAAATCTTGATATGGAAATTTTGCGATTCTTGGCCACTTCGATAGTTTGTTTGATTCTCGTGGTGGGTTATTTCGCACAACAGTATTACTATTTACAAGGGAGGGAGGCTTTACGAGATTGGACGGATTTCGTGTATACGCCGAATTTATATTTGGGATGGATAATCGTTGTTTTAGGAATCTTCTTTTCGATAATACGAAAGCCGCAGGATAATCGTGATTGTAGGTGAAGTTGTACGTGTTCGCTACGAGATAACCGAGGAATTACCCTCCTCGGCGATTTTTGCGAATTACGTAGCGCGTGACCGTTTGCATAACTCACAGGTCTGTTTACGATTCGTCAAAAAACCTTTTTCCGACGAGCCCGAGTTCGTTCAAATGCTTTGCCAAGTCGTGGAACAGGCAATGAAATTAGATCACCCGGGGATAGCAAAATGCTACGGAATCGAAGAACACGATGGGAAGCCATTCGTTATTTGTGAGTTTATTCGAGGAAGCACGTTGGCAGAAAGGATACGACGTTTGGCTCCGTTTTCTCCTTCGGTCGCATGCGAGATAGGAATTGCAATTGCAGAAGCCCTTTCCTATGCATCGGAAAGAGGAATGATTCATGGAGATTTGTGCGCAGACCATGTAATCGCAACTTTGGAAGGACGCACTGCGGTTATCGATTTCGGATTGTGGAGATGTTATGGCGCGAGCCAAACTGCAGGCGCAGTGGTGCTGTCCAGGATGGCTCCGTATTTAGCGCCGGAAGTCATCGAGGGTGGAATGCCTTCGCAGAGTTCGGATGTTTACGCATTGGGTGTGATTCTGTTCGAACTTTTGACGGGAAATTTTCCGTTTCGAGGTCAAACACCCGCTGCGATCTTAGCGAAGCATCTTTCTCAACCCCCGCCGTCCGTTCGAGCAATCAACCCGGCAATCCCCCCCGTATTTGATGCCATCGTGAACAAAGCATTAGCGAAAAACGTTTTAGAACGCTATGAATCTCCTTCGCAACTTCTCCGAGATTTGCGTCAACTTTTGGACGCACTTCGCTTTGGCAAAAAACTTACATGGCCTTTGGAACACGAAGAGGGGGAGGAACATGTAGCACCTGTTAAAACCTATGCCGAAAAGAAAGAGGAGCAGAAACGAGCACAGGTTGTATTTCCTAACGTGCCGAAGGCGAGCACGAAGCCGGAATCTCGTCCTGTGTCAACGCGGACGACCCGCCTGAGCGAACCGGATGATGTTCCTTTTTGGCTTCGCGCCACTGTTTTTGCTGCTGCTGGCGCATTCGTTATGTTCGTGATCGGCTGGATTATTTTCAATTTAACGCAACGCCCCATTGTAGAAGCCCCCTCGTTATTGGGAATGCCGATATCTCAAGCGAAAGAACAGGCAAAGCGAGTGAATTTGGATGTCGCAGAACTCGGTTCTGAATACAATGAGCGCTATCCCCAACCGGGCACGGTAATTTATCAGTATCCTGCTCCGAAAACTCCCATGCGCGAGGGGGGGATTATTCAGGTTCGTTTGAGTTTAGGAAGTCGGATGGTTGAAGTTCCTGATTTGCGTGGTCTGACGGTTACAGAAGCGAAGACTCGATTAGAAAAAATCGGTTTGGAACTCGATCCTACGACTCGTCAGGCTCCGAGCAGAACGATATCCGAAGGGCTTATCATATCCACAGACCCAGCCCCACATGAGCGAGTGGAACGCGGGACGGAAATCACCGTGACGGTAAGCAGTGGCGAAAAACGGGCTGAGCGAACAAGAAGAGATGTTTCTGAACTCATCGAAAACAGGTTCAGTCTTTCGTTTCGAGTTCAAGAAAGCGAAGAACCTGTTTTAGTTCGAGTGGAGATGACGGATGCGAGAGGGGTGGAGGAAGTGATTTTCGAAGAACAACGACCGGGGGGGTCGGAGATTGTGCTGAAAGATATTCCCGGTTATGGGAAAGAGGCGACGTTTAGGATTTACTTCAATGGATTTTTAGACCAAACTGTTCGGAGGAGGGGCGAAAAGACGGAATGAATCGAATTATCGCACCATCTATTCTTTCAGCGGATTTCGGAAGGCTCGCTGATACGATTCGTATGTTGGACGAAGCGGATTGTGATTGGATTCACTTCGATGTAATGGATGGAACTTTCGTTCCCCCCATCACTTTCGGTGCGCAGATGGTCGCTGCATTGCGACCCTTGACAAAGAAGCCATTCGACTGTCATTTAATGATTGAGCATCCCGAGACACAAATCGAAATGTTTCGAGATGCCGGTGTCGAACGGTTGACGGTGCATGTAGAGGCTTGTCGGCATTTGCATCGAACATTGCAAGAAATCCGTCAAGCGGACCTTTGTGCTGGAGTCGCTTTCAATCCTGGAACACCTCTAAACGCTGCGAGAGAGGTTTTGGAATTGGTGGATTTAATTCTCGTAATGACTGTGAACCCTGGGTGGGGGGGGCAAGAATTTATTAGGAGTTGCTTGCGAAAAATTCAGGAAGCGCGACAGATGGCTCCTCATCATCATGTGGAAGTGGATGGCGGGATCGATGCCGAGACGGTATGCGAAGCGGCTAATCATGGTGCGAATGTTTTTGTCGTCGGGAGTTATGCCTTTTCCGGAAAGCCTAAAGAACGCATTTCTAAGATACGGAGCGCACTGTGCAAAGGTTGAAAATCATCACTACGATTTTCGTCGTTTTGGGAATTGCGATGATCGTGAGCTATCCTTGGACGGTAGGCTCGATTCCCGTGGAGACGGCTACGAACGAAGAGAAAAAAATATATTTGATAAAAATGGTTATTTTCGTTACCGTAGTTCTTTTGACTTGGTTAGCGGCTGCTACGAGTGCGTTATTGATGATCCGTCGAATTCGAATGGAATATCTGGAACAAAGCGAACAACATTTGCAGGAATTGCTATCGTCTCGTCCTCCGAAAAAGAATAATGAACGCGAATCGGAGTGAATGGACGGATTTCGATTCCGCGATGATGCGCGAAGCGATTGCTTTGTCTCGAATGGGTTTTCCTGCACCGAATCCGAGAGTCGGGGCTATCGTAGTTTCCAATGGTGAAATCGTAGGCAGAGGGCATCACGAGGCTGTAGGTTTGCCGCATGCGGAGGTTGTAGCGATTCGGGAAGCTGGGGAGCGCGCGCGCGGCGGTGTCCTTTATGTGACGCTCGAACCGTGCAAGCATCACGGACGCACCCCCCCGTGTGTGGAAACTATTATCGCATCGGGAATTCGACGGGTGGTCTATGCCTGCGACGACCCGAACCCAATGGCAGCAGGGGGGGCGAATGTATTGAGAGAAGCAGGAATCGAAGTCCAAGGGGGGTTGCTCTGCGAGGAGGCGGCGAAGATAAATCGCTTCTTTATGAATTGTCATAGGCTGGGCAGACCGTGGGTGTTCGTAAAAGCAGGAGTGACTTTGGATGGCAGAATTGCGACATCGTCGGGAGAAAGCAAATGGATAACCGACGAAACGGCGCGAAAACGAACCCACGAACTTCGAGCAGAGACGGGCTGTGTTTTAGTCGGTTCGAAAACTGTGCTTTGCGACAATCCTTCTCTTACGGTTCGCGCGTTTTCCGTTCCCTCTCAACCTTTGCGTGTGATTTTGGATCTGGATGCGAGCCTTCGAGGTGAATGGAAATGCTTTACGGATCGTCAGGCAAAAACAATTTGGGTTACTTCACAGATGCATCGAGATTATGAAAATGAATACGTCGAGAATTGGGTTTGTCCGCTTCGAGAAGGGGAGTTCGATTTGAATGCTCTATTGCATTTTTTGAAGGAACGGGGCATGATCGCAGTGTTGGTGGAAGGTGGGGGGAATACGGTGGAAACGTTTTTTCGTCAATCCCTGGCGGATGAAATCGAATTGCACGTTGCGCCGAAAGTTTTAGGTTCTGGTCGTGTGTGGGTTGATGGAAAAGGGGTAAAGGAATTGAAGGATGCGTGGCAATTAACGGATTTGCATGCGGAACCATTGGGGGACGGTTTGAAAATAACCGCTAAAGTAAAAAGATAAAGTGGGGAGAAAATGTTTACAGGAATCATCGAAGCGGTAGGAATCGTAGTAGAAAAGAATCGGCACTTGGTTGTTCGCGCGCCTGGACTGCGCGTTCGAGAGGGGGAAAGCGTTTCGGTGAATGGCTGTTGTCTCACGCACGTAGGGGGGGAGGATTTGACCTTTGCTCTCTCGGAAGAGACGCTAGGGTGCACGAATTTGGGGGGGTTGAAGGTCGGTGATAAGGTGAATTTGGAAACGGCAGTAAAGGCAGGCGCACCTATGGGAGGACATTTCGTTTTGGGGCATGTGGATGCGGTGGGAGAGTTCATAGGAAAGGAAGGTGAAGAGTATCGGTTTATGGTTCCGAACGAGGGCGGGCGTTATTTAGTGAATAAAGGCTCGATCGCAGTAAACGGCGTGAGTTTGACGACGATTCTCCGAGAGGGAGAAGAGAATACATTTTCTGTGGCTTTGATCCCTTATACTTTAGAGAAGACGAATTTGGGAGAGTTGGCACCTGGCGATAAGGTGAATTTGGAATACGATATTCTTGCTAAGATTGTAGAGAAGTTATTGAAGCGCTGAAGTTCGAGCGATTTCGCTAGAAAGGATTAGATACATCGAACAGGTCTATGTGTCGTTTTATCGGACTCCTTGTTGGTCAACCTATCCAGACATTTGTGCTTCATCTAATCGGGGCTGTTGTCTAAACAATCTCCTCAATTACTTCGGTTTCCAAAATATATCAAAATAGACTCTATGCCGAAACGGAAAGTCAGAATCGGAATGGTGGGATACCAATTCATGGGGAAGGCGCACAGCAATGCTTATCGGCAGGTTGCGAGATTCTTCGACATGGATTGGGAACCTGAAATGGCAGTGATTTGCGGACGCACGGAAGCCCCTTTGAAGGCGGCGGCAGAGAAATATGGATGGCAGGAGACCGAAACGGATTGGCGACGTCTCGTGGAGCGAAAAGACATAGACCTTATTGACGTCTCCGCGCCGGGAAATTTGCATGCACCGATTTCGATTGCCGCGGCTGAGGCGGGAAAAATCATCTGGTGCGAAAAACCTCTCGCGAACAATTTGCAAGAAGCGCAAAGTATGTTCGAAGCGGTGAAAAAAGCAGGCGTTTTTCATGCGATTTTTCACAATTACCGATACTGTCCTGCTGTCGCTTTAGCGAAACGAATGATCGAAGAGGGCGTTTTGGGAAAAATTTATCATTTTCGAGCAGTGTATTTACAGGATTGGATCGCTGATCCAGCTTTTCCTTTGGTTTGGAGATTGCAAAAAGAAATCGCTGGTTCAGGAGCGCATGGAGATATCGGCGCGCATATTATTGATTTGGGTAGATATTTAGTCGGTGAAATCACAGAGGTATGCGGACATTTGGAGACTTTCATCAAACAGAGACCGAAATTGGCGAAGGCAGACGATAGACTCGGGGGGGTTGCGTCTGCCGAAATGGGTGAAGTTACCGTAGACGATGCTTCCATGTTTTTGGCGCGATTCGAGAATGGCGCTTTGGGTACTTTCGAAGCGGCTCGCTTTGCATTGGGAAGAAAGAATCACAACCGTTTCGAAATCAACGGCTCGAGGGGTTCAGTCGTTTTCAATTTGGAAAGAATGAACGAATTGGAGTATTATAATGCAGAAGATCCCCCCCACCTGCAGGGATTTCGTGTGATTCAAGTTACGGACAAAGTTCATCCTTATACAGCGAATTGGTGGCCGGTGGGGCATATCATCGGCTATGAACACACGTTCACGCATTTGGTTTACTCAGGATTCGAACGGATGGGGAGGGGGGAGAACCCGACGCCCGATTTCGAGGATGGCTTGCGAAATCAAATGGTTTTAGACGCAGTCGAACGCAGCGCGAAAAGTAGAAAATGGGAAAACATTGTAGGAGCGCCGTAAGGCGCGATAAAAAACAAGATGTAGATAGCCAGTAGGAGCGCCGTAAGGCGCGATAAAAAAGCAAGATGTAGAGCCGTAGGAGAGCGCCGTAAGGCGCGATTAAAAAAACTATTAGCCTACATTGTCTAAAGCGCAGCTTTCACACGCTTTTATATTTCAGTCATCCAATAGGCTCAAAAGTTGAGAGCAGTCGAGGTATGAAAAAAGCGTAGAAAAGCCTTAGTGCGCGATAAAAACTCTCTCAGCCTATGAAGGTTTCGGGCTAATCACGACGCGGCGGTTCGGCTCTTCACCTTCGCTGTAGGTTTCGACCCCCTCGAAATCTGCAAGGGCTTGGTGAATTATTCTTCGCTCGTGTGCAGGTAAGGGGTCGAGGACGGCTTCTTGCTGTCGCTTGCGAACTTGAGCCGCGATTTGCTTCGCCTGGCGTATCAACGCTGCATTTCGTTCCATTCGATAGGAATCCGCGTCGAGAGTAATTCGCACTCCAGGGCGAACGCTCCTCGCCATCATTGCATTCGCTAAATACTGTAGCGAGTCGATTGCCGGTTGGCGACTTTCTAATAAAAAACCCACATCCGGACCGGAAAGGTGCAAATCTACATACCTTCCGTGAACACTTTTTACGCTCACGTTAACACGAAGACGCCCGGCTTGGAAGATGCCTTCGACAGTCGCTCTCGCTCTTTCCGCATCCTCTTGCGTGGCTTCGACGGCGAGTTCTTCTTCGCCTTCTTCCGTTTCTTCTTCGGCTTCTTCGATTGTTTCCGTTTTCTCTTCCGGGGCGGATTCCGATGCACTCCATTCGACAACTGCCTCCGGTGGATGAGCCTTCACCCATGCACGCACTCGGAAATTGTCGCGCGCGAATAACCCCCCGGCTTTTTGTTCGATGATTTCGAATTCACATTCTTCGACGCTTCGACCGAGAGCCTGCGCAGCAGCGCGCTTCGCCTCTTCGAGCGTTCGACCAGTTGCTTCAGTACTTTCTGTCATGTTCAAAATATCCTCCCTAAAGGGAATTCGTTGTTATCTTTTCTTTTTATGTTTTTTCGTTTTAGGTTTATGCAACACCGGTGTACCGGTTTTTTGTTTTGGTTCTTGAGTCGGTGTTCCTTCCGAAGGAATCAGTCCTTTGAATAGACCGTTCTTTTTCGCTCCCGCAGGGACTTCCACTAATGGCGGAAGAGGTTGTTTGTTCATATAAATCGTTTGTGCTGTCGAAACGATATTTAACCCTATCCAATATAACACGAAAGCACTAGGGAAATCCCAAAAGAGCATGAGAGTGGTAAATACCACTGCCATAATCAAACCGATAATTCTTTGTTTTTGCGCTTGCTGTGGATCACTTACCGAGAGCAAAGTGGCTACGATCATGGATATTCCGTAGATAATAACGAGAGGATAATCCCTGAACCCTAAGTTCGGGGCGATTCCGTGAAATGCATTCGCTGTGGAAGGATTAATCCAAAGAAACGTTCCCTTTTGGAATTCGAAACGATATAAATTCATGCTGTAAAAAATCCAAAGGAAAAATGGAATTTGCACTAAACTCGGTAGACATCCCGCCCAAGGATTAATATCGTATTTCTGATAAAGTTTCATGATTCGCTGCTGCAATTCCGCCCCTTGATAATTTTCTTGCAGTTCTTTAACCATCGGTTGGAGTTGAGCCATGCGTTTGAAACTGCGTATTTGTTTTGCTGCGAGTGGCCAAACGAGTAACCGTGCGACGACGGCAAGCACGATGGCTGCGAACCAATAACTAAATCCGGGAATCGAACCGGTCATTTTCACGAGCGCATCGATAATCATATAACCGAAATGCGCAGGACCCGACGCTTCGAAACGAGCCATGTGAGCGGCAATATCGCGCGAGATTTCTTGATATTCCTTCGCTTCTTTTAATATTTCAGGAGGATGCGAACCGGTTGCTAAAGAGCGAAAGGCTTGATAAGCGCTCACCGCCGTGTTGAAATCTCTGTCTACTTCGGCTTTGATGAGGAGCAATCGTGCGTGTTCGTACTCTACTCTCGATGCGGGAGTTGCTAAACGTGGATTTTCTTTGCTCTCGTTCCGCAAACGCGCTGCTAATTCCGAAGAAGTTTGCAACAATCGAGAAAGAGAATCATGAAAATACTTTTTGAGCGTTTCGATGGGGTCGGTCGGTTTCGGCGCGAGTTCTGAAGGCTGGGTTGTTTGCGCTTCCGGTGCATAGGCTTGCGGCAGAGTTTCCATTTGCGCATGGATTTTTCTAAGTCGTTCCGCTTCCTCCCCTTGCAATTTATCCACGTAAAGGCGCGATGCCATTTGAGTCTCTTTCCAAGCGCTTTTATATCGCGCGATGAGTTCGGCAGTCGTCAGGGACTGTTGAGGAGATTTGGGAAAGAAAAGTTGCATCCCCAAAAACACCAGAGCGAAAATCAAAAGCATCTGGATCAGATTGCTTCGCGCGTTCGGTTGTTGACTCATGATTTATCTACGGTACGGGGTCATAACCCCCAGCATGAAACGGATGACATCGGCAAATGCGGCGCAGACCTAACCAAACACCTTTCCAAAACCCGTAACGTTCGATGGCTTCCAATGTGTACTGAGAGCAGGATGGCGTAAAACGACAGATAGACGGCTTCCAACGGGTGCTTCGTTGGTATAGCCGAATCAATCCCACTCCGACGCGTTTGCCGAAATCACTCAATTTCTAAGTTGGTTAAGTATGGCACGCAACGCCTCTCTAAGGTGCTCTCCTCGAAGGTTTTCGCCTGATTTCTTGATGAGGAAAAGCATGTCCCGATTCGAGGGAACCTCCTGGAGCATCGTTCTCAGCGCTTCGCGCCACCTTCGCTTGATGGTGTTTCTCCTGGCTATGCTTCCTATCGCTCGTACCGGAATGACTGCAAATCGCCCCTCCCCAGGAAGCCAAAGGACCCGGAGGTAGGGAGTATCGAAAACCTTTCCTTGCTGAAAGAGACGTTCGAATTCTTGGCGCTTTTTGAGCGTGCGCGACTTCACGGGGTGAGTCGGTAGCGACCCTTTTTTCGGCGCCGTTTTATGACGTTCTGCCCGTCGGTGGTGCGCATACGCACCCGAAAGCCATGGGTCTTCTTCCGGCGGCGCTTATTGGGCTGAAAGGTCCGTTTCATGCTGGGAGCAGAAAGTATACCGAATTTTTTTTTGGTGACGTTTACATACGACCCGATTGACCAACTCTTGTCGGAAACTCGCCCTGGGTATTTGTGTGAGTACGATTACGATGCGAACGGGAATCGCCTGTATCGTCGCTACAACGGCGATGTGGTGAATCAAGAGAATTACCTATACGACGGGGCGGACAAATTGACCGAGATTCGGGTGAACGGGAACCCGGTGAGGTCGTTCGGATACGACGCATGCGGACGGACGACCGCGATTACCAATTCCACTGGAACGACAACTTTCGCATGGGACTACGAAGATAGGCTCGTCGCTATCAATTATCCAGGGGGGGCACAGAGTTCCTTTGCATACAATGGTTTCGGGGCGAGAGTTTCGAAAACAGACACATCGGGTTCATACACTTTCCATCGCGCTGGTTCTGGTGCTTCGTCTTTCATTCTTTCTGATGGGAGAGCGAATTACACTCCAGGAATTTCGGAGCGTCGTGATGGCGTAAGTCGCTTCTATCACTTCGACGCCTCTACCTCCACGAAACAACTTTCGGATGGCAGTCCTTCTTTTTCCGATACTTGGTCATACGATGCCTGGGGGAACGTCCTTTCTCGAATAAGGGACACCTCTACTCCATTCCAATTCGGTGGGGGCTCGGGTTACACACTGGATTGGTCTGGGTTCGTGTTTTCGGGTGTGGGGATATTCGACACGACTACAGGTCGTTATCTCACGCCTACCGGTGGTGGAGGGAGAGGTGGTTGGGGGGGCGGCTATGCTCCGGTAGGCAATAATCCTCTAGGCTTTATTCCTCCTTTGGGGGATCCACAGCCTATTCCTTATGGTCTTCCGAAGGGCAATTTAGAAGGTGGAGTTCCCTTCGACTTGACCGATTTCGTTTGCGGTTGGGGGGATGTCGTGTCAGGAACTGTCACGGATACGATAAGAGATTGGCTGGGAGTAAATGACAATGTGAATAAATATAGCAGTTCTTATGGGTGGGGTATGCTTGCTGGGGTTGGTAATTCCGTTCTTTTGTTTAGTTTGCCGAGACCTTATCCAGGTGCCGGTGTATTCATAATAGGAGAAAATTTGGGAAGTGGACGTATACCGGCTGCTGCAAAAGCAATAGGGGCTATGGCATTTGAGTCGAAGGTAGGAAAAAGCGTTGAAGCTGTTATTGGGTTACTTAAGCTTAAAGAATGGTATTTTTCTGCATCTCTAAGTGCCAAAATTATCCGTTTCCCGGTTTCGGTTCTTATGGCAGTAGAAAACGTAGGATGGTTATTGTCTAACATGCTCTTAGGAAGAGTATTAGTCGACTATGGACCTTTAAAGAAAGGAGTAATCCAGAGTGCGTTTTATCGTATAGAAAGTTTCTTTGTCGATTTGTTTGGATACCCAAGTATATGATGTGGAGATTATATTGTTTTCGTTGGCTTGCAAGCGTTATAGAGCGTTTCGATGAGGCCTTTTTCGGTCCTCAAGAACGCGAAATTTACTGGGCGTTCAAGCCCCTTGCTGAGAAGTACAAGTTATCTCAAACTTTTGATACTCGTTGGTTCATTGGAAGGTATTTGAATAAGAAAACTGGGACAGGTATTTATATCAATAGAGATGATGCGGAGCTCGTTGTATCTATTTGCAAACTTAACAATGGAAAAATCATTTTAGATAATAATTTCTTGCTCCCTGTAGTATTCATCGCAAAAGTTCGTGGTGCTCACTATCAGGCTCCTCCCTATCAACTTTTTATGAGTTTTCCTTCTGATACGAGAAAAAAAATCTTAGCAGAACTCGTTCGTCTTTGCGATGAGTATGCGTCCGACTTTCTATCGGGAGATTTTTCGCAATGGAATGTCATAGTTGAGAAATATCGTAGGGAGCATATTTCAGAAGGCCTTCCGGAGGAGCATGCGGATGAACTCCTGACGAAAATTAATAAAGCAAAGGGAAGTAAAAGTTTGGGATGCATATTGATAGGGACAATAATATTGTTATCACAAATTATATTTTTGATGCGAGGATGCAAGATGTAATAAAATTCATACATGGTCGCGAATGCCTTTCATTTTAATGGATATTGCAATTGACTCTAACGACTGGGAAGAAGTCCCTACTATAGAATGGAAAGATTCATAAATGTGGTTATTTAGATACCCTAGGTCGTAGATATGCTATTGCAATCATGGAAAGAAATTTGCCGATGTTTTGAAGAAGCAATCGTATCAGAACTTGATTTTCTCATAACGAACTTCGGATTCAGCAATTTTATTTTTGATTTTAATTCCGCTGGTTGTAGTGCCTTCAGTAGAGCGCAATATGTGGGGCTTGAAGTACATTTTGATTTAAGGGATGCTTATTTCGATGTTTTACTGTTCAGGCTAGAACCAAAAAGTCGTTTTGGTCCTCCTAGTATAGTTTACGACTATGAAATAAGAAAAGACCCGAGAATGATTAAATTAGAATGGTTGATGTGTATTCGAAAGATGCCGAATTGTTGAATAACTTCATGGTATGAACATATGATTGATCTTTGGTTTGGTGTAACGCAGAATTCTGTGAAAAGGAAAGTTGAACGAGCAGCTTGTATGCTTCGAGAATGTGGAGATCTATTAGAAGGGAATCCTTCAGCATGGAAGCAAGTTGAAACAGAGAAAGCAAAAGAGATTGCGAGACGGAGGCTGAATTATATAGAGATGATACGCATGGATCTAGAACTCCTTCGTAAGATAGTTATCTCTTATATCGAAGATCACGATGGCAAAGTACCGGAATTCGATACAAAAGCATTCCCTATAGAATTAGAACAAACTTTTGGCATAGAAGACGTTTATATAAAGGAAAGAATACGAGAATTCTACGAAAGAGAATGGGACTACTACATACCCGCTGATATCGTAGGTAAAAAATATAAAGACCTACAACCTAATCAACCGTTTATAAAAATACGTGGAGAACCTAAGTACAGCAAGTGGTGGATTGACGTTTTAGGAAGGGTGCTTTGTTGGGAGGAAAATAATTGAATTTCTTTTTCGAGAATGCGAGATAATATCACGGTGACCGAGATGGATTCGTCTGGGACGTCTTCGTTCATGCTTGCGGGGACGGATGTGGTTTCTCCTGTTCTTACGGTCACGAAGGGGGGGACGACAACGAGTTACACCCCAGGTCTTTCGGAGCGGAATATCGCGACGCAAGTTTCCCGCTTTTATCATGCGGACTTGAAGAACGACGTTCAGCAGACGAACACCTCGCAAAGTTTCGATGGGACGAAGCGATACGATGCTTTCGGGAATGGGGTATCCGAGACGGGAAGTTGGAGCGGACCTTTCGGATACGGGGGGGCATTCGGTTATCAGACGGATTCGGATTCCGGGTTGCTGTTGTTGGGTCATCGCTACTACGACCCGAGCATCGGACGATTTTTATCGAACGACCCGATAGGCGATGGTGCGAATTGGTATGTGTATTGTGAGAATAATCCTGCTAAGTATACAGATCCACTTGGTTTGTGGAAAGCTGTAATTATTATAGGAGAACATTCTTGGTGGGAGAAGTTAGTAATAGGAATTGCACTTGCAAAATTTAAAAGGTGGCTAAGAGGTAAAGGTGCTACTAAGATAATAGTGTTACGAAATCCAACGCCTGAACAAATCGTTGATGTTTTGAGTGATGATACTGTAGAAGGCTGCGTATTTATAGGGCATGGCCCACCAGACGACGTGTCTGGCGCATGGCTGACGTGTAGGGATGGCTATCCGTTCGGTGTAGTTCAAATTGGACAGATTAAACAAAGGCGTAGAACAAAAATGCGTTTATTCTTGGCATACTCTTGCAACAGTAGCCGATTGGGAAATGCACTTTTAGATATTGCGGTAGAAGTTTATACGTATGAAGGCGGTGCTAGCTGGGTTGATCTTTTGTACATTCCTAAACCAAAGACGTCATCGGGCGTTGGGTTCGCACCTAAATCTTGGGAAATCGGTGGCGGCTCGTTTGCATTGGGTGGAACATTAAAGTTAGGGTATTGATTTATGAAAGAAGCCATAGTTGTTTTGTTGCATGCGACTGCAAACGTTGTTTTCTTCATAATTGGTTTGTATATTTTATGTGCATA
Source organism: Fimbriimonadales bacterium (assembly GCA_035559795.1). NCBI lineage: Bacteria > Bacillati > Armatimonadota > Fimbriimonadia > Fimbriimonadales > Fimbriimonadales bacterium. The sequence continues at coordinate 171 of DATMAR010000007.1, read as the reverse complement.
TAATCGAGTAATTCGCTCTGCTGGATTCGTGAAATGGTTTTTAGTCTTCGTAGTTTGTAGTTTATTTTTATTTGTTTTGAGTTCGTTATTCTGGTGGGGAATGCCTTATGCGCCTTTGGGAGTTCCACTAGGTGGTGCACTAATTATAAGCACTACATTGATGAGTACATT
>DATMAR010000006.1 GCA_035559795.1 Fimbriimonadales bacterium | reverse complement strand
AATGTACTCATCAATGTAGTGCTTATAATTAGTGCACCACCTAGTGGAACTCCCAAAGGCGCATAAGGCATTCCCCACCAGAATAACGAACTCAAAACAAATAAAAATAAACTACAAACTACGAAGACTAAAAACCATTTCTTGAAACCAGCGGAACGTATTAGTTGAGTATGTGCACATAAAGCATATAAACCAACTGCGAAAAAAACAATGTTTATAGCCGCATGCAGCAAGATAACTATGACCTCTTTCACCTAATTCACCGCACTTCGAGTGGTGGCACTCGGGAATCTAATAGCTTTTTGAGTAGATTGAAATCCTTCTCGGGCAATTTTCTTTTTTCACTCGAATCCGATTTGATGATGCACCCCTTTTTATCCATTGCGATAAAACCATTACTATGGAATTTTATTAGGAATCTCACTCTTAATTCGTCAAATTTTTGTTTCGTTAATGTTGCCTTTTCGATTATTTGCATAATCGTTCGAATCTCTTTGCGGAGATAACGTGTAACATTATATTCTTGACGCTGTATTCCTTCTACCGTTACAGGAAGATAAGTTTCTACTTGAAAAGGTAAATAATATATCTCAACCTTCTCAATCTCACGATGTGAATTGCTTATATGATTGCTCACACAAGAGGGTATAACTGCTGAAAGAATTATTAGAAGAATGTAATGGAAATAGTCATTTTTTATACCCATGGTCTTCCTCAATATAGCTATTCCCTTGTATCATATTTTACGACATCACCCCACCTTTTCTATACATCCGCTCTTAAAAATCTGATGGATATTACGATGACGACTATACACAGTATAAGGCCAAATAAAGCCTTGAGACCTGTTATCACAGCCTCGCCACCTTTTGCAGGGCCAGCAAAAATAATAATACCATCTGTCAACAGTGGTACATCCCTAAGGACCAGTCCTCGGTAGGCGACCTCTGCGCACATAAGCCCTATAACTATAGCAACGAAAATGACAGCATAAACACTATTCTTTGCATTTTCATCCATCGGATTATGCATTCACTCCTTATTTTCGATGTCTTGCTCGCATACTCCATTGATTACCGAAGTTAGGGAAGAGGGTACCTCATTGCTGTAAACAGCAAATGCTAACTTAATTTTTTCCCATACGACGAATAATCAAATGATACGGAATGGGGATGACATGCGACCTAAAGAAATTGTTTTTGTTTTGTTTGTAACTTTCTTCCTTCCCACCACATCCTTTTAGCACAAGAAAATACAATAGTATTGGAAGTAATCTCATAGACGAGTTACATGATCGCAAAAAAATCATAAATAGATTTCTCCCTTACATGGATTAATCAAAGGTATCCAATAACGAATTTTCCATTGGTCTTCCCAAGATTTGCCTGCTTGCTCGAAATCTTCACGATAACCTGCTCGAACCCGTTTGACCCAACCACCGACTGCACCAATACCCTTCCCCAAAACAAGTCCTGCGTCCAGTAAAGTCATACCTGTGCCGAGAACTGCTGAAACCCCCTTCGGTAAAAGCTTAAGTGATTCTTTTAAGAATCTCTTTCCCATAAATTGTTGAGGAGTCGGGAAATAATCTTTTGATGGTTGACCATTTTCAATTCGAAGTTCAAAATCAAGAAAAGGAAACAAATCCAAGAGCCAACGAATAAAAGCGTATAGATCAGGATACGTTTCAGGATAAGGACGCGCAACAAGCAAACCAGCAGGATCAGCACTTACGATAGGATTATTCCGACAATACACATACCAATTTCTTCCATCTTTTGCGATGTCACGGCTTATAAAACGCCCGATGCTCGGGTCGTAATAGCGATGACCTAAAAGCAACAACCCGGAATCCGAATCCGTCTGATAACCAAAATGCCCCCCGTATCCAAAAGGCCCGCTCCAACTTCCAGTATATGCAATACAGTTGCCGAAAGCGTCGTAACGCTGGGTTGCCGCGATGAATTGAATGGAATCCGTCTGCATATTTGCGTTTTTGATTCCCGAATGCATGAACTTCGATACACCACCCCTGCTCTCGGAAATCCCAGGCAGATACTGCGCCGCGCTGTCGGAAAGAACAGGAGCCGTTACCCCGATGCCTGAGCGTTTGAAATTGTAAGTTCCTGTATTATCCTGTTTATAAATCCTTGCATTGACACCGTTATAAGCAAAGTTATTCGTCGCCCCCCCGTTGTAAACGATAGAATTGAGCCTGTCTTTTTTATTCCAGTTATACGTCCTCAATACCTGCCCATTCTGCTCTACCGTTTTCATCCTGCCCGCCAAGTCATACGTGAAGGTCTTCGCCGGCGTACCGTCCGAATACGTAATCTGCGTAAGTTATCTCCTCGCGGTAGTGCTTTCTGCTTACTTCTTACTTCTTCCCCTCCCGGAGACCTCTCCGGACGAGGCTTAATCTCCATTCTACATCGCTTTTACAGAAGTTAGAAAAGATTTTTTTGAAAAAAACCTTTTCCCACGATGCGCCTTCCCAAGTAGTTGACATTTGTCTACTATCTGCGGAATACTCCATGTGGACATGTCTTATAAGCCAGGGCAGAAGGCGCCGTTTCGGTACCTGTTCCTCGATCTGAATGCCTATTTCGCCTCAGTAGAACAGCAGGAGCGGAAGGAATTGCGCGGGCGTCCCGTAGGCGTGGTGCAGGTCCTCGCAGACGGAGCGTGCATCATCGCAGCCAGTTACGAGGCGAAGCGTTACGGGGTCGTGACGGGCACCCTCGTTCGAGAAGCGAAGGAAATCTGCCCTGAAATCGCACTGGTCGAAGCGAATCACCCCCTCTACGTGAAATATCACGAGCGAATCATCGAAGCGATTGAAACGGTCGTTCCCGTAGAAGCGGAATGCTCTATCGATGAGGTGCGCGTGCATTTGCTCAAGAGCGAGGCTACGAGAGAAGCCGCCCTCGAAATCGCCCTGCGCATCAAAAAAGCGATTCGAGAGAGGGTCGGAGAGTGCCTCACCTGTTCCATAGGTCTTGCTCCGAACGCATTCTTGGCGAAAGTAGGCACGAAACTCCAAAAACCGGATGGCTTGGTGATGCTTCTGCCAGAGGAACTGGAGGAGCGCCTGAAAGGGATGCTTTTGACGGATTTGCCCGGCGTCAATCGGCGAATGGTCGTTCGGCTTAATTTGGCAGGGATTTATACGACGACAGACTTACTGCGCGCCTCCCAGCAGGAGTTGCGCCGCGCTTTCGGCAGTGTGATCGGTGCGCGATGGTGGCATCTTCTCAAAGGGCACGACATCGGGGAATTGGAAACCAAGCGACAGTCGTTCGGTCATGAACACGTTTTGCCTCCGGAGTATCGTTCGCGTCAGCGAAGTTATGAAGTTCTTCTGCGATTAATCGAAAAAGGTTCAGCGCGTTTGCGCAAAGAGGGCTATTCGGCGCGCGCTGTATCGTTTCGGGTGCGAGGAAAAGACGGTCGTTGGGAAACGGAATCTCGTTTTCCGCCTTCGTGCGACACACTGCGATTTATCGAAGTTTTGCAAAAGGATTGGAAGAAAAATCCGGTGAATCAGCCGACGATGGTGTCGGTCGCATTTTATAATCTAACGCCATCGGGACAGTTGTCATTGTTCGAGTCAGAGAACCGTTACGAGAGTTTGGCGAGAGCGGCGGACAAGGTGAATCAAAAATTCGGCAAGCACAAAGTTTTTCCGGCTGCGATTATGGAGGCGAAAGAAACCGCACCCGAACGAATCGGTTTCCTCAAAACCTCGCTGTTCAGTGAAGGCTTCGGCGATAACGCGGCATAACAACCTTCAAAGGATCTTCTTTGCATTCATAAACATCTCTCTATGCGTCACAATCTTTAGCAATCTTTTTTTGAGGCTTTAAGTTGCCCAGTCTTGCTGGAATCGTGCTCGCCGCGGGTAAAGGCACCCGAATGAAGTCGGAAACGCCGAAAGCGCTTTTTCCGATTTGTGGGGTGCCGATGGCGGAATTGGTCGGGCGCGCTATGAGGGAAGCGGGAGTGAAAAAGCCGGTTATGGTCGTCGGGCAGTTCGTAGAACAAGCTCGCGAAGCCTTAGGGAAAAACTACATTTATGCCATTCAAAAAAAACAACTGGGCACAGCGGATGCATGCAGAACGGGTTTGGAGGCATTAGGCGATTACAATGGATATGTCTTAGTCGCATCCGCCGACACTCCGCTCGTCACGAAAGAGGTTTTCTCGACGCTTTTTTCTAAAGCGAAAGAATCGAAGGCAATCTGTGCGCTCGCCACATGTGAAATGAGCGACCCTACCGGCTATGGCCGCATCGTTCGCGACGATAGTGGGTATCTAAAACGAATCGTCGAGGAAGCAGACGCCGCACGCGAAGAAAAAAAGATTTCGGAAGTCTGCACCTCCGTGTATGTGTTCGATGCCAAAAGTCTTCGTAATGCTCTTTCGAAACTTCGCCCGAGTAAAAAAGGCGAATTTTATCTAACGGATGTCATCGAGCTTTTCTCAGAAAGAGGAAATTGTATCGTTGTGAAATTCGCAGACAGCAAAACTTTTCTCGGAGTGAACACGCGTTGGCACTTGGCAGAGGCGGAAAAAATCTTGAGAATGCAAATTTTGCAAAGACACGCTCAAGAAGGCGTAACGATTCGAGACCCGCATACTACTTATATACATTTCGACGTTCGAATCGGTAAAGACACGAACATCGAGCCGATGACTTTTCTCGAGGGAAAAACCAGAATCGGAGAGCGTTGCCAAATCGGACCATGCACGAAAATCAAAGATTGCTCCATTGCAGACGAATGCAGTGTGCTTTTAAGCCATTTGCAAGAGGCGGTTATCGGAAAGGGTACGAGGGTGGGTCCTTTTGCTAACGTCCGCACGGGTACGAAAATTGGCGAAAACGCGCGAATCGGAAACTTCGTGGAGGTGAAAAACTCGGAAATCGGGAAAAACGCGTCCATCGCTCATTTAAGTTATATCGGTGACAGCACGGTCGGGGAATCGGCGAACGTAGGGGCAGGTACTATCACGTGCAATTTCGATGGATTTCAAAAAAATCGAACCGTGATTGGCGCAGGAGCGTTCATCGGCTCCAACACGACGCTCATCGCACCAGTTACAATAGGAGACCGAGCGATTACCGGAGCGGGAAGCGTGATCAACGAAGACGTTCCACCTGACGCGCTGGCAATCGGAAGAGCAAAACAAATCAATAAGGAAAACTGGGCTAAAGAATGGAGACAAAAGCGTACCAAGCGAGCGAAGAAATCGTGACGAAAGAAATCACTCATCCTGAGGATTTATCTCTTTTGAAATTGTTCACGGGAAATGCGAACCCAGAATTAGCGAGAAAAATCGCAGAGTATCTGGGCATTCAAATGGGAAAGATATCCTGTTCTCGTTTCAGCGACGGGGAAATCAAGGTGCAGGTAAACGAAAGCGCGAGAGGATGCGATGTTTTTATCATTCAGCCCACTTGCGCTCCTGCGAACGATAACATCATGGAACTCCTGATCATGCTCGATGCTTTTCGAAGGGCATCGGCAAAAAGAGTTACCGTCGTTCTTTCCTATTACGGATATGCGCGACAGGATAAGAAAATCAAGCCGCGCGAGCCGGTCACTGCGCGATTGATTGCCGATTTGATTACACTCGCCGGTGCACATCGCGTATTGACTTGTGATTTGCATGCAGAACAAATTCAAGGATTCTTTTCCGTACCCGTAGACCACCTTTATATGGGTCCTACGATTGGGCGTTATTTGATAAGTCAAGGATTTGCGGAGCAAGACACCGTTGTGGTTTCACCGGACGTAGGGGGGGTTCCCCGCGCGAGGATGTTAGCGAACCAACTTGCGAAACCGCTCGCGATTATCGCAAAACGAAGACCCGAGCCCGGGAAAGTGGATGTCATGGAAATCATCGGCGAGGTCAAAGGCAAAATCGCAGTGATGATAGACGACATCATCGATACGGGGGGGTCGGTTATACGCGGCACAGAAGCGCTCTTAACGAGAGGAGCGAAAGAGGTAGTCGCTACGTGTACACACGCTGTATTCAGCGGAGAATGTCCGCATCTTTTAGAAAAGGCGCCTATCTCGCAAGTAATTTGCTCCGATACCGTGCCTATTCCCGAAGAGAAGCGATTTTCAAAACTCACGGTTCTCTCTGCTGCTCCGCTTTTGGCGGAGGCGATTCGCAGAATCCATCTCGACCAATCCGTGAGTAGCATGTTCGATGATTGGCGGTAGTCTTATTCGTCTTCTACAATAGAATCATATGAAAGTGCTTTCCGAAACATTAGGCAACGCACTTCAATGGAAAGTTCATCTTGCTCGGAAGAACCCGGGAAAAGCCATGATTGTTCTAATGGCAGCCATTACCGGAGGTCTTTTAGGGTTGTTCCTTTCGGGGACGATTTGGATGGCGATAATCGGCTTCGTCGTTATCGTCGCGAGTCTTGCGGATTTTCTCCTTCCTATTTACTATAGGTTAGATGAACAAAGCGCAAAAAGCCGCTGTGGGTTCATCGTCTCCGAAATACGTTGGGAAAACGTCAAACGAGTAATAGAGGGCGATGATGGGATAAAACTCTCCCCTCTCGAAAAACCGAGTCGCCTGTCGCCTTTTCGCGGAGTATTCCTGAGAACGAATGGCAATAAAGAGGAAATATTAGAACGCATAGCGTACTATAGGGAGAAACATGCTTCGACTATGGGATAAGCCTCTTTCGGAAGAGGAGCGAAAGGAAATCGCCGAAAAAATCGCAAAGGAAATCAAAAAACGCAAACTCGAAGCGGCGGCTATCCTTGCGCTGGAAATGCACAAGCCGCTCGCAAACGTCGCCGGGCATGCAGCACTCGCCTTTTCCCCATTCCTCATTCCTGTTTTAGGCTTCGAATTCGTAGACCGCTATTCACAATTTTTCTCGGAGCGTGAAAATATCGAGATGCTCATCCGTCTTTTAGAAGAGCCATCTCGCGAGGACGAAGGCGGAGAAAAAACGTAATGCGCTCCTTTTTCGGATTCACGGCACTCATAGCCATGTTTTTTATGCATGGCTGTGTTGCTAAAAGTTTCCCTGACGAATCCGCTTATCTCCAACAGCGTCCCATCGAACTCGTAGCAGACGCAGAAAAGGGGCATACAATCGAAGAGGTGGATGGGGCGAGGTGGGTGAAATGGACATTGGAATCCGGTCAAATCGTTCTCGATTTGCTCACGACTCGGGATGGGCGAGTTTTTATCGAACGAACCATTCCCTTCGACAGCGATGCGGAGGCGATGGACTTTATCAAAACGGAAAGGGATAAGACAAAGCCTTCGGAAAATCCCATTTCGGAATATCGAAAGAAACGTTCGGAAGAACTCAACGGAGCGCAAGGGACTTTCATCGCGCCGACACCGGGGGGGCATTTGTATGGCTGGACTCTTCCTGACGGTAGCGGAGTGCTCGACACCTTAGTCTCCGATGGACGGGGGGGCGTTACCATCGCACAAAGCCAAAGCTTCACTGACGCAAGGCAAATGATGCAACAACTGCCAGAGGAAAGTCCGAACTGGATCGATTGGAAGCAAAAACGCGCGCAAAGTTTGAATGCTCAATTAGATTGGGGAGAACTTATCGGACCCTGGAGCGTATTCGGTTGGAAATTGTCTTCGGGGGAATACGTTATGGATGTTACGGAATATCACATCGAAGGGATTCGCGTTCACTATTCCCGAAGATTTCCCGATTTACAGTCCATGGTGAATTATGTTCAACATGCCGCCAAAGAACCAAACACGAGTTGGAGACCCTTTCTGCAATATTCGAAATTAGGATGGTTGCTCGTGTTAACGATGATAGGTGTCGGAGCGGGGGTTCTCTTCAACATCGCACGTGCACAAAGAGCGAAAGGGCTTAGCATTCGTCGCATTGCAGGATTAGACCAAATTGACGAAGCGGTGGGGCGTGCAACAGAAACGGCTCGCCCTGTCTTGATGGTTCCAGGAATAGGTGCGTTAGACGGAATTTCTGTACAGGCTCTTACGATTTTCGCATCGGTAGTTCGTACTGCAGTGCGTTTTGCGACCCCGATTCGTTTGCTTACCGCTCATGCAGGTGTTTATGGTGTAGCACAGGAAATCGTTCGAGACGTTTATTTGAGCGAAGGCGCACCGGAAAGATTCGACCCGGATAGTGTGCGTTTCGTCAGCGACCGTCAGTTCGCATTCGCTTCGGGCGTTGCCGGAACAATTCAAAGAGAACGTGTCGCAGCAGCATTCTTGATGGGAGAGTTTTTCGCAGAATCACTCATCATCGCAGAAAATGCGAACATCGTCGGCGCAATTCAGGTTGCATCTTCGACGCAAACGACACAAACGCCTTTCTTCATCGCAGCGTGCGATTACGTTTTGTTGGGAGATGAATTTTATGCAGCAAGCGCATACTTGGGTCGTGTACCCGTTCTTTTAGGAAGTTTAGTGGGAGTGGATTGGGCGAAGATGGCTTTCATGGCATTCGTCGTGATTGCAGTGGTTTGGCATTCCATTCAAACGCTGACTCCGGTGAAGATAGAAAATCTATCCCCTGAAATGCGCACGCAATACGAACGTTTGAACCAAAAATACATAGACTGGAGAACAGAAGCGTTTTTCGTAAAAATCACAAGAGAGGAGAGGCAATAAATGGGAGGATTCACTCAATTTCTCGCGCAGAAAACTCCTCCCGAAACGAGTTTTTGGGTCATCGAAAGAACTGCAGGTCCGATTTGGACACAAAAGGCTTTTTGGTGGGTGCTCGGAACGATTATCGTAACTTCGATAATTCTCTTTTTCGTTGCGCGTGTTCCGAGCAATTTAAGGAAGTGGGTTGTCGTCGCAATCACGTTCGCATGTGGAATGTTTTACGTTTTGGAATGGCTGATTCCCAAAACGAAAACACCTGCAGGAGAAGTCATCGCTCCTGTCTTCGGATTCAATTGGTTGGATGGTATCCCTGTAGCCTCTTCCACAGCGCAAATTGTCGCCGCATTTCTTTTGGTGTTGGGCGTCATCAGCATTTTCCGCGTTCATTTCGGACGCTTGTTTAAACTACAGCGCGATTGGCCCTTTAGTGCGGTGCTTCTCATAAGCATGGCTGTAATCATCTTTCTGGGATACTCGCATTACTACACGAACGAAAAAGTCGTCGAGAGCGAAAACTATGTGATCGATAAGGCAGCGCGAGACAACACACTCACTCCGAGAATTGTCGAACTTGCCAGATTAGGAGTAAATGGCCAAGCCCATAACGCACGAAAAGCAAAACTCGAACAAATCAAAACCAAACTCCTAAGTGGAAGAATCTCTGCCGAAGAAGCGGAAGCGGCAAGAGCATTAGCGCAAAGTGAATACGACGAATTCATCCGAACCGAAAACGAAAAAATAGATGCTGCTGTTGCGCAGAACACCCTTACACCGGAAGTCGCCGCTCATGCGAAGGCCGGAATCTCGACGGAAAGAGACAGGACTACCATCGCGCAAGGATATCGGCTGGTTTTCACGGATATGCTGGTGGTTCTAGACGCAGCGATGTTCAGCCTCATCGCATTTTTCATTCTTTCTGCGGCCTATCGCGCATTTCGAATACGTTCCATCGAGGCGACTATCCTTATGCTCGTCGCTTTAGTTATCCTTTTGAGCTTCGTTCCATTAGGACTTGCATTGACGAATTGGCTCGACCCTAAAGGATTCGAAGGGAACTTTCGAATCGACACGATTAGCGATTGGATTTTAGCAACGCTAAACACACCAGCCATTCGCGCAATCAACTTAGGTTTGGGGCTCGGTGTCGTCGCTATGGCAACGCGCATCATGCTCGGATTGGAAAAAGGAGTATCCGACTAAATGCAAGAAAACCAAAAATTGACAATCTGGGAAAGTTTGCTCAGTTTGGATAGGAGAATCCTTTATTTGATTCTCATGCTTTTGGTCGGGTGGCAAGTGATTTCTCCTTTGGATGTCGGAAACGTAGTTTCTGTTCGCACGAAAGACCTTTTCGATTATCTCAATAGCCTGAAAGAAGGTGACGTCGTCGTCATCGAAAGCGACTGGACGTACAGCACGAAAGGCGAAAGCCTGCCTCAATTCCAAGCACTGATGCGTTTATTGATGCGAAAAAAAATCAAGTTCATTATCACTTCGATTGATCCGCAAGCCCCTCGCATCGCTAGTTATGAAATCGAACAACTCGCAGTGGAGCCTGGAAGCAACAACTATATGCCTGGCAAAGATTATTTCGTTGCAGGCTATTTCCCCGATGCATACAACCACGTAAAGGGAATGGTGAATAACATTCGAAAAGAACTCAGCACGCGTGGGGCATTACCGTTTTTAATAGAAAATAACATCAGCGACCTTTCGCAAATCAAGATTGTTCTCGTAGTAACGGGTTCTTCGAGCATCGACGTGTGGTACGAACGCATTCGGAATAAAACGAAACTCGGTCTGTTCTGTACAGCGGTTATGAGCGCCGAGAACATCTTGTTTTATGCGAGCGGGCAGTTGGTGGGAATCGTCATCGGCGCAAAAGGGGCATTCGATTTCGAATCGCTTTTAGCCGAAACCTTCAAAGAACCGGAGTACACGAATTTTCAATCCGGCCGTAGATATATGGGTCCTTTGGCGTTTGCGCTCATGCTTTTGGTCTTGGCTGTAATCATCGGCAACTTGGCATTATTCTTCTCACGTCGAAGAGGTGCGCGCTCATGATTCTTACACTTGCACAAAGTGTCTTCACGCCCGAATGGTGGCAAGAATTAGGGACCAAAGAAGACCCCTGGCTTTTGATGCCCCCCCTTATGGTAACGACTATCGGCGCCCTGCTAACTTTGGGAATTTTCAGCCTTCTCTATCGAGAAAATAAATTTTATCGTTTGGTCGAACACATTTTCGTGGGTTTAGCGGCAGGTTACGCTGTCGTCGTGGCATGGACAGAAGTCCTCGACGAACAATGGTTCAAACCGATGATGGGAAGACCTGCAAGCTTGACAGGCGAGCCGATGATTCTCGCTCACTGGGCATGGGCAGTTCTTTTACCGATAGGGGTTTTGGGTCTTTTCGTGTTCAGCCAAAAGATGGGTTGGCTCGGACGAATCCCATTCGGTGTGATCTTGGGTCTTTGGTCAGGTCAGCAGTTCGACGCTTTTCAAAACAAGTTTCTCCCCCAAATCGCGACGACTGCGCGACCGGTTATCCCGAACTCTTTCTCTTTAGTAGATCCGAGCGCCCCCCCTGGAACTCTCGCTGTTTCTCAAGCCATAAGCAACATCGTGCTCGTCGTAACCTTTTTAGTCGTGTTGAGTTACTTTTTATACTCTTTCGAACAGCAGAGCAAATTCGTACAGAAATCCGCTCAATGGGGTAGATGGCTTTTAATGGTGGGGCTCGGCGCAATTTTCGGAACGACGATGATGACGCGTTTCGTACTTTTTATAGACCGCGCGTATTTCTTACTGATTCAATGGTTGAGACTGGGCCCACCAGCATAAAACATGCCGACCGTCACCGTAACCGGTGTGGTCCTTCGCCGTTGGGATGTCGGTGAATTCGACCGCAGAGTTTCTATTTTAACTTCAGAACGAGGTCGCATCCTCGCAACTGCAAGAGGAGCGAGAAAAAGCGCTTCGAAATTAGCCGGAGTTACAGAACCTCTTTCCCTTTCCCGTTTCCAGATCGCAATCGGAAGAAAAAAGGAATACATCACGCAAGCCCAACCGATTCGCGCTTTCCCTAAAATACGAAAAGATTTCCGCTTTTTATCTGCTGCGCTTGCATGGTGCGAGATTCTCGACGCGATTCTTCCTGTAGAAGAACCGAATCAGGAAATTTTCGATTTGGCAGTGTTAGTTCTCGACGCAATCGAAGAATCGGAAGAACCGTTAGCCCCCCTCTCATGGGGAGATTTGCACCTCATGACGATATCGGGATACGCTCCGGAATTCCGAACATGCGTCGTTACAGGCCAAGAATGCCGAGGAGCAAAACGATATTTGAGCCCTCGTTCAGGGGGGGCTGTCGCCTCTCCCACATTGGCTGAAGACGCATTCGAAGTTCCGTACGAGGTTGCGATTACTCTTGCACAATTATTGGAACTCCCCAATCCGCCTCGTTATATGAAGCGCGCACGTGAAGTAGCAGCGGCGATACTTCCCTTTTGGTTGGAAATTGTAGGACATAGGCTTCCGGCAAGACAAAATTTGCTTTCGAATTCGATGACGAATTCTACGAAATTGTAAGATATTTACGAACTAAGTTTTACGGTATGAATTATGTGTTACTTCATTCCAAAGGATAGGCACGAGATGACGTTATTCCACCCTCGTTTTTCTAAATGTCACTCCATATGCGATGTCAATGAATGATTGGCAGTGGCACCGAATTTTAATCCGGCTCTCTTTTTATTTGCAGCGGGGAAATAGGCATTTTCTAAGCGTTAATTCCTCCTAAAATTTCCGGCTAAAGCGTCAACTTTTTAAGTACATTTTACGGGTTTTACATGAAAATGCGATCAGACGCGGAAGAAAAGTCTGTAAAATAAACATTCAAACCTTGAAAGGAGCGTTTTATGAAGTCTTACCTTTGGTTAAAGATTACTGCGTTGGGTATTTTCGCTTGTGCAAGCACGTTAGCAGTGCAACTCGCTACTACAGAACGAATTTCCGAATCCTCCACAGGGGAACAAGGGAACGAACATAGTTCAGAACCCTCTGTAAGCGCTGACGGAAGGTACATCGCTTTCAAATCCTACGCAACAAACTTCGATGAAAACGACACGAATGGCTCTTGCGACGTATTCGTCCGTGATCGTCTTACAGGAGAGACCAAGCGCGTCTCGATCACCTCTTCAGGAGAGCAGGGAAATAACAACAGCGCCTTCCCTTCTATCAACGCTGACGGAAGATATGTTGCATTCCAGTCTTTCGCAACGAATTTAGTTTCATTAGATACGAATAACGCTTTAGATGTATTCGTGCACGACCGTCAAATAGGGGAAACGACCCGTGTCTCCGTATCTTCAGCAGGAGTAGAGGGAAACGGTAATAGTGGAGACCCGTATATAAGCGGTGATGGTCGTTACGTCGTTTTCGAATCTGTCGCTAAAAACCTTGTCGCAGGAGACACGAACAACGCCACCGATGTGTTCGTGCACGACCGTTTAACCGGTGAGACCTTTAGAGCGTCTGTATCCTCTACAGGAACGGAAGGAAACGGCGGAAGCACGGACCCATGCATCAGCGCCGATGGTCGTTATGTCGCTTTCGAATCCACTGCAAAAAATCTCGTTTCCGGAGACACAAACAATGCAGCAGATGTGTTCGTACATGACATTCTAACAGGAGAAACAAAGCGAGTTTCTGTTTCTTCATTAGGAACGCAAGGCAATTTCGACAGCAACGACCCGTTCATCAGCGCAGATGGAAAATTCATTGCCTTTATAAGTAGGTCGAGCACTCTCGTGGCAGGAGACACGAACAGCAAAATTGATGTTTTCGTTCACGAAATCGACACCGGACGTACGACCAGAGTATCGGTCTCCTCATCTGGGGCTGAGGGAAATGGCGACTGCGCGAATCCATCTCTGAATGAAGATGGAAGATTCGTCGGTTTCGATTCTCTTGCTAATAACTTCGTCTCGAACGACACGAACGGATTTTCCGACGTCTTCGTGCACGACCGTCAAACCGGAAAGACGATTCGTATTTCGATATCCTCATCAGGAATGCAAGGAAATTTCAATAGTTTCTTCCCTTTTTTCAATGCGGATGGAAAACTTGTCGCTTTTTATTCTTATGCATCGAATCTCGTGTCGGAGGACACGAATGGTTACTACGATGTGTTCCTGCATCGTCCGGCTTACGCAGTATCACCCATCGTAAAGCCCCCAAGAGAATAAATTATAGGCAATTAGCCTCACCCAAAGCCCGTTTCGATGTTGTGGAATTTACGAACAAATACAGCATTGGCTTCCGTCCGCTTGGTTGGTTAGGAACTCTCTTCTGGAAATCAGCGACGTTACGATTCTCGCTTGGTTCGTTTAGATTCTGTTTCACAAGAATCGACAATTACCAGCGAGTCTGTATCGTATAGCGAATCACAGCCTCTACATCGGGTTTCAAAGTCACCAAATATTCGAACGTATTCGAATCGATCTTTTTGCTCGGCATAGATTCGTTTAGAATCTGCCAGTCCCCCCATCCATGTTCGACTACGCGAACCGTTTCTTGAGTTTTTTTGCGGTTTCGCAATTTGATTTCGAATGTCTCCTGAACGACTCTGTCACTGATTCTCTGAAAGTTCGTTCTCGTTCTCGAACCAACGATATCGAACGCATCTCCGATGTACAAGCGAAACTTCTCTTCGCGTGGAGTGTGCGCAATTTCGTCTTCTCCCAACATCTGCACTCGACCCTCGCTATCACGTTTGTAAACGCGTACAATGCCTTTCGGCAAGGGCATACCCAATTTGTTCTTTTCCGAATTGTGAACCTCTACGACGATATTGACTTTCGCACTGGTGTCCGTCGCCCAACCTTCTCCGGGGCGATAATTCCGTCCGTACGAAATCCAAATACTCTTTTGACCTTCGAAAACTAAATCTTTTTTAACAGGCACTTCTGTTGCAGAGAGCAAAGCAATTTGCTTCGTTTCTTTATCTCTCACCGTAGCCGGTCTCTGCAAAGTGTAAAGATGATATTCGAAAAGTTGCTCCTCTGCGAATCCCAATTCGGCTTTCGCCATGCGCTCCTCGGCGGCTCGAGCCCCACCTATGCCAAAACCGTATTGTCGTAGTCGTCGAACGTCTCCCGCAACTAATTTTAGATTCGCGTCTTTATACGTTTTTCCGCTTTGATTATTAATAGTCACCCAACCGTTCAAATCTGCTTTCGTATCGTCTGCATTTAAAGTCAAAACGTAATTCGCATACCAGTTGATTTGGTTCGTCAGATAAGCCAACTCGATTTTATGTGCGCCTGAGCGCCCTGCTATCAAGTCCCACATTAACGTGGGTTTGCTGATTAGCCCTTCGGGAAGTTCGAGGACTTCGAAAGTGCCCACAGGATTCAAAATGATTCTTCCGTCGTCAGTCTGCATCACCAAACCCGAATACATCTGATACGGCGAGCCTTCTGCCGTTACGATCTGACCCGGCGCGCTTAAAAGCACACCTTCTGTAACACGCTCTTGACCGTTTTCGAGCACTTGACGAACGCGAATTCTCTTTCCGATGGATTTGAGCAAAATCACCTGCGGAGAAATTAAATCGTATTGATAGTTCTGCTCCAGAATTTCTATCTCGTCTTTGGTCAAACTTTTTAGGCTCACGCTCGTGGGGTCAATATATGCAGCGACATCTTCTATGCGAACCGTCTGTCTTCCACTCGATAGATTGATCTCTCGAACTTCCTTGACCAAGCCGAAGTTCGCGTTGTAAACCGTGAGTTCCGTTCCCTGGTTCTGCAAAGGAACGAAAGGCAAAGCGCTAAAGAAAACGGACGTCCAAATCATTTTTTTTCCTCCATTTATTCTTTCAACTACCCGACAGTTGTTTGACGTTCGAACACTATTCTGAGTATCAGTACGCCTGAATGCTCGGATTAATTTCCCTCGCATAGGCATTGATGCCGCCTGCGAGGTTGCTCACTTTTCGAAAGCCGCTTCGCAACAAGTCCTCGGTAACTTTCTTGCTTCTATTCCCGGAGCGGCAAAGAACCACGATTTCCCTGTCTCGAGGAAGTTCCGACATTCGTTTCGCTACTTCCCCCATCGGGATATGGACACAAGGGTCGAGGCGTGAAATTTTCAGTTCGAAATCTTCACGAACATCCAACAGCAAAAATGGAATCCCTTCCGAGCGCATTTTTTCGAGTTCGTGTACGGTGATTTCTGGAACGCTCCTTCCTTTCAATCTTCTTTCACGCAATCCGCAGAAATCTTCGTAATCTATTAATTGCGTTATCGTAGGATTTTTGCCGCAGATGGGACATTCCGGGTCTTTTGTTACGCGATAGGCGCTAAACTCCATCCGCAACGCATCGAAAGACAAAAGAGTTCCTACAAGCGGCTCCCCGATTCCCAAAAGAAGTTTCAAAACTTCGGTCGCTTGTAAAGAACCGATCACCCCTGGCAAAACCCCCAACACTCCCGCATCGGCACAACTCGGAATGAGTCCAGGGGGGGGAGGCTCAGGATACAGACAGCGATAACAAGCGCCTTCCTTTGCGAAAAACACGCTCACCTGCCCTTCGAAACGAAAAATAGAACCGTATACATTCGGCTTTCCGTAAAGAACGCACGCATCGTTTACTAAATACCGAGTAGGAAAATTGTCTGTGCCATCCACGATGACGTCATACGTCTCGAAAATGCTCAATGCGTTATCTCTCGTAAGTTTCGTTTCATGAAGTTCTATTTCGATATCGGGATTGAGGGAGAGAAGTTTTTGCTTCGCACTTTGCAATTTCGCCTTTCCTACATCCGTATCGAAATGCAAAATCTGCCGCTGTAAATTCGTTCGGTCAACGATATCGTAATCTACCAACCCCAATCTTCCCACTCCAGCAGCGGCGAGATAATAGGCGACAGGAGAACCGAGCCCCCCCACGCCCACCAATAAAACCGAGGAATTTTTCAGCCGTTCCTGACCTTCGATTCCCACTTCGGGAATAACCATATGCCTCGAATAACGTTGAAGTTCCTCTTCAGTCAGTTTCATCCTTTCTTTTCGGCTCGATTCTAATGGATTCATGGTGAGATTATCCTGTTTCTATAATTTCGATTATCTCCTCGTTCCTAATCCCGCTTATCTCCTCGTTCCCAAGCTCTGCTTGGGAACGCATTGTTCCCTTCTGTTTAAAAAGTCTCATAGCGACTTATTCGATTTCTACAATTTCCACTGGCTCGAAACCTTCTCCTTCGTCTCGAAGCCTCCAACATTCGATTTCCCGAACCAAGCCATGTACTACCGAAAGTATAGGATAAACATACAAAGGAAACGCACATTGCAAATCTTCTCGGCTTGGCATAGCGCGCGTATCCGGGTGACTATGATACCACCCTACCACCTGACAGCCATTCGATAACGCAAGTTTTTCCAATTCGAGTACCTTTTCCGGAGGGACGAAGAAAGCGCGTTCGGGATGCATTTCCTCCCGATTCTCCAAAGGAACGATTTCCTTTACGAAATAACAACCATCCTCGATTCTCCCCAAAAGCGCACCTACCGTTTCTTCGGGATAATCTCTTTCCGCACAAAAAGACATCCTGCGCATATCGAGCGAAGAAATTTTTAGTTGCCAAGTTTTCATGTTTCAGAAAAGTATGGTTCCACAATATCACAGATTTTTTTTAACATGCGATGGCAATGACTGATTGACATTGTTCAGTAAATGTTTGTCTAGTAAAGATATCCACATCAGTCCGGTTCCCCTTCGAGCGAAAGCGAAGAGGGGGAACCTTTAAGGAGGGGGTGAAAATCTTTTCTTTTCAATGATAGATACGCTTTGTTTGAACACCCCCTCCGTAGGTTTCCCTCTGCTCCGCAAGGGGAACCGATTTTTTTTGAATATCGTTTCAAACACTCTACTAAGAGCGCTCTCCCGAACTTCGTCTCTGTAACTAAGAAAACGAATGCTCAATGGGAAAGAAGTGTCGAGAATGCTTTGCATAATCCTGGCTACAGGAAAGCCCCCCGTTCAGTTTAATAGTTACTCCGGAAGCCGGTTTATACCAACGAAACTAACATGCAAAGGCGCAAAAGACCATTTGTCAGAACGAAAAGTTCTCGATTTTCGCCTTCACATCGTTCAAAAAATTCGCTGCGCCGACACCATTAATCACACGATGGTCGAAGGTGAGAGAAAGCATCACTACACGCGAAAAATCGAATCCGCCCATCTTTGGCACAGCCTTCCAATACGGCTCTCCTAAAAAGAGCGTAGCAACAGCAGGAGAAACGACTACAGGCACAGCATTCAAAAGTCCGAAGGCACTCATGTTCGTGATGCTCAAAGTCGTTGCTTCTGTCGCTTGGTCTTGACCATTGCGCGCTAATTCTATTTGCTGTCTTGCGGCTTGTGCGAATTCCCGCCAACTCATCGTATCCGCGTTCGGAACGACAGCAGTAACCAATTCGTCCCCGGGCAAAGCGACTGCGATTCCCAAATGCACGTGTTTATACGTTCTCAAAGTATTTTCGTTCGGCATAATGCTTCGGAATTTCGGATGATCTTTCATCGCTTGGACGACACACCATGCCATCATCGTAAACGCGCTCGGTTGGAATTCCCCCCCCTGTCTTTTCAATTCTTCTCGTGCTTCCTCGATTTTTTCCCAACCGCATTCCGTCATAATGGTTCCAGGAACACATACCTGAGCCCCTCTGGCAAGGCGGTAAGAAAGCGTCCTTTGCCTTTGACTCAATGCGAACTCTTCGTATTCCGCAGTGGATTTCAAAGCAACTGCGGCAGACGGGGGGGCTGTCGGTGCAGCAGCCGATTGCGCAGCCAAATACGCATCCACGTCTTCGGGCATCAACTTTTGCGTTTTCGAGGGAATCAAATGCGCCACTTCCAAAAGTCCCTTCTCTTTCAAATACCTTCTGGTCTTGGGAGGGATATCTCGGTTCCGCGCGGTTTCCGCTCTCCTTGCCTCGACTGCAAGTGCTTCCTCTCCATCTTCGATTGTTGCAACTTGTGAAGATACTGAAACTGGGGCTTCTTTTTTTGGCATTTCGTGCCCGACCGGCATCTCGCGAACCCCTTCAGCGACCTCCATTTTCGCGATCTCCGTACCAATCGGCAGTACGACATCCTCTTTCGTCAACCACTCGAGAAGCACCCCTTCATAAGGCGATTCGACGTCCATAACCGCCTTGTCGGTCTCCATCTGATAAAGAGGTTCGTCGCGTTTGACTTTGTCTCCAGGCTTCTTTAAAAAGGCAACCAACCTTGCCTCTTGAAGCCCTTCTCCCATTTGCGGAATCCTTATAGAAACTACTGGCATATTCTTTCTTTCGCAAAGAGATTCTATCCCAATGGACAAGCCAATTGACATAGAAAGCAAGTAAGATTGCGAGTTTTGAAAAATCACACGGGCATTTATATCAAACCTATGTTATAATCCTAAAATACTCGAAGGTTACTTCGAGCATTCTTTTTCGCAAAAGGAGCCTTGGAGATGAAGAACCGAACGAAGCGCATTACCTTACTTGGATTTTTACTCCTCGTAACCCCCGCAATATCTCAAAGTTTTAATTACAACGTTTTAGAATCCCATGTCTCTTTCATCCCCCAAGCCGACGCTGACATCTCCTGGACTATCGGAGGAGACTGTGATAACACGATCACCTTCCATGCGGAAGATGTCCCCGTTACTGTAGGAGATGACACGAAATTCTCTGCCGCAACAGTGACGATTCTTTACGAAGTGGACTCCAGTGAGTGCTATCCCGTCGAAATGATTCAGATGTCGCTCACGGGGACTGTGGCAGACCAAGGTCGGATCCTTTGGGCAGAAGTCGTAGAGGATTTGAATGGAAACGTCCTCGGCACGGGAACAGGTTCGATACTCGGCTCTTTTTATTCCGGCGGTAGTGATGGAGATTTTTCAATTAACACCTCTATCGCCCTTTCGAGTCCAGTCTCGCATTATAAGGTCAAAAAGAGCTTTTTCCTCGACATCGCGGGTGACCCACCCCCTTCGGACAGCGTCGCCGCGCTCTATCACATTGAGCAAACCGGTGTCCCAGAGCCTGCTACAATCGCCTCCTTCGGTATAGGAATCGCTCTTCTTTTCAAACGTCGAAAGAAATAGCCCCAAAAAATACCAGGTTTTTAATATTTTTCGAGATTTTTAATAACTTCGGTATTGCATTTGCGAAAAACTATGATATAGTATTTTCGTCCGAAACTAAGTTTCGCCCTCTGGGAAAAGGAGAAAAAAAATATGGTGAGAACAGGAGCGAAAATCTGGACTGTTATTACAGTCTTCTCGCTTGCGGCTGCTGCCTTAGCCGATGGATTCGTTTATGACGTTCTCGAATCTCATGCTTCATTCATACCGCAGTACGATGAGGATATTCCTTGGGAGGTTGATGGCTTCTGCGATAGCCAAATCAACTTTTATGCCGGAAAAGTTCCGGTCACCGTAGGAGACAACACGGGATTTTCTGCCGCAACGGTGACGATTCTTTATGAGGTGGATTCCAGTGCGTGCTACCCGGTTTCCGACCTCATAATGGTACTTACTGGTGGGGTTTGGGATAAAGGTCGAATCTTCTGGAACGAGGTCGTCGAAGATTTGAGCGGAAATGTGCTTGCGTCCGCCGACGGTCAGATTCTCGGCGGAGGATACGATGGAGGTCAAGACGGTCCTTTTACTCTCGTAGAAACCCTGCATTTCGACCATCCTGTCGAGGCATACAAAGTCAAGAAATCTTTCTTCCTCGATATAGATGGAGACACTTTGCCAACCCCGAGCATAGCCTCCCTTGGGCACATAGAGCAGAATGCGGTTCCGGAACCCGCAACAATCACCGCACTATCTTGCGGAATAATCGCACTCTTGAGAAGGCGAAAAAAATAACAGTCTAAAATCTAAAATCTCCTTCTAAATAAAACCCTCCGATTGTTCGGAGGGTTTTCCCTTTCAGATAACTCGATTAGCCTGCAAACAAAGTGCGATACTACACTTTTTGTTTACTCCATCACTCTCCGAATCGCCGCGATAACTCGTTCTGTATCCGGCAACGCCGCGTATTCCCATATCGGGTTGTAGCCTATATGCACATGCGCTTTCGAAACCAACTGCGGTTGGCTGATGAAATAACCCCACGTTTCAGGATTCGATGTCATTTCCGAAATAATCATCTGTCCAACGCTACACGCTTCGCTATCTTCTTGAATTACGACGAGCCTCCCCGTCTTTTCCAGAGACTTTGCTACCGTTTCTTTGTCCCATGGATAAACAGACCTTAAATCAATGATTTCAACAGAGACTTCGCCTTCTAATTTCTGCGCCGCCTCTTCTGCTTGTTCGATGCAATTTCCCCAAGTGACCACTGTAACATCGGTACCTTCTTTCCAAACTCGGGCTTTTCCGATAGGAACAGCTTCCAGCTCTTCAGGAACGTCGATTTGCTGTCGGAAACGATGCTTCGGTACGAGCACAATAGTCGGGTCTTCTGCATGCATTGCTGTCCACATCAAGCCTGCAGCATCTTGCGGAGTCGTTGGAATCACTACACGCAAACCAGGGTAGTGCGCAATCGCGGATTCGTTCGCTTGACTATGCCAGATCGAACCGCCTGGTAAATACGCGCCGTAAGGAGCATAAATCACTGCTGGACATTTCCATTCTCCGTAACTTCTCCATCGAATCGTCGCCAAGTTATTCACAAGTTGATTCCATCCCGTTCCGACGAAATCAATGAACTGCAATTCGAAAACCGGACGCATTCCATAACATGCTAGTCCGCACGCGACTCCGATAATCGTTGCCTCTGCAAGTGGTGAATTGAAAACCCTATCTGGATGAGCGGTCGAAAGCCCATCCGTGAGTTTGAAAACACCACCTTTCGGATCTTCGATGTCTTGTCCGAAGAAAACGACTCTTCTATCTCTATCCAAAACGACCTTGAACACCTGATTCAATGCATCTACCATTCGCCATTTCCTGCCACCTTCGATAGGCGGAGGCTCAGGGGTCGGCAAATCGCCATAAAGTTCGTCTAAAAGTTTTGTCGGGTCTGGGTCAGGGGCGTTTTCTGCTTCGATGTAGTCCCGGTCTACTTGCTCGCGAATTTCTTCTTGAATCCCAGCCCAATCGTCTTCTGTAAGTTCACCCGCTTCGATGAGTTCTCTAGCAACGACCGTAATGGGGTCACGCTTCATCATCTCTGAAATTTCCTCTTCCGAACGATACACGCGTTGGTCGTCGCTGCTCGTGTGACTTCCGAGACGGTCCAACTCGCACCACATAATCGTCGGTCCTCCACCCTTTCGTGCCTTTTCAATTGCTTCGCCTCCCGCTGCGAACACGTTATCTGGATGTCTTGCATTTACATGCACGAGGTCTTTCTCACTGAAAACTCCTAAACGATAAGGATTGAACTTCTCTGTGGGTGTGCTGATTCCGTAATGGTTGTCTTCGAGCATGATGATAATAGGAAGTCGCTCCTGAATCGCGAATGCGACGGCTTCGTAATATTCACCCTGCCTGCTTGCTGCATCTCCCACCGTGGCAAGGACAACTCCGTCGCTTCCCTCCAGTTTCATGCCCCAGGCTGCCCCGCATGCGGGCAGAAGATTGCTTCCCGTAGGTGTTGGAGTGCTCCAAATGTTGAGTTTTCGACTGCTGTAATGCCCTGGCATTTGACGTCCAGCGCTGCTCGAATTCATCTTTGCAAAATACGCATAAGCGAGTTGCTGGTTCGTCATTCCACGCGCGAGCATAATTGCGCGGTCCCGGTAATAAGGGAAAATGTAATCCATTTCGCGCATATGCAAAACGATCGCAGCGAGAGGCTCGTGCCCCATTCCATGAACTTGAAACCATCCTTTGCTTTGCCTGAGTAATACAGCCTCTCTTCTATCGCCCTCACGGCTCAAGAACATCAGTTTGAGAAAGTCGAGTTTGTTGTACGTTTTCGTAGTCGAAATCGCCATAAGGTGTTACACCTCTTCGTGTTCGGATAAGTAGGTTGTTTATACCCCCGAGTAAGGAAGTCTCGATATGATTAACTGGAGCCTTCGACGAGATTCGAACTCGTGACCTTCCCCTTACCAAGGGGATGCTCTACCCCTGAGCTACGAAGGCTCATTTTTTTATTATTACCTTCTTGTCCACATTGTTATTCGGTTATAAACACGCAAAAATATCGTGGATTCCAGATGGAGAATTGTATGGTGGGGAGAGTAGGATTCGAACCTACGAAGGCATCCGCCGGCAGATTTACAGTCTGCTCCCTTTGGCCACTCGGGCATCTCCCCGTTCGTGAAATGGAAGTTTACCTATTAAAACAATTTTTATAACAAACATGTACCCGTAGAAACGAGTTTCATCGAAATTTTGCAAGGAAAAGGTAGGTTTTCGTCGAAAAGAAGTATTATGCTTTATGGATTGGACCGCACTACTCGAATAGGGCTATTAGCAATAGGAGGAGTTGCAATAGGGGCGGCTGGTTGGCTCGGTTACCAACAACTCCACCGTCCTGATACTCCCCAAGAGGCTTTAGCACAAGGAAAATTTCCCATTCATGTTGCAGGAGCGGTAAAAAATCCGAGCGTTATCTACGTAACGGACGAAACCCTCGTCATCGAAGCGATAGAAGAAGTCGGAGGAGCAACGAAGAACGCAGACACCAATCAAATCAACCTGGCTGCGAAATTAGTTCCCAACACGCAACTCTATATTCCTGAAAAAGGCGAGGAAATCAGTCCCGATGAATTAGGAATTTATGCTGCGAAGGCTTCACCTCCTTCCTCTTCTCGAGCAATAACTCGAAGCGAAAGTGCGCACTCGGGGGGGCTTATCAACATCAATACTGCCACGGAACAAGAATTAGAGGAACTCCCGGGAATCGGTCCTGTCACGGCGAAAAGAATCGTAGAGTATAGACTGCAAACCGGAGGATTCAAGAACGTAGAACAACTTTTAGAAGTGAAAGGAATCGGACCGAAAAAACTCGCTGCAATCCGTCCGTTCGTCACGGTACAGTAAACACGATGAAAGTCATGCCATTCGTCATGGCTCCGCTCGTATTCATCGGAGAGTCCGTGATTTTGCTCTACGAGGGGGTTCGACGCATTTTTAGTCGTCCCTTCGAAGGTGCAGAAACTTTGCAACAAATGAGTTTTATCGGTGTCGCCTCTGTTCCTATCGTTGGGGTTACGACATTCGCTTCCGGAGCTGTTATGTCGCTGTACGTCGCACCTCTTTTCCGTCAATCAGGAGCATCCGAGCTGGTGGGGGGGACAATCGGACTGGTCGTCACGCGCGAACTCGCTCCAGTGATTGCGGGAATTATGGTAGCGGCACGATGTGGAAGTGCAATGGCGGCGCAAATCGGCTCGATGGCTGTAACGGAACAACTCGATGCCCTCCGCGCTCTCGCTGTTCACCCGTATAACTATCTTTTAGTTCCGAGACTGATTGCGGCGACGCTGATGCTACCCATTTTAGGATTAATTGGCGATTTTATGGGAATGTTTGGGGCTATGACGATTGCACAACTCGAAGGGGTTCCTTATACCCAGTTCACCCGTTCTGTAAAGATTTTTCTCGAATCATGGGATTTCATGGGGGGGGTAACGAAAACGCTCTTCTTCGGGCTTATCATTGCGCTCGTAAGTTGCCAGCAAGGGCTTAGAACGACGGGCGGTGCCGTCGGAGTGGGGCGCTCGACGACCAATGCCGTCGTCTTAAGCATGGTTTTGATTTATATCGTAAATTATTTCTTAGCCGCATGGTTCTATTGAGAATGATCGAATATCATATATGTTTAGGACAATTACGGACTTGGCTGGTTGAGAATTAGTACTGGCAGAAATTGTAAAAGTGATAGAAAGAGAAATTGGCGAGTTCTTAAAGGTATACTTATTAGGGGTAGGCTGAAGCATTAGAAACGTTCGAATTATGAAAATATGACTGAAGAAACAATAAAATCTGGCAATCTATATCGGGTTAAACTGCCAAGCAACCGTCAAGTTTATTTTATTGTTTTCTTGCCAATAGATGAAGATGAAGTATACGGCGGATTCACAATAGAACAACTTCATATAAGTGATTTTTTTGCCCCTGATTTTTTGGAAAAATTACTTTATTATGGATACATTGGGTCACAACGAATACGTGATGGGAAATGGGAGTTTATACAGCAGATTTCAATACCTGAAGAGTTCATTCCCCCTCCGATGAGAGTTGTTCGATATAGTGAAGATGGATTATCCCTTCAATATTATAAACAATACCCAAAAGATAGACGACTCCTACCTGCAACGCGTGAAGAGGTTGCTAATTTAGAAAGTGGTCACGTCTGGTACAGCGGGGCTTATGCAGCAGAAATAGAAGTAGATGATCGTATTTCTGGTAAACATCTGCGCATTCCCATAACGGAGTATCAAGTGGGTCGTGATATTGGTTCTATTCACCGTGCTTGGGAGGAAGGTATACCGTACGAAGAGTACATCACGAAAGTAAGAAATCGGCTAAAAGCCATAGATTTTTACAAACCTATTTGGAACCATTTCGTTGTTCCACTCGAAGGTGGCGAAGTAGAGCATTTATATGAAGATGTAGGTTTTCCCGAGTGGTTGTATGGCGAACGATATCCGTGGTTCGTTGCTATTCGTTTCACAGCAAAAGGAGAAATAAAAGAAAGAAAACCCAGGCAATTGTCCGCTCGTAGTGCGAAGCAACTTCATGCGCAAGTCACCTCGTTCCTAACCGGTAAGAAGGCAGCGGTTGCCAAATGGAAGTGGTCTAAGGATAAGGCTAACTTTTATATTTATGCGGCAGATAAAGAGATATTCTCTGAGCAACCCCCCTTTAATTTGCAGGATTTTGTGAACTGGGATATGGAAACGAGCATCCGAGAAGACTGGAATTTCGAAGAACTCGAAAAAGTGCGCCCCCCTAAAGAAGTTGCATTGGCATGGTTAGAAAAACTGCTCAAAAAACTCGAGCTCCGCGCTGAAAAATCCAAGCAGC
Organism: Fimbriimonadales bacterium; assembly: GCA_035559795.1. Classification (NCBI taxonomy): domain Bacteria; kingdom Bacillati; phylum Armatimonadota; class Fimbriimonadia; order Fimbriimonadales; species Fimbriimonadales bacterium. Next base: position 18,633 of record DATMAR010000006.1, on the reverse strand, counting down.
GGTCGAAAGGGAAAAGGACGAGAAAGGTAGACTTCTATTTGTATTTCAAAGATAGAAAATCTGCAAAGGCGTTTTACGAGAAAGTACGCGAAAAGGGATTCGTGCTTAAGAGCATGAGACGTGTCGAGTTTAGTAAAGGATTTCCGATCAGCGTTATTTTGGAGAAGGCATACACACGTTCGGCCGGAGAGGAGTCCTTAGACATCAACTCTCTGGATGAGTTAGCGTCTGAGTTCGACGGCGAGTTTGATGGAACAGGGAGAGAGATTTAAAGAGGACCGATTGGTGCAGATTGCGTATCCGAACTCGACGAAGAATGCTTTCGGTTATAATGGATTCGAGACTCGGGTGGCTAAAGAAATAATTGCTGCTGCTATAGGTAAAGCATAATCAATCACGGTTTGAAGTAAGCAATTACTTAAAGATATTATGAATGTCTTAATAGTAGTTATCCAGGTATGGAGGGTCTTTGAATGAAAAAAGAGCTTCAAGATGGGATTCTATATATTTTCAACCAATTAGGGAAAAATTGTTTGAAGCCTCGTGGCTTCAAGCGTAAAGGAAATTCTTACAAGCGTGAAAAACGCGATGTTATCGAAATTGTTTCCCTTCAAACACACCGTTCTATACAACCAAACGAAATTCTGTTTACGATTAATCTGAGCATCCGGATAAAACTTCTCGGCGAATGCGATACATATTACCCTGGAATTTTTCATGGGGGGCATTGGACGGAACGTCTGGGGGCTCTTTTAGATAAAGACACGATTGAAAGGCTGTGGGTAACAAATTCTTTAGAGCGTTGGGATATTCTCGCTGAGAGGCTTGTCGGAAAAGATAACTGGTGGGCTTTGCGAACAGATTCTGATGTAGAATTTCTTACGAAGGAAGTGGCGAAAGTCCTTTGCGAAAAAGGAATTCCCTTGTTAGAGGAAAATGCATCGGAAGAAAAGATTCTTGAAAAGTGGGTTTCCGGTCAAGGAAGCGGTATCCTGGAACATCCATATATATCCGCGGCAGTCTTTTTGAAACTCCGCGGCGATGACGAAGGCTCTGAAAGAATGATTCAGAAAGTATTAGACAATGAGGGAGAACCGGGCGTGAATTTTTTGAGGAGCAGAATCGAGGTTGCGATGCAGAATCTTCGAGCCAAAAGGCTTATTGAAAAAATATCCAGGCAGAGGGAATCATCTAAGTGATAACTGGGCAATAATATGGCAAATAATTATTGTAGTAGCAATTGCTACGTATATTATTTTGTTCATACGATGCAGTACTTGAATGGTGCGGGTATTCTTTTGGACGAACGTTTCGGACCTACGCGTGGTGGGGATGAGGTTACAGAATCTTCGCTGAGACGATGCTGATTTCTCTTAGAATCGGGCTCGTGAAAACCAATATCGCCAGCAGCAACACTGCGGTAATTCCACAGGTAAGCAAAAGCCCGAGATTCATCGGAGCAAAACGAGTGGGCTTCCATTCCGGCTCTTGAACGAACACTGCGAAGGCGACTCTCAAATAATAATAAGCGCTAATCACGGAATTGACTGCCAAAACGAGTGCCAGCCATAAAAGACCGGTTTCCAAAGCGTCGCTGAAAATAAAAACTTTCGCAAAAAATCCCGCAAAGGGGGGGATGCCGGCTAAATTCACCATGAAGACCACCATTGCAAGCGCTGCGAAAGGTCTTCTTCTGTACATTCCATAATAATCATCCACGAGCGTCCCTTCTTTCCCCCCCCTGGCGCTCAAAGTCAAAACGGCGAAAGCACCGATAGTCATAAGACTATAGGTGAGAAGATAGTACAAGACGGTTTCGTAACCGATTTGCAAATCCGGTCTATCATACGCTTTCGCCCATGCGACTACTGCAACTAAAATGTATCCTGCGTGAGCGATACTCGAATACCCCAAAATACGTTTCGCATCGCGTTGTACGATGGCGACTAAATTTCCCAAGGTCATGCTCAAAACTGCAAATGCCATGAGGATGGGTATCCAAACGTCTTTCATCGCCATCGCCCCCTCCAAAAACCGAATCAAAGCCGCGTAGGCTGCGACTTTCGAACCCGCGGCCATGAAACCCGTCACGCAAGTCGGTGCACCTTGATACACATCGGGAGTCCACATATGAAACGGCACCAAAGCGGCTTTGAATCCGAACCCGACAAGAATCATTCCCAACCCAGCGTAAACGAGACGATACGGATTCGCATCAGCCAGATTCGCTTGAAAAAGTTCCGTGATTCCCGAAAGATGCGTCGTTCCCGTCCCGCCGTACATCAACGCAATCCCATACAACATAAAACTCGAGGCAAATGCGCCTAATAAAAAATATTTCAATGCAGATTCTTGTGAACGTTTCTCCTTCGAGGATAATCCTGCTAAAATGTACAAAGAAATCGAAAGCGTTTCCAATCCCAAAAACAAGATGATCAAATCTCTCGTCGTAACCATTACCATCCCCCCCACTGTCGTCCAAAGCACCAAAGGATAATACTCTCCGAAAGGAATTAGTTTTTCACGCAGATATCCTTCGCTGAACATCACCGTAAAGAAGCAAACGCCGATGAGCAGTAATTGAACGAGTTGACTAAAGCGGTCGTGGATGAAAAGCCCGAAGTTTTTTTCGTGACCGCTTGCATCCGCATAAACCGCTCCGAAAGACTCTCGGGGCGGAACATTCCAGAAAGCGAGCACGAGAGCCGCGGCGAAAGCAAGACCGATTAACGAAATCGAAACGATAAGATTGTTCGTCTTTCGTGGACGCATCATTTCGAGAATCATGGCGACGACGCCGGTCGTTCCCACGGCAATCATCGGCGCTAAGGCAATCCAATCTATTGGGGCGGGGGTGAGTTTCGTATCAATCATGGACAACGGGGCTCCTCAATTGAGATGTCGCCTCTTTGACTTTAGAGAAGTCGTAAGAATCCAAATTTTCAACGCGACCGAAAAATACGATTCCGGTATATCCGAATTCTTCCCAAAGACGTGCGTAATCCGCTTCCAATCCACATGCCAAAGCGCCAGAGTGAATTTCTCGCACTCTTTGCGGAGTAATCTTGCTTGCTTTTTCGTCCCAAGCCAAGGCGGAACAGGGGAGGTCATGAACGAAATCCAGATAAACGCCTTCCCCCCCCTCCACGGAGAGAACATTGAAACGCGCTTCGACGATACTTTCCAGCAACTCTCTATCTTTTTCGAGAAAAAAGCCTCCGTATTCCATCGGAGTCGTTTCGAAAGGAGTCGCGCCGAATAATCGATAGAAAATGCCATCGCATCCTACATCGAGCGCTTCGTAGGTCTTGGCGCAAGTCATGGAAAAGAATCTTTCGAGAAGTTCTTCGCCCCCCCTCGGATCGTTGCGAAACGCTTCGCTCAAATCCTCCCCCGCTTCCTTCGCATAACCGAATGGATTCCATACTTCCACGAGCACTGCAGGACCGTCTGCCCCGAATTCAGCCAACAATTCTCGCGCGTCGGCACTATTCCTCGCGACGAGAACATCCGGAGCCCACTTCCTCGCGAATCGCGACAAGGTTTCTTTCTCTGCATTTTCGCAATAGCCGAACCACGGCGCATGATCTACACTCCCCCCCCTCGATGCCGCTACGAGTCGTTCTCGAGAATTCATTTTCCCCTCGCCAATGTTTGCGAATCTTCGCCCTTCACCCACCCCATACTACGCTGGGCGTGGTGATTCGCGGGTACGAGAACGCGCCCCTCTGTCCATTCCCCTTGCTGAGTTCTTCGCAGTACTTCCACAACATCTCCGCGCGAATTGATGTCCACATTCATATCCGACCATACGGGTCTCTTCCCAGCTGGTAAAAGAGTTTGATGACGCAATGCGTTAACACTCGCCTCCATTTTCGAAGTAAATGTCGTCGGATAAAGTCCAACCCAGAACACGAAAAGAACCAATGACCACCCGAGAAACTGCTCCCAAGGTTTGATGTCTCGCAATCTTCGATTTTCAGCGTTCTCACATTTTCCGTAAAATGCCTTCTGGAACATCCAAAGCAAATAAACCGCAGCCAAGACCACCCCCCCAGCAGCGAGAACGGGAATCACCATAGAGATTCCGACCGTTCCCTCCATCCCTGCTTCGAAAGCACCGAGCAAACACAAAAATTCGCCGATAAATCCGTTCATCGAAGGAAGCCCCACCGAACTCAACATGATAATCAAAAACAATGTTGCGAACATCGGCATTTGTCGTTTCAGTCCCCCGTATTCGCTAAATAATCTCGTATGACGCCGTTCGTAAATCATCCCCACCAACAAAAACAACGCTCCGGTCGAAACCCCGTGATTCAAACTTTGCAAAATGCTTCCCGTAAGACCGTTGTGATTCAAAGCGAACGCTCCGAGCATCACGAATCCGAGGTGGCTCACGGAAGAATACGCAACGAGACGCTTCCAATCGGGTTGAACGGCAGCCATCACCGCGCCGTATAAAATTCCGACGAGCGCCAGCCCCATCATAAACGGAGCCGCTTGCAAACTCGCTTCGGGAAATAGAGGGAAGCAAAATCTCAAAAACCCGTACGTTCCCATTTTCAACATAATCGCCGCCAAGATAATAGAACCCGCTGTGGGCGCTTCGGTATGCGCATCAGGCAACCAAGTGTGCAATGGAAAGAAAGGCACTTTTACGGCGAACGAAACTGCGAACGCTGCAAAAACCCACATCGCAACTGTACCGGAAACCAATTCCCCTCGAGATGCGAGCGCTTGCAATTCTAATAAATCGAAACTATAGCGACCGAATTCTGCAGATGCGACGACAAAACACAAATAAATAATCGCAACGAGCATGAAAATCGAACCCAAAAAAGTGAACAAGAAAAATTTGATTGCCGCGTATGCGCGCTTTTGCTCACTTCCCCAAATTGCGATGAGAAAATACATGGGAATCAGCGTCGCTTCGAAGAAAATATAAAAAAGCGCCAAATCGAGAGCAGAAAACACACCTAATAACGCTGTCTCTAATATCAGCATGAACATCATGAACTCTTTCGCTCGTTCACCGACATAAAAACTGAACCAAACCGCAATCACGGTAATAAACGTCGTTAAGAGAACGAGCCAAAGGCTGATTCCATCGATGCCGAGTTTATATTGAATCCCTAACTGAGGAATCCAAGGAATGCTCTCGACGAATTGGAAATGGAAGGTATTAGCGCTGAAAAGAAAATATAAACTCAACGAAACTGCGAACGTTGCAAGTGTGAAAATGAGCGCGATATAACGATGCCAATGCACATAAGACCTCGGAATGAACCCCAAAAGTAAAGCGCCTAAAGTGGGTAACCATATCGTAAGGCTCAAGATTCCGAAAGTGTGTTTTTCTGGCATTTATTTCCCCTTAGAAAACACCTCGGTGAGATACCACCAAATATACGTGAGCAAAATGACCCCCCCCACGAGCATAGCCATAGCGTAAGCGCGCGCATACCCGGTTTGAAGTCGCCGCAACACCCTTCCGAAAATCCCTACGACCCAAGCCGAACCATTCACGAAAACCGTGTCGATAACTCCCACATCGAACCAACGATAAAACCCCTCGGCGAATCTGCCGAGATGATGAACGAAAAACTTCATCATGATTGGGTCGTAAAGCCATTGTTTCTGAGCGAGATACCGCCATCCGCGCAACTCTCTTTCGTCGGAAGGAAGCCCATTTCGGTATCGCCGCCAGTGATAAGCGATTCCCAATAGTGCTGCGAGAACCGATGCGAGAATCAACAAAATTTCGGTCGTATGTGCTGTACGAAACATTTCTTCGCTCGGTAAAACGGATGCCTCCGCAATGGGAGCAAGCCACTCCTCGAAATAATTCGGAATATGCAACCCGATTACCTCGCTAAGCGGGTGTAGACCCGAAAGCACCGCCCCCCCTAATAGAGAGAGCGCTGCTAAAACGATGAGCGGAATCGTCATAGAAGAACCTACTTCTTTCGGTGTATGGTTCGGGGAAAGGATAGGATGCTCTTCGTGCTCTTCCCTTTCCCGTCGAAGAATCTCCTCGTCCGAAAGATAAAAGTCGGACTCTTTCTCGGGGTGTCCCATCGCCGATCCCACGTGATGCCTCCCCGATTGAACAGACTCGTGGTGTTCCGCGACTTCGGCATGCTCACTTTCCGGTTTAAGTTTCCTCCAGCGCTCCTCCCCTCCCAAAAAGGTCAGCATAAATAAACGAGTCATGTACCCAGCAGTGAGAACCGCGGTAATCAAACCAATCCAATAGCAAATCTGCACGAGCGGCAACTCCACGATTCCCCCCCACCAAGTGCTGCTCGCATAAACCTTTCCTAAAATCTCGTCTTTGCTGAAGAACCCTGCCCAAATTGGAACTCCTGAGATCGCAAGCCATCCCATCATCATCGTAAAAAACGTAATCGGAAGATATTTCCAAAGATTTCCGTAATTACGCATGTCTTGGTTATGCGCCATCGCGAGAATGACTGCGCCTGAGCCTAAAAACAGCAGCGCTTTAAAAAACGCATGGGTTGTCAGATGAAACATTCCAGCCGAAAAAGCCCCCACCCCGGTTCCTAAAAACATATATCCTAATTGGGAAACGGTGGAAAATGCGAGAACACGCTTGATATCCGTCTGACCGAATGCTATCGTAGCGGCAAAAATCGCAGTAAATGCACCGACGCAAGCCACCACCATCATGGAATAAGGAGCCAATTCGAAAAAGACATGACATCGCGCCACGAGATACACACCCGCAGTCACCATCGTCGCCGCATGAATCAAGGCGGAAACAGGTGTCGGACCCGCCATCGCATCCGGCAACCATAAATACAAAGGAAATTGCGCGGATTTCCCCATCGCCCCTACGAACAACAAAATCGGAATCCCGAACGCAATCCAAGAACTGTAACCGAACAAAACCTCCTGCGCTTTCGGCAGAATTACATCGAAACTGAGGTAGCGCGTTTCATTAGGACCTAAAACTCCTTGATTCGATGCAAAAACTACCGCAATGAGAAATATTCCGAGCGTCATCCCCCAATCTCCGATGCGATTAACGATAAATGCTTTATTCGCCGCCTTAGCGTTTTCGATATCTTCGTACCAATATCCGATCAACAAATAAGAACAAAGCCCGACACCCTCCCATCCGATAAACAACAAAAGAAGGTTGTTCGCCAGCACTAAAGTGAGCATGAAAACGATGAACAAATTAAAATAAGTGAAAAAGCGAGGATAATCGCGGTCTTCCCCCATGTATCCCGTTGCATACCAGTGTATTAAAAATCCCACACCGGTAACGATAAGCGCCATCGTCAAAGAAAGAACATCTATACGAAGTTCGTAAGGAATTCTCAAACTTTGAAGGTTCAACCAATCGAACCACGTACTGATAACAAGTCGCTCCTCTTCTGGCAGTGAACGCAATAAGAAAAACAGATAAACGCTTACGATAAATGCTAACGCAACGGGCAAAACGCCTATCCATCCCAATACCATCCGCCCTTTTTCTTTTCCCCACGCTCGTTCGATTGCCTTTCCGAACAAAGCCTGAAACAAAAACCCAGCCAAAGGAAGCAAAACGACTACCCATACCAAATGGAATTCACTCGGCATACCAGGATTATTCAAAGTCATGAACTTCTCTTATCCTCTCAAAATGTTCATCTGGTCTATATCCACATCTTCACGGATTCGGAAAATTGCCATGATGATTCCCAAACCGATTGCAACTTCTGCTGCTGCCACTGCCATCACAAAGATCACTGCCATCTGTCCATTCATAAAAGTGTGCATCGTTGGAATGGTCGAACTCAACGGAGTCGAATGGTATCGAGCGAAAGCCAAAAAAACGAGGTTCGCCGCATTGAGCATAAGCTCGATACACATGAAGATCACGATAGGATTGCGCTTCAATAAAACTCCCAAAACACCCATTGCGAACATCACCGCACTGAGACCGAGAAATCCTGCAAGCGGTACACCTAACATCCTTTTATCTCCTTTTCGCTAAGAGAATAGAACCTACGATTCCGATCAAAAGCAAAATACTGCAAATTTCGAAACCGTAAACCCAATGATTGAAGAGATATGTGCCGACGACTTTCGCCTTACCGAAATCGTCGGGAGCGGTCGGCTGTTCAGCGAGTGCAAGCGGTGCGATTGCCTGCGATGTCACCACTGCCACTAATCCCGCTGCGAACACGACTGCAAAAAACCATTTGATCCCGCTTTTTTCTTGAAGCATTTCAGGAGCGCTCAAATTCAAAAGCAAAATACAAAATAAAAACAGCATCATAATCAAGCCCGTATATACGAGCACTTGACTGATGCCCAAAATATCGAGACTCATCAGAAAATACAATCCCGCCAATGCCAAAAAATTAAGAACGAGCGCAAGCGCGGCACGAACGACATGCTGCGTCGCAATAACCGCAACAGACGAAACTACACCTATCACAGCAAACACCAAAAATAAACCCAAACCCCAATTCATTGCCTGCTCCTTTCGATTTCGATTACACGCGAAGTATTCGCAGGAATCTTCATGAGTTCGATCGTCGGCTTCTTAGCGCGCGGAAGATAATACACAACAACGAAAATCAAATACATCACCAAGAGTATCGCGAGGAAAAACGCATAAACGAGCCATCCGTAAAGCATGCCGATAGCGACCAAAACGAAATTCGCCGCTGCTGCAGGAAGCAAATACTTCCAACAAAAATTCATCAGTTGGTCATAACGCAACCTGGGTAGAGTCGCTCGAAGCCAAATATAAAAAGTGAGTCCACCGAAAATCTTTCCTACAAACCAAACAGGCGCCATCCATGGACCGTTGATGAAAGTCAGTACCCCACCTAACCATCCCAACCCCGCATCCCGCGAAACTGCCGCAAGGTGCTCCCAGTTGAAAGGAGCCAAACTCCACCCCCCCAAATACAAAACGGCAAAAAGCCCACTGAATGCAACCATCGCTGCGTATTCACCCATGAAAAACACAGCGAACTTCATGGAACTGTATTCCGTGTGATAACCCGCAATCAACTCCGATTCCGCTTCTGGCAAATCGAAAGGCGCGCGGTTCGTCTCGGCAACCATGCAGATGAGAAAAATCGCCGCAGAAATCAACCCGAAAGGAGTCAAAATAAACCAATTCTGAAACCACTCGAATCGCCCCCAAAGAGCCTCATGCTGTTTGGAAACTACTTCTGTAAGCCTAAGAGTCCCGCTCGGTAATAAAACACTGTACAGAGCGACACCCATCGGCAATTCGTAACTCACGAGTTGTGCAGCACTTCTGAGCCCCCCCAACAGAGAATATTTATTGTTCGACGCCCACCCCCCCAAAACAATACCGTAAACCCCCAAAGAAGAAACTGCCAAAACCCATAAAACCCCCACATCCACATCGGCAATCGGAGTCAAACGAGGATTCGGGCTCCAAGGAATCGTCGCTCCAATCACAAACGCAGGCAAAAGAGCAATCGCAGGGGAAAGAAAATACATCAACCGGTCTACATCGCGAGGAGTGAAATCCTCTTTGAACAAAAGTTTCACACCGTCCGCTATCGGTTGCAAAAAACCGAATGGTCCTACACGGTTCGGCCCGATTCGGTCTTGCATCCATCCCAATAATCTCCTCTCCCACCAAATGATGGGGGGGACTGAGATGAGAACGAAGCCCACCACAATCAAAACTCTCAAAATAGCCCAAAACAATTCGCTTTCGATGTTGATCACGCTCGCACGTCCTCCAACACTCGATACGAAGGAATAAAGACTCGAGGAGTTCCCAGACCCTCTTGCGGCAAGCGCACGCCTTCGCCTTCCAATTGCGAATATCGAGACGCACGAAATACAGCGATCTCTTCACCCATCTTGCTCATCACTTCCGCGGATTGAAATGGTGGAACGTGCGGCTGAATTCGCAAAGATATCTCGCTGAAGATTTTCCAATGCGGCTTGGCATGCCCCTTCGGCTCCATGATTTGCCGTACACGCTGTACGCGCCTTTCCATATTCGTATAACTTCCGTCGCGCTCACAAAATGCGCACGCTGGCAACACGACACTCGCAAAATAAAACGCCTCTGTTTGCTCGATATCTTGAACGACTAAAAACGGAACATTCTCTAATGCCTTTTGCACCAATTCCGTGTCTTTCCATAATTTGAATGGGTCGCACTGTACGAGCCAAAGCGCTCGAATTCTCCCCTCCGCACACGCTTCTAAAATTTCACGTGTATTCATCCCGTTCTCACGAGGAAAGATTCCGATTTCCAGTGCTCCTTGTTCATTCCCTTCCGTTGCATAAAGATTGAACTTTTCTGCACTCTTTCCAGCAATCGCTAAGTTTGCTAATGCTGAAACTATATCCTCGCCATTCACCAAATCATAAAGCGAGCGACTGGCAACCATTGCGAAACCACTGCGCAGGATCTCTGCCGCGCGCAAAATTTCTCTTTGCGGAATCCCCGTGATTCGCTCCGTTTCCTCTAACGTGAAGGGACTCACGACGTTTTTCAATTCCGTATGTGCCCCCCCGTCCAAAAGCAAATTCGTCAACCCAGCCAACAATGCCATCTCCGTCCCGGGGCGAAAATGCAAAACTACATCGGCGAATCGGTCAGCGTATGTTCTTTCATGACTCGCAACGATGATCTTCGCCCCCCTCCTTAACCACGCCTTCCGCACCCGCAAATAAAGAATCGGCTGTTCGTCCGCCAAATCCTTCCCGAAAATAAAGATGACCGGCTCTCGTTCGTATACCTCGATGGACATTTGCGAAGTCAGCAAATTGTGCCTTCTTTCCGGTGTGTTTTCGTATTTCGGCAAATAACGATGCCAACGGTGGTCGAAATTTTCGGATCGAAAATGCTCTCTAAAAATCTTCCGGAATAAGTAATAATCTTCGTTGCTCAATCTGCCCGAAGTAAGCCCCGCTACCTTTTCCCCCCCCTTCTCGAAATACGGGATCAACGCCTCGTACGCTTTTCCCCAACTCACCTCTCGAAGATTTCCGTCTTCTCGCACGAGTGGGGACGTCAAACGAGTAGGTGTATTCAAATAATCATGACCGAACTTTCCTTTGTCGCATGTCCACTCTTCGTTCACCGCCTCGTTCGTTCGTCCATTGATGCGCGCCACCTTACCGATTCGATAATCGAACCACGTATTGCATCCGTTCGAGCATTCGAGACAAATCGCTGGCTTCGTCTCTAAATCCCAAGGTCTGGCGCGAAAACGATATTGCGACGAAGTCAATGCTCCCACCGGGCATATCTCGATGGTGTTTCCGCTGAATTTCGATTCGAATTCTGTCAGTTCGTAAGTCAAAGGCTGCATCTCAGCACCGCGGAAGAAAAACGCCAATTCTGAATCACCCGAAATCTCCTCCGTGAACCGAACGCACCTTCCGCATTGAATGCACCTCTCTAAATCCAAAGTAACGTAACGACTCAAAGGAAAAGCCTTCGGTAAATGGCGCTTCTCTTCGATGAAACGGCTCGTTGAAGGTCCGTAAAACAGCGTGTTGTTTTGCAAGGGACATTCTCCGCCCCTATCGCATATCGGGCAATCCAAAGGGTGATTGATGAGCAAAAACTCCAGAACCCCTTTTCTATCCTCTCGAACCCGCTCCGTGTCTGTATAAACCACTAAGTTCTCTTGTGCTCGGAGGGTGCAACCAGTTTGCGGCTTGGGAAGAATACGTGTCGAGCCATCCTGCTGTCGAAACCCCGCCTCGACCAGACACATCCTGCACATTCCGACCGGTTCGAGCCTCTTGTGATAACAAAAAATCGGAATCTGCAGCCCCAACCTCTTCACCGCCTCTACGATCAACTCCCCCTTAGGTACTTCTAAAGGGATATCGTTTATCCAAATCTTGACGAGTTGCTGTTGAGTGTCGGCTTCTGCCATCTAAACTTCAAAGATTCTATCTTTAAAGTCCCTCCGATTGTGAAGGATTTCACGAATTAACCCCCGGCGCTACTTTTTCGAAAAACCTTCGCAGCGCTTTCGCCGCACGATTTTTTTCCCGGGCTTTCTGCTCATTATTTCCCCCGTGCGCAAAATTCTCGCACGACTTCCCGAATTCAACCCTTTCCGAAAATTCAACCCATTCGAATTGAACAAACCCAATCGCCCCTCAAACCTTCCCCTTACGAACCTTATTCATCGCAACGCAATATATGGCAACGCAGATGATGTGCAACCACAAAAGTTACATCCCCCCCCAATCACGAAGGCATCTCTTGTAAAACAGCTCCCGCTGTATTTCTTAGCCTGTAGCCCACTCCTCGGACAGAACCTCCGCCTGCTCTAACACAGTCTGGGTCGCCTTCTCCTGCTTGTCGGGTGGGTACCCATACTTCCGTAATATGCGCTTAATTAGCACTCTCAGTTGCGCTCGCACGTTTTCGCGTAGAGTCCAGTCGATCGTGACGTTGTTGCGGACGGCAGTAACCAGCTCGCGTGCGATGGTCCGGAGCGTCTCGTCGCCGAGTACTTTTACTGCGCTGTCGTTTGTCTCCAGCGCATCGTAGAACGCCAGCTCCTCTTCGCTCAGATTCAGTTTCTCGCCGCGAGCGTTGGCCTCCCGCATGTCGCGTGCCAGGGCAATGAGTTCCTCGATCACCTGCGCTGCCTCAATCGCACGATTCTGATAGCGGCGGATGGTCTGTTCCAGCATCTCAGCGAACGAGCGCGCCTGGACGACGTTTTTGCGACGCCGGGTTCTAATCTCTCCCTTGAGGAGCTTCTGGAGAAGCTCCACGGCGAGGTTCTTTTGCGGCATCTTGCGAACTTCTGCCAAGAACTCATCGGAGAGGATCGAGATGTCGGGCTTCTTCAGGCCCGCGGCAGCGAAGATGTCTAAGACGCCCTCCGGCGCCACGGCTCGCGAGATGATTTGCCGAACCGCGTGGTCTAACTCTTCTTCAGGCCTTGGCTCTCCAGGTGCCCGCTTGGCGAGGCTCGTCCCCACGGCCTGAAAGAAGGCTACGTCATCGCGGATTCGCAACGCTTCTTCATGCGGCACGGCAAGCGCGAAAGCCTGTGACAACTCGCGTACCGCGCGGATATAGCGATCCTTGCCATTTTCCTGGGCGAGGACGTGCTCTTGCGCGGCCGGAAGCAGCGCGAGGCGTTCCTGCGGTGTGCCTGTCGTCCATTTCGAGTGGTCGAAGCCATGGAAGAGGGCGCAACACACCTCGTACTTTTCTTGCATGAGGGTAACCGCTTCGTTCTGATTTATCGCCGTTTCCCCCGTGCCTCCGCTTTCGGTGTAGGTGGCAAGTGCCGCTTTCAGCTCGTGGGCGAGCCCTAAGTAGTCCACCACGAGTCCGCCAGGTTTGTCACGGAAGACGCGGTTGACGCGCGCAATCGCCTGCATCAAGCCGTGGCCGCGCATTGGCTTGTCGATGTACATGGTGTGCAGGCTCGGTGCATCGAAACCGGTGAGCCACATGTCTCGCACGATAACGATGCGGAATGGATCGTTGGGGTCGCGGAATCGGTTGGCCAGTTGCTCGCGACGGCGCTTGTCGCGAATGTGGGCCTGCCACTCAACAGGATCGTCGGCCGAGCCGGTCATCACGACCTTGATCTCGCCCTGCTCATCGGTGTCGCCGTGCCATTTGGGCCGCAGCTTCACGATCTCGCGATAAAGCTCAACGCAGATGCGCCGACTCATGCAGACGATCATTGCCTTACCGTCCATGGCTTCCAGCCGCCGCTCGAAGTGCTCGACGATGTCCTGGGCGATGAGTCTCAGGCGCTTCTCGGCACCGACGATGGCTTCGAGTTGCGCCCACTTGGTCTTGAGCTTTTCTTTGCGCTCGACCTCTTCACCTTCCGTAACCTCCTCGAACTCCTCATCAATCTTCGGCTTGAGTTCTTCCGGCAAATCGAGCTTGGCCAATCGGCTTTCGTAATAGATGGGCACAGTTGCGCCATCCTCGACGGCGCGCTGGATGTCATAGATCGAGATGTAGTCGCCAAAGACCGCACGCGTGTTCGCATCGGCCCTCTCGATGGGCGTGCCCGTGAAGCCGATGAACGAGGCATGGGGCAATGCGTCGCGCATGTGGCGCGCGAAGCCGTCGATGAAGTCGTACTGGCTGCGATGGGCTTCGTCGGCGATGACGACAATGTTCCGTCGCTGCGAAAGCACGGGATGCCGGTCGCCTTTCTCTTCGGGAAAAAACTTCTGGATGGTGGTGAACACTACCCCGCCCGCCTGCACCAAGAGCAGTTCACGCAGGTGCGCGCGGCTCTGGGCCTGTACGGGTGGCTGGCGTAGGAGGTCCTGGCAGCGCGAGAACGTGCCAAAGAGCTGGTCGTCGAGGTCATTGCGGTCGGTGAGGACGACCAGCGTCGGGTTCTCCATCGCCGGCTCCCGGATGATGCGTCCCGCGTAGAAAGCCATCGTGAGGCTCTTGCCCGAGCCTTGGGTATGCCAGACAACCCCGATGCGCCGGTCGCCCCGATCTCCGCCCGGTTTGCGGCTCGCTTCGTAACCTTTCGGCTCCTGTACAACGCAGTGTAGCTCCGCCGCGCGCAGCGTCTCGGCCACGGCCACGCGCACGGCGTGAAACTGGTGGTAGCCGGCCATTTTCTTGATGAGGCGCCCGCTGCCGTCGTCCTCGAAGACGATGAAGTCGCGCACCAGATCGAGAAGCCGCCGCTTGTCGAACAATCCTTCGATCACCACCTGCAACTGCGGCATCGTGTCGGGAGCGAGCGCATCGCCGGCGATCGTGCGCCAGGGTTTGAACCATTCCCTGCCGGCGCCGATGACGCCGACGCGTGCCTCGACTCCGTCGGAGATGACCAGCACTTCGTTGGTTGCGAACAGCGAGGGGATCTCGGTCTGGTAGGTCTGAAGCTGCTGGAACGCCGTCCAGATCGTGGCGTTCTCATCGGCCGCGTTCTTGAGTTCTACGACCGCAAGCGGGAGGCCGTTGACGAACAGCACCACGTCGGGTCGGCGACTGTGCTTGTTTTCCACCACGGCGAACTGATTGACCGCCAGCCAGTCGTTGTTGTCGGGGTTCTCGAAGTCGATAACGCGCGCCTGCGCCCCGCGAATGGCGCCGTCGGCGGTGCGGTACTCGACGGTGACGCCATCCACGAGCAAGCGGTGCATGGCCCGGTTGCGTTGAATCAGGTCAGCCCCTTCGGGTCGCGTGAGCTTGCGGAAAGCATCCTCCAGTGCCTCGGCGGGCAGATCAGGGTTCAGGCGTGTGAGCGCATCGCGCAGCCTTGCACCAAGCACCACCTCGCCGTAGTCGCGCCGTTCGGCCAGGAGCGTGTCCGGCGCGATGTCAGGCCCATGTGCGATTTGCCAGCCGGTGGCTTCCAGCCACGCGAGGGCGGCCTGTTCAACGACGGATTCGGTCAGATGCGCCATGGTTCATTTCCTGTTGGGGCGACCCCACGTGGTCGCCCTATGTCCGGTGCCTCCATGGTTTCCCGTACATTTGGATTTTCCCGGTCCAATTCCCATTGCAAGGGATTGTTGATGATGTATTCCCGGATGCGATTCAAGGATTTTTCGTTGCGGATGATGTGTTCGTAATAATTGCGTTGCCACAACCGTCCGCGATACGTCGGCCAACCATCGTTTTTGACATGACGGATGTATTCATTGGTCGTCATGGTTTTGAACCATTGAACAATTTTCGGTAGGGGCGCACCTATGTGTGCGCCCAATTGATCATGATGTGCGCCCAATTGGCCACGATGTGCGCCCGTTTCATTGGGGCGGACACGTAGGTCCGCCCCTACGGGTTCGTTCACAATCGCGATAATTCCATGGAAATGGTTGGGCATAACAATGTATTCATCCGTTTGAACGACCGGAAATTTACGATTCAATTCTGCCCACCATTTTTGCACCATACGCCCTGCGTCATTCATCCGCATTTCGCCATCCACCACATCCCCAAACAAACATTCCCGATCTTGTGAAACGATGGTGACAAAATATGCCCCCGGCTGGGAATAATCGTATCCCTTCAGGCGGATACTGCGGCGGTGGTGTTTTTGCGGATCGTATCTCATAACCACCGTTGTTTCTGGGGAAAGGTTTCTGTGAATGTAACGCCGCCAGACGAGGTGCCCGATCCTTGGGCGATCAGCCAGCCAGTGGCCTTCAGGCAGGCGAGGGCGTCGGATTCGACGGTGGATTCGGTAAAGGTGCTCATGGCCCGCTGACCTCTGCCTCTTGGATCTCTTTGAGCGTGTGACCTTTGGAATCTTTCCACTCTACCCTGCCATTCGCCGACCGCCCGAGGATTACGCCCGCAGCCGTAGACGGCGAATCGAAGGTGTAATCCTGGGTAAACACGTAGCAAGCGTCCGCCTCTTTCAGGACTCCCTGCACAAGCAAGGACTTCCTCAGTTCAGTGAGGTAGGCATGGATGGATGGCACTTCGTCCTTGACTGCCTGCGATCCAGCGCGGACGACGAAGCCTTCGGGACTATCCACGCCGCGCGCGTCAATCCCCTTGGCCTTCAGGAACAGATCCCCCGCCTTTGTCGTGCCGGCTTTGGCCTTCTCGAACAGACTCACGCCCACAACCGGCAGACACAGTAACAGGTCGTTGAGGAATGCCTCCGCATCGGCTGCGTCGGCCTCCGACAACGCGGGCAACTGCGGAACGGTGGCGTTGTCCAGCTCCGCGCGCTTGGCTTCGCTGGCGAGAGAGATTAACCGTGCTTCGAGGTATTGGACATGCGCCTTGTTCAGGTTATGGTCCTTGCTCGTGAACACGGCCGCGTGCGTCCAAAAGTCCTTCTGCTTGAAATGCTGTTCCAACCGTGGCAGCACAACATCCCCTTCCCCCACATAAACCAGCGGCAGCCCGCCCGATTCGGCCGGACCCCACAGCACATAGACGCCAGTGCGCTTGAGCTCCGGCCGCGTCCGCGCCTCGGTGAAGAGTGAGCGGGGAAAGACGATTCCCTGCCCAGTCCAATTCGACTTTTCAACAATGCGCAGTCCTTCCGGATCTCCTGAGGGCATAAAGATGCGTACCGAGAAACCTTGTGACTTCGTCATATGTCCGTCCTTTCCAAAAACCCTTCCGCATCCTTCACCCGTATCTCCCCGCGGATGAGCTTGGGCAAGAGCGCATCGCGCAGGGCGGCGAGTGTGCGGGATTCGCGCACAGCGGCGGATGACCGCACGAACAGGGGTTTGATCGCACGGCCAAACGCTTCTGCGAGCGGCGCCGGGACTCGCGGCAACCGAAAGTGCTCAAGCGAATCGGCCTGCACGCGTTGCCGACCGCTGGTTCCTGTCATGCTCTGGATAGCGAATTCACGGAACGCATCGCTTCGAGCCAGACAGTAGGCGAACTCCTCAGGCAACGGAGGTTTTGGGCACAACACAATGTACTCGGTCGAGCCCCAGCCAACCTGTCCGTCCCGGAGGAAGTCGACAAATGCCGTCTTGCCGTTTTCCAGACATGGCGTGATCCGCGCCACGAGAGTGTCGCCATTGATGAATCGCATTCCGGAGCCGAAAGAGCGGTCCACAACTTCATCAGGCGCATGTCCGCGAGTTGGCATGTTAGCCATGTCCAAGTAAGGCGCAATCTCGCCTTTGCGTAACGGACGCGGTGGGTTGATCTCGATTAGATCGGGAAGGGATGCCACCCTCCACCCCTCCGGAATCTCGCCGAGTTCGGAATCCACGAGCTGGTCCGGGAAGAGGTCGTAGAGGTGGGCGGGGAGGCCGGGGAGGGACTCGCCCTTGCGCCAGCGGCCCTCCATCTTGGCGCGGACGGGGTCGAAGTCAACGAACCACGACTTGAAGAGCGCCCGCGCCATCGCCTCCAGCGTCTCGCTCATCCGCCGGTTCAGCTCGATCTTGTCGTCCAGCGTGCCGAGGATGTGGGCGATGGCGCGCTGTTCGGGGAGGGGAGGGTATGCGATTTCAACTGCCCTCGCATCCCCCTGAGATATGAATGGCTGTGCCGAACCACGTTTCGGCCAGAATGACGGGTCGCGCGTGAGCCAGTAAAGAAACTCAGTGTCAACATCGGGATCGGTAGCCCAAAAACGAATCGTGTTCTTGATGCATGACCATTTACCTTTGGCGAGCCAGGTCTTGCCACAGTCAGCACCGATCGCGCTTAGTACGATGCCGGTTCGATTGAAGTTTGCATAAGGAAGGTATCCGTCGGGACCTGAGGCGCTAAACGCGGGGAAGCCAACCTCTGTGTAACTGGCCTTCGTGGTGGTGGTGTCACCCCAGTTGACATCGGCGACTTCGCCGAGTCGTCGTCTGCGCCAATCCTTCGGCCACTCACCCCCCATACCCCAACTCCTTCAGGTTCCTGGCGATCGCTGCATCGAGCTTCGCGGCCTCGGCCTGCTGTTCGCGCAGTTGCGCCACCAGCCGCTGCATCTTCTCCTCGAACGGCTCGCCGTCGTCCTCCTGCGGCGCGGCGCCGACGTAACGGCCGGGGGTGAGCACGTGGCCTTGCTTGCGGATCTCCTCCAGCGTCGCGCTCTTGCAAAAGCCGGGCACGTCGGCGTACTCGCCCGCGTCCTTCTCTCCGCGCCAGGCGTGATAGGTGTTGGCGATCTTCTTGATGTCCTCGTCGGTGAGTTCCCTGTGGGTGCGGTC
>DATMAR010000005.1 GCA_035559795.1 Fimbriimonadales bacterium | reverse complement strand
CTCTCTCTGGTATATATACACCCACCCACCCACCTCCCCATCTCCCCACTTCCTCACTCTCCAACAGCCAGACAGCCACAAAAACCCAGCCCACGATAGAGAAACTATGTTCTCTGTTATATGGATTCTGTGTTGTTTGGTTAGTCTCTGGGCTTTGTTGGTTTAGGGGTGTTCGAGTTCGTGTTCTTCTGAGCTTGTGAAGCATCTGTTGAAAATCATGCGTCTTCTTATTCTGGATTCGTCGTATTGTAGCCTGCCCCAGTCGTCTCCGAATAGTGTTCTAATCCTCCATATTGTTTCTGGGTCTAGGCTGTCTATTAGTAGGTAGATGTGGTAGCCGTGTTTTGTCTTGAATATCCTTCTAGGTATATAGCTGTACTGGTATAGGGCTTTCTCAAGTGCTAGTGGGTCTACATAGTAGTTCTTGGGTATCTCGGTGTCAACATCTATACAGGGGTATCTCCTAGGAGTCCTCACTTTGTTTTTCTCCATAGCAGTTCAGCCTCTTCCTCTATCTCTCCATAGTCCTTCGAGTCATATTCATAGTTTTTGTTCCATGTTAGCTCCCATTCGATTATCACTTTATCCCCCCTCACGGCTTCTGACAGCGGTTTTGTTTCTTCCGTAACCTCCTCAGATACTCTTTTTATACCGCTCAGCATCTCTTTTCTTCCCTCAACCTCCTCAACCCTTTTCACTATCATCTCACTTGCTAGTGGATAGACGCCCAGGTTTATCCCTACATCTTCGGCTAATAGAGCTGCTGTCCTATCGTTCTCATCAATCGGTCTAACTTCGAATAAAAACGGGTGGGGGATATTCAGAACCAAATCCCATGTCTCTATCCTCTTCTTTCCTGTGTATCTGGTGTTGATCGTCTTCTGGCATATCGGCAATACCCAGTCGTTGGTCTCTGCATCCCATAGCCTTAGCTCTCTTAAGAAGTTGGAGAGCCTCTTATATGAGCATCTATATGTCTCGCAAATAGCTCTGGTAGCCGTGTCTATCCCAACTTGGTTTAGCACTCCATAGTGATAGGCTTGGACAGCCAAGAACAGGTTGTAATCGGTAAGCGTATAGCTGGCTCTATATTTCCTCATATAATGCTGTTCTATATAGCTTCTAAGCTGTTCCTCGCTTCCACATCTCCCTCTCATCATTTTCTATCATCTCTGGCATTGGTTGAGGTATCTCATTATAATCTCTATTATCTTCTCATCATATATAATTGCTACCAATCTGTTTCCATTAGCCCTGTCCATTATCTTAATCACTGTCTTATCGTTAAACATTTCTCTGTGGTAGCAGTATCTCCTACGTATTAGGTTGAGTATCGGCTCCACCTTCCTCCCCCTCCCTCTTTTCTTTCCAGGTTTCTCTCCTTATGTATCTAACGTCTCCAAGCTTTACGATCATCTCCGAGTCATCTAGCTTCAGCCTTATCCAGTTATACATCGGGTTAAAGCATATGAATACAGCTATAACTTCTTCTCTGGCGAATCCCTTTATCCTTATCCTTATGATGTCCCCGCTCTTCAGCAGCATCCCGCTTATGTTCACCTTTCTAAGGCATATCTGCTTCCTCCTCCTCTGCAGCTCTTCAACCCTTCTCTGTATTATGTCATCATCTGTCTCGAATTCTCTCTCCTCTATCTCAACCCCGCTCATAGCATCTCCCCCTCCTAGCTGTTATCAATCCAAGGAATCTGATCACTATTGTCTCTCCATCATCCTCTATCTTTCCGCTTCTGAGCTGTGTCAGCATCTCGTCTATCAGCTCGCTTGAGCATACCCCGTATTTCCTCCTCATATATTCTAGGAATATTTTGTTCTCCTGGGTGATTGTTATGTCAATCCTGGTTCTGCTCTTCACATCCATCACCTCTGTATCTGCATATGTGGGTCTTTATGCTGTCCTTTGAGACTGTTATGGGGGAGCGAGTGATATGTATTTGTTGTTCTTAGCAATCCTAACCTTAACCGCCTTTCCACTCCTCAGCAGCGGGTCTATCTCCTCAGTCAGCTGCCTAATCACTACTTTGCTGAATGTATAGGCTTCCTGCTCCCTCCCCTCGGGCGGTGTGAAGAACCTTATCACTGCCATCTGTGCTCCTAGCCTCGCTGATCTCAGCAGCTCGTAGCCCGTTATCACTATTGTTGAACCGTCTAGCTCGGCTAGGTTTATCCGCTCCTTCCACTGTCTTTTGTATTCAACTATTTCTCTTGGTTGGGTTTGTTGGGCGGCTTCAGCGGCGGGCGGGGAAAAAGCCGCCTCGGCCGCCCCAGGTTTATCCCCATACTCTATCCGCATTTTAGAGCCCTTTTTCTCTGCCATACGGGCTCTCCATGTGTATAGGGGTTTCGGGGTTTAAAAGGCTGATGTCCACAAATGTGTATATTCTGTGCACAATTGTATACATCTGTGTGCTTCTGTGCATATCTAGACACAAAAACTATATAGAAAAAACTATGTATAGATTATTGTCTTTTTCTCCTTCTCTCTGCTAGTAGGAGCAATAGCAAT
>DATMAR010000004.1 GCA_035559795.1 Fimbriimonadales bacterium | reverse complement strand
CATCGGGACGCTTTTGGCAGAAGGAATCGGCGATACGATTCGCATTTCTTTAGCGGAGGACCCGATTCATGAAATTTCCGTTTGCTATGATTTATTGCAAGCCCTCGGATTGAGACGCACGAAAACGGAATTCATCGCTTGCCCTTCTTGTGGACGCACGAAATTCGACTTACCGACGGTTTTCCAAAAGGTCAAGGAGGCAACACAGCATCTAACAGGATTGGACATCGCGGTCATGGGTTGCATCGTGAACGGTCCTGGCGAAATGGCGGATGCAGATTACGGTTACGTGGGGAAAGCGGGGGGGATGATCGCTCTCTATCGAGGTAAGGAACTCGTGAAGAACAACATTCCGCAAGAAAAAGGTGTTGAAGAACTCATCCAACTTCTCAAAAACGACGGAGTTTGGACCGACCCCCCCGACACTTTGAAAAAATGACTCCGAAAGTTTTGTTCTTCGTTCGCCACGGCGAAGTCGATAATCCGAAAAGGGTAGAATATCACCGCCTACCCGGTTTCCCTTTGACAGAAAAAGGGCGAGATGAAGCGAAATCCGCAGGAAGATATCTCGCACCGCAAGGTATTTCTCTTTTGTATTGTTCTCCTCTGATGCGTACGGAACAAACTGCTGAAATTATTTCTACACTTTGCGAAAACGTTCCCATCCGAAAGGAAGAGAGAATCAACGAAATCGGTGAACACGAAACTCCCGAAGAATGCGTCAAGCGTATGAAGGAGTTTTACGAAGAATGGCTTCATTCGGATGTCTTGACAGCGGCCGCTGTTGGACACCGCGATCCCTTTCGTTTGCTTTTCATCGTTTTAAGTGGATTGCCACCCTGGCCTCATATTCGAAATACATCACTTTTTCCGATGCCTACAGGCTCGATATATCGTGTAGAGCCTCGAATATCCCCACCATTGATAGAACTCGTCCACACACCCCCTCCGTAAGGTTCCCCCTGCTAAAGCAAGGGGAACCGGTGTCTTGGAGAGCTCGATTTCTATATTTAGAGAGCTCGATTTCTATTTTGTGAATGATTTGAATTTTCAGGTCGAATCTAGGAAAAACCGGTTCTCCTTCGAGCAAACCAAATTCGTTCGTGAGATCTGACATCAGATACCGGTTCCCCTTCGTGCGAAGCGAAGAGGGGGAACCTTCAAGGAGGGGGTGACTCATTCTTGCTATCGAAAAAATAATTCAATACCATTTAGATAAATAATTCAGCAACACTGTCAAACATCGGGTTCTTTGATTACTACGAGACCCCCTCCGTAAGGTTTCCCCTGCTAAAGCAAGGGAAAGCGGTTATAATCGATTCACAAAGAATCTTAGAAAAAAATCTGAAAAAAGAGTTATGGGCTCACGATCGCATGGGTTTATAGGACCCCCTCCGTAAGGTTCCCCCTGCTAATGCAAGGGGAACCGGTGTCTTAGAGAGCTCGATTTCTATTTTGTGAATGATTTGAATTTTCAGGTCGAATCTAGGAAAAACCGGTTCTCCTTCGAGCAAACCAAATTCGTTCGTGAGATCTGACATCAGATACCGGTTCCCCTTCGATCTACTCGAATTCGTCCTCAAGGTCTACTATGTTAGAATCCGGTTCCCCTTCGAGCGAAGCGAAGAGGGGGAACCTTTAAGGAGGGGGTAATTCAATTGCTATCGAAAAACTTTCACTACCGATTATTCGAAAGTAAATTTACAATCGCATTTTCGAAA
>DATMAR010000002.1 GCA_035559795.1 Fimbriimonadales bacterium | reverse complement strand
CAAGCGATGAATTCCGTTTTCGTGCGTCTCAATCCGAGGGCTTGCAATAAATCATAGCAAACGGAAATTTCATGAATCGGGTCCTCCGCTAAAGAAATGCGAATCGTATCGCCGATTCCTTCTGCCAAAAGCGTCCCGATGCCAGCGGTGGATTTCACCCTCGCATATTGCCCGTCTCCCGCTTCTGTAACTCCTAAATGTATCGGGTAATTCGTTTTTTGCGAAAGCATTCGGTTCGCTGCGAGCATTATCGGAACTCGAGAAGCCTTTAGAGAAATAACCAAGTTCGTGAATCCGTGTTTTTCGCAAATGCGCACGTATTCCATTGCGCTTTCCACCATCCCTTCCGGTGTATCGCCATAAGTAACTAACATCCGCTCGGAAAGAGAACCATGATTGACCCCGATGCGCATCGCGATGTTTCGTTTTTTACACCCTTCGATGACGGGTACGAGGTTTTCTTCGATGATTCGTCGCTCTTCTTCGTGTTCTTCAGGAGTGAATTCTTCTTTTCCCGTCGGTTTTCGATAAACGAAAAGACCGGGGTTGATGCGAACCTTATCGGCATGCTTCGCCGCTTCGACTGCAATGGCTGTGCCTTGGTGATGGACATCGGCGACGATGGGAATGCGCCGGTATCGTTCGATGATTTTTTTGCAGATCTCTTCGAGGCATTCTGCCTCACTCAGTGAAGGAGTGGTGATTCTTACGATTTCGCATCCTTCTCGATGAAGCGCAATTGCCTGTTCAACGCATGTTTCGATGTTTTTAGTCTCCTCCGTGAGCATGCTTTGAACAGCGATAGGGCTACCTCCTCCGACGGTGATATCACCAATTCGGACTGCTTTGCTTTTTCTGCGAGGAAATGTAAGAGGAATCATAAGTTTTCTTTCAACGAATTCGTTTTTTTCAGTTCTTTTTGTGGAGTCGTTTGTCTTCTAAAAACCACTATCCTTTTATAAAAACCATTTTATCTTCATTACTTATCCCATGACCTCATAGCCCATGACCCCCACTGGCACAACGAATTCCTTCCCCCTTTTGTTGTGGCTTACATAGGGATTTCCCGCGATGAAAAACCTTCTTTGCCAGTCAGCAGCCTTTCGTATTCCTATGCGAGTGCTTACCATTATTGGAATGGGTTCCGACGGCGGTTCTAAATCGGCAATGCCTTCTCCGAGGAGTAAGCCACTATGTTTGCCTGTGATTCCCATTGCAGCCGCAACGCAGCCCGGACCACAGCATAAACGGGATAAATCGGAACAATTTCGGCGTCTTTTCATCGTAGATATACCCATAGTAGGTTCGAGAGATCGGATAAGAACAGCCTCCCCTGAACCTTCGGCTCCTACCACGATATTCACGCACCAATGCACACCATAACTCCGATACACGTAAAGATGCCCAGGTCCGAGGAACATGTGACGATTTCTATGCCGCATTCCTCCAAAAGAATGGCTCGCCGGGTCTTCTTCGCTGTAGGCTTCGACTTCGACGATTTTTCCGGCTGTCTTTCCAAAGCGAAAAATGCATCCTAACAGCAAGGGGGCAGCCTCGACGGCTGGCAAAGAGACGATTCGCCAGAGAGACTCCGTCATGGAATTAGAGCAAACTCATTTTCGGGCAACAGGGAGAAATAGAACATCTACCTCTAATGGTAACTCGAAACGGTTTGAGGCGTCAAGCATATGACAGAACAAGAAAAGGACCTCGAAATGGAAGCCACGATGTCTCATGCCGCCTCGCTTACAGGAGGGATAACCGACGAAGTGTTGGTTGCTGCAGCGCGTGAAGGGGATTACCAGGCTTTCGAAAGGTTATACGCGGAGCATCGCCTGACCGTTTACCGATATGTGTATCAGATGTTGCATTCTCGAGATGAAGCGGAGGATATCACCCAAGAAGCATTCGTGAGGGCATTCCAAAACCTTCATCGTTTTCGAAAACAAGCGAAGTTTTCGACCTGGATAGTGCGAATTGCTATGAACTTATGCACTGACCGTGTAAGGATGAATTCACGCAGGGCATCTCTCGAACAGCAAGAAGCCGCGGGAGCGCTCGAATGGATGACGATAGGGAAAACAATAAACCCGACTGAGGAGATGGAACGCGAACGTCGAGCAGAAATAGTTCGAAAAGCGCTCCTGGGGATGCCTGCTCATCACAGAAGTGTATTGATTTTGCGTGATTTCGAGGAAAAAGATTATCACGAGATTGCTGAAATATTGGGCTGTTCAGTCGGTGGGGCGAAACTTCGAGTTCTGCGTGCCAGAAGGGCATTGCGCGATAGACTCATCCCGCTTTTAGGCGAAGGCAAGGAGGAAAAATCGCAAAAATGAAAAGATGTAAATACGAAGAAAAAATTATTTTATTGGCTTACGGCGAATTGGACGAGGCCGAGAAAGACCGCTCCCTCGCACATGTCGAATCCTGCACTTATTGTAAAAACGTATTTCAGGACTTTAAACGCTGCGCAGAGGCAATCAAATCGTTGCCCGAAGCACCCGTTTCATTCTTCGACAGTGCTCGCCTTCGAGAAGCGATTCTTTCACGAGAACTGCGAATGGCGACGCGGCTGACCCTCGCACGAGCATTCGCATTCAGTGCTTTTTTCGTGGCGGTGGTTTCTTTAGCGTTACTGTTACCGAATTATTATCCTCGAGATTCTTCGACGAAATTCGTTGCCGCTAACCTCTCGAACGATTCAAAACCTTCCTCAGAGGGGATTGAAAACGGCGCTGCTTACACTTCGCCGAACACTTTTGCTCCGACGGAGGAAGGAATTGTAAAACCTGAAAACAATCAGAAATCTATGGCGAATGCTAATGGGGGGGCTGATATTCCGAAGAAACTAAAAACTAAGAAAAAGCCTTTATTGGTAGCAACTTCTGTTCCAAAAATTACGGAAAAGAAAACATCTGAAAACTCGGCGGTCGAGGAAGTTTCCGAGGTGGTTCTTGCTGCGTCATTAGGAGCAGGGAATAGTAGCATCGAAGCAGTGAGTAGCGAAGACAATACTTCGGCATCAGTCGTAATCATCCAACCAGGAAAAACCGGATTTCCTGCTGGTGCTGTGGAGGTTAAATCACCTGATGATGTATCGGTTGGCGGTTAGCATCTCGTTCATCTTATTGAGCGGAACAGGCGGAGTGTCTCAAGTTCCATCAGAAGAGCCTATTCCGGTGTCCTTTGTCGTGTCACTCCCGCAAGACGGACTCATCCAACCGTTGAGTCGTGAGTTGGTCGAGAGGGTTTCACCTTCTGTCGTAATGCTTTCCCAAGCCGGTGTCGCTTTAGGACAAGCGGTCGTGATTTCCGAAAACGGAAAAGCAATCACGACGGGTGAAGTTGCATTCGGTGGAGACGGATCTCCGCGTTTTATGCTCGAAGCGAAATTAACAAATGGAGCTCGAGTGCCTTGCAAAGTAGAGGCGTACGACCCTGTAACTGACCTTGCTTTGATTCAATTAGAAAATTTTCCGAAGTCTGCGATTTCAGTAGCGAAGGTCTCATTTCCTTCTCATCCTGTTGTGCTTGTTTTGCTTCCTCGAGGTCCTGTGCGCGCCGAAATTTCGAATAGTTCTGTAATCGGTGTTCTTTCACCGAGCAGAAGATATGCGCCACTAACGGAAATTCGATTCGAAATGCCTTGGCAGCCGATTGGAGCATCGCCCGTCTTCGATTCGCAAGGGAATTGGGTGGGAATTTTAGTCGCTTCCTTAATTTCCACAGAAAAGACTGAAAACAAACGTGTCCCGCGTGAAAGTGTCGCTCGTGAAGAAAAGCCGTCTTCTGTTTCTGCACCTGTCGGTGCGGTGAAAACTTTGGCTCCTCATGGTGCGATGACCGCTTATTCGTTATCGGGAATCGTTTTGCAAAGAGTGGTAGATGGATTTTTAAAAGAAGGATTCGTTCGTCATCCTTGGATTGGTGCTTACTTCACGAACGCACCGAATGGAGCGCGAATTACGGATTTGGCTCCAGGAAGTCCCGCCATGCGTGCTGGATTACGCGCCGGTGATATCATTATACGTGCGAATAATAAAGACATTCGTTCACAGTTCGATTTTGCCGGCTATTTATTTCATCAGCCATTGGGAAGCATGATTCGACTCGTGGTGATTCGAGAGGGAAAAGAGATTACATTGAATGTAGAAGTTCAGAACGACCCACGCACGAGCCGCGTACAACTCCGACGAATCTTGACACCGACGAGTTAAGAAACCACCTCATCGTTGCGGCGTTATTTCGTTCGTTTTTCTAAACTTTGACGAATACGTTTTTGCAGTACTGGGCACCCTCTTAAATACAAAGCGGAAAAGTTAAATAAATTATCCTGTCAAACAACAGATAAACCCTTTAGCAAGCAAGTGTACCAAGGTTTGGAAATATACAGGGTTTTTACAAACGCACTCGTTCTGAAAAAGTTACAGTGTTATCGAATAATCGAAAAACCCCTGACAGGTTGGCAAAGAACGGCTATATAATGTTTGTAGTCCCCGGCATGAAAACAGGTGCCAGGGTCAAAAGTTCAAAAGGAGAAGAACGATGAAATTACTATTTATTTTGTTAGGGGCGGTTATCACATCGGTTGCAATAAACTGGTTGGTTTTGCCCAGATACGTTTCTGCACAAGAGCGAACGTTGACGATGTTCGGCAGTGTGAAGGGGAAATCCGTCCCCGATGGCTATGCCGAATTGGCGTTCAACTTCTTTGACAAAGATACGGAGGTTCTCGCCTACCGGAGCGTTTCGACTGCTGATGTAAAAGATGGCATTTACACGGCGTCTTTGTACGCAGGTGAGCTCATAGAAGGCAAGGAGTATTACGTTTTGGTGACGCTGCCGAGCGCAATCCCGGGGAGTCTCCAAAAGGAAAATCGTGATGCAACAGGCGTTGTTTTGCTTCAATCGGAGACACCTGGAATACAGCAGACGGGTCATGTGAACATTTCTGGGACACTGATTGCTGGTGCGATCAAGACGAATGCGTTTCAAATGTCCATAGACGCTGCGGCAGGTCGTGTTTTGACGAGCGATGCTTCCGGGAACGGGACTTGGCAGTCTCTTCCTCCTCCTTCAGGAACTGCTGGAGGCGATTTGTTCGGGACGTATCCTAACCCGTTGGTGGATGGTTTGCAGGGTTACGCGGTAGCGAGCACTGCTCCTGCCATAGGTCAGGTGTTGAAGTGGAGCGGTTCTGCATGGTCACCCGACGCAGACCTGCGCGATGCTTTTTGGCAAGCATCGGGAAGTGACATTTTCTACAACGCGGGTAATGTGGGGGTTGGAACGAGCAGTCCTGTATATTCCCTACATGTAGTAACAAGTAGCGGAGGGCGAGCCATTTACGGGATTCACACTGCCGCAAGTGGTGTAACCTACGGTGGGCGTTTTGAAAGCGATAGTACCTCCGGCAGAGGCGTGTATGGCTATGCCTCTTCTAGCAGCGGCACAACCTACGGCGTGTTTGGGCAAAGCTACAGCACTTCGGGCTGGGGTGTGTTTGGCTATGCCTCTGCCACAAGCGGCACAACCTACGGCGGGCGTTTTGAAAGCGCTAGTACCTCCGGCAAAGGCGTTTTTGGCTATGCCACTGCCAACAGTGGCCCCACCTACGGCATGTATGGGCAAAGCGCTAGCACTTCCGGCACGGGTGTGTATGGGGTTCATCAAGCAACAACGGGCACAGCCCCTGGAATGTACGGCATCACGAACTCTACCGAAAACTATGCCGTGGGCGTGTTAGGCGAAGTGAGTTCCACTACGCCGGGTAGTTATTCAGCAGCTGTGCGCGGGCTCAATCAGGGTATTGGCGGCTCAGGCATTGGCGTATGGGGGTCGCAAGATGGCTCCGGCTGGGGTGTTTATGGTACAAGCGTTTCCGGTAGGGGCGTGTATGGCTGGGCATACGCCACCAGTGGCACTAACTACGGCGTGTATGGACAAAGCGCCAGCACTGAAGGCAGAGGCATCTTTGGCTGGGCAACTGCTTCAAGCGGGACCACCTACGGCGGGCGGTTTCAAAGCGACAGCACAT
Source organism: Fimbriimonadales bacterium (assembly GCA_035559795.1). NCBI lineage: Bacteria > Bacillati > Armatimonadota > Fimbriimonadia > Fimbriimonadales > Fimbriimonadales bacterium. Next base: position 106,779 of record DATMAR010000002.1, on the reverse strand, counting down.
CGGGCATAGCTGTTAATGGCTGGGCAACCGCAGGTAGTGGTGCAACCTACGGCGTGTGGGGGCAAAGCGCTAGCACCTCGGGTAGGGGCGTATATGGCTATGTCACTGCCACCAGTGGCTCTACAAACGGGGTGTATGGCCGAAGTGAAAGCACCAACGGTTTAGGCGTAGTGGGATATGCTCCTGCCAACAACGGTATCAACTACGGTGTGTATGCGCAAAGCGACAGCACCAACGGTCGTGGCGTGCTTGGCTGGGCAACTGCCATAAGCGGCACCACCTATGGCGTAGTAGGGCGTAGCGACAGTACATCAGGCTACGGCGTATACTCCTCTGGAAACTTCGCTGCTACTGGCACAAAATCGTTCCAAATAGACCACCCACTGATGCCTGAAACACACTACCTCAACCATTTCTGCACGGAAGGTCCCGAGCCCTATAACGTATACAGCGGAAATGTGGTTACTGATGCGCAGGGCTATGCGAACGTACAACTGCCCGACTACTTCGAATCTATCAACCGCGACTTCCGCTATCAAATCACAGTGATTGATGGCGCAGGTGAGGAGTTTGTCCAGGCAAGGGTTGTACGCAAAATCCAGAACAACCATTTCGTGATTCGCACTAGCATGCCGCACGTGGAAGTCTCGTGGCGAGTGGAAGCCGTACGGAACGACCTCTGGGTTCAGAAGTATGGGTTCGTGACGGAACAGGAGAAGCCTGAAGAATATAAGGGAAAGTATCTTCGTCCAGATCTCTACGGAATGCCGAAGGAGTATGGAATTTTCTATCGCCCGGATATCCCAGATATAAAGATAGGGGAACAAAAGGCGCAGAAGGGACAAGTCCATCGCGTTCTTGAACACCCTCGTCCAACCACCTCGAACCCTCGTCGCATGGCTTCACAGAAGACGCGCTAAAGCGAGAATCACATACATATACTACATATCGCCCCGCCGCAAAGAGTCGTCTCAACGACTTCAGCGGTGGGGCACAGTTTGGCTTGTCTATATGGCGAAGTGTGCAATTCACAATTGCATAAAGACTAACAATCAATTCACAATTACATAAAGAATAAACTGTCAAATGAAGTTGAAGAATCAAAAAAATCGCGCCTTACGGCGCTCCTACAAAGGTTAGGAGTTCTCCATAAAATCGAGAAGTTGTAAACGCATTCGTTCGCTTCCGTTCCAAGAATCGAGGCAGGCGCGAACTATCATGTCTGTTTTCGTGCAAGGAGGAAACGAGCGCAGACGCTCTCCGAAATCGAAAGCGATTCCTTCGATTACTGTATTCTTGCGGAATCGGGAAGAATCGTTAGAAGGGGCAGTTATTGCGAACTGCACGTGATTCGGATTCGAAGTTTCGCGTATCCATGCAAATTCTACGTTACGAAGCAAAAAGCGCGGCTCTGGATTCGCCTCTCCGAATGGCTCTAATTTGCAAAGTTCTTTTACCGCGCGAAACGTAAGATTTTCGGGCTCGATTTCAGCATCGATGTCCCATTGAGGAACGAGTTCTATTTCTGCAATCGTTTTGTCGGTCCATTCGCATAATATTTCTGCCGCTTCCTCTAATCGCTCTGGACGAATGCTGAAACCGGCGGCCATTGCGTGCCCACCGCATGAAAGAAACAAATGTTTATTCGCTTCGAGCGCGTTATGAAGATGAAAGTTCGGGATGCTCCTTCCAGAACCGCGCGCAATTTCGGATGTGTCGTGAATTGTAGCGAGAAATGTGGGACGATAAAACATCTCGGCGATTTTTCCTGCAACGATTCCGATAACCCCCGGATGCCATCCCTCTGCATACAAAAAGATTAAATTCTTCTTGTGAATTTCCCGTTCATAAATAATTTCGAGAGCATGTTCGAAAACCCGCTTTTGTTCTTCTCGTCGCTCTAAGTTTTGTTGATTGAGAAGTTTCGCAATTTCGGATGCCTCTTCTTCGTCTTCCGTTAATAATAATGCAAGGGAATGCGCGGCATCGTCGATTCTTCCTGCAGCATTGATGCGAGGACTCAATCTCCACCCAACGTCCCAAGAAGTGATTTTCTTTTTTGTAGGTTTTCCGAAGTATTGATAATATTCATCTTCTTCGATTGTTGCAGGATCTTCGTCTAAATCGGAAACCCGCAATAAAGCGCGCAGTCCTTTCTTTTGTGTTTTCTCGAGAGCATCGAGCCCGTGTGAGGCGAGAATTCGATTTTCTCCGATAAGGGGAACGACATCCGCAATCGTGCCCAAGCAAACTAAATCCAAAAACGCTCGTTGGAATTGATTGGGTTTTGCTCCACACTCTTCCGCTACAGCCTGTGCAACTTTGAAAGACACTCCTGCACCCGATAAGTATGGAAAAGGATATTCACTGTCAGAGCGTGAAGGGTTTACGACTGCGTTCGCTCTCGGAAAAGCATTTCCCCCCCCATGATTTCCATTTCCAATTAAATGATGATCTGTGATGACCACACGCATTCCCAACTCGCGCGCGATTTCGACGGTCTCGAACGCTGAAGAACCGCAATCGCAGGTGAGTAGCAATTTCGCCCCTTGCTCAGCCGCTTCTCGAACTGCGGTGTCATGAATCCCGTATCCCTCGCGAATACGATGAGGAACATGCGCAGTTACATCGAACCCGAGACGCTTCAACGAGCGGGTCCAGATCGCCGCGCTGGAGATGCCATCCACATCGTAGTCTCCGTGAACGAAAATGCGCTCCTTTTTTTCTTTTGCGAGCATGATTTCTTCGACAGCCCGCGCGCAATCCGGCAAAAGATACGGGTCGTGGAGATTTTCCAAGCGAGGATGGAGGAACTCCTCCGCCTCTTTCGGTTCGGTTATGCCTCTAACAACCAAAACCCTCGCGAGAAGCGGCGAAATGCCCAACTCCTCCGTAAGCCGATTCTCCTGAGATGGGTTTCGCAGAGGGATGCGCCATTTCGCTCTCGGTAGCTCTAACGTCATCTTCCAAGAGATTATGACGAGAAAGCACCCTCGAACTCTGCAATTCGAGCGATGCTTCTCTTTTGTTCTTCCACAAGATTTCCACAAGCCCACTTTGTTCAAAAGGATTTTTTGTACCGGTAAAGAAAGTAAGATTCGTTTTGAATTCTCGTATCGTCTCTTAGGTAGGAAAAGCTTGAACCAACGTTCATCCGCTGAAAAGCGGTTGCTGAGGGCGTTAGCTGAAGGCGACCCAGCAGCCATAGCAGCCATTTACGAGCTCTATGGAGAGCGCGTCTTTCGCTATACCCTTCGAATGCTCAACAATCGCGCAGACGCAGAGGATGCTACCGCAGAGACTTTTCTGCGGGTGATTCGTCGGTCTGCCGATCTTCGTGCGGACGGAGCTTTCAATACTTGGCTTTTCCGAATCGCACGAAATTTGTGCATTGACAAACTTCGACAACATCAACTTATGAACTTGCCACAAGATGCGCTCATATCTTCGGGAGAAGACGCTGCGGCGTTACGAGTCGCAGTGCGTGAGGCATTGCAAGATTTGCCGAAAGATTATCGAGAACCGTTGATACTCTGTGACTTAGAAGAAATCAGCGCAAAAGATGCAGCAGATGTCCTTGGCATCTCCGTGCCAGCGCTGAAATCGCGTTTATATCGAGGCCGCAGAGCGTTGAGAGAAAAACTCCAAGCAGCCCTGGAGAAGGAGAATGCAAAGTGACAGTAGAAGAAGCCCTCAATCTCGTTGATCTATATATTGACGATGAACTTCCGATGGAGTTGGTTTCGGAGTTCAAACAACTTATGTTCGAAAATGAAAAACTTCGTGAAGAGGTTGTATCATTGCGTAAGATTAAAGAAACATTACACGAATCTAAAAGCGTAGACGAAATGACCGAAGACGAACGAGTTCGAGTATTCTCCCGAATCATCGCTGAGATTGGAGCCTCACGAGCGGAATACTACGGACATCCGAGACAACTCGAATTGCCTATTTCGAAAGAAATTACAAAAATCTTTATGCCAAAAGAAGGAAAGGGGTAAAGCATGATCAGTGAAATCGGAACCTTGAGAGTAGATTGCCCGAGAAAGGGTTTGCTCGATGCCGTCCAATTAACCAACGCAGTAAATTCAGGAAGAACGCCGACTCTTCCCATTTTTCAAAACTTACTTTTCGAAGCAAGGGATGGGAACATCCGGCTCGTAGGTTGCGATGGAGAAATGTGGGTAGAACGCGTCGTTCCGGCAATGGTAAGTGATACCGGTGGGTTGGCAATCAATGGACGCCTCTTTCAAGACATCCTCAATCAATTGCCCGAAGGGGATGTACACATCGAGCAACCGAATGGCACATCGTTGAAACTTTCTTTGGCAACAAGCGAATATCGCATTGTCGGCATAACGCCTGAGGATTTTCCTGACCTGCCCGATGTCGAGGAAAAAGTAAGTGTTCGAGTAAAGCGCGGGGATTTAGAGGAAGTCGTATCTTCAGTGGATTTTGCAGTTGCTAAAGAACATCAAGGTAGGCCGGTATTGACTGGAGTTTTATTGCATTACGATGGCGAAAAATTAAAAGCAGTAGCCACCGACACGCATCGACTCGCGATTCGTTCTGAATCCATTCCAGGAATCGGAGGGGAAATTCAAGCGATCGTTCCTGAACGCACGATCAATGTGATTCGACGTCTCCCCGTTGCCGATGATGGCGAATTGAATTTGGTTTTCGGAGAATCCCGATTGCTCGTTACCGCGGATGGGTCACGAGTCGTTTCGCAATTGCTTTCCGGTTCCTATCCTCCCTATGAACGAGTAATTCCCAAATCCTATACGAGGCGTTGGATGTTGGATAAAGAAGCATTTGCAGCATGCTTGAAACGAGTAGGTGTTTTGGCAAAAGAAAGCGCAGAGAGAGTCGTTCTTCGTTCGGAAAACGATAATTTGTTGATTTATGCACGCAGCGAGGGATTGGGTGAAGGCAAAGAAGAGATGCAAATTGTAAAAGAAGGCGACGATATCGAAATCGCCTTCAATGCGAAATATCTTCTGGATGCACTTCAGCCGGTGAAAAGCCCTGGCGTTTATTTGGAGATGACGGAGAACGACCGCGCCGCCTTATTGAAACCGAGCGACGAGACGACGGATTACTGCTGCGTCATTATGCCGATGGCATTGGTGTAAGTGTTTTTCTAAACTCTTTACGCTCTTTCTAATTTCTCGTTCTCGTTCCCAAACTCTGTTTGGGAACGCTTTTTCATTTTCGAGTTTAATTTGCATTATTTTCTCGTTCCCAAACTCTTTTTCTCGTTCTGTTCCCAAACTCTAATTTCTCGTTCGTAAACTCTGTTTGGGAACGCCTTTCTTCAATTTACAGTTTGTACTAACGTTCGAAAGATAGTAAGCCTCAACTGCAGGAGCAGTTGAGGCATTATAAACCGAGAGGATAGTTGAGATAAAAAACGCGCGTTACGGCGCTCCTACATGAGGCATCAATTGGGATTAATCAATTGGGATTAAACTGCCTCTGCCAACTCGAACTCTTCATGCAAAAGCAAAACAGCACGTTCGCAATCGGCTTCGGAAACTAAAACGGAAAGCGATAAGGGACTATCGCACGTCTGCAAAACATGAATGTTCTCTCTACTCAAACATTCTAATACTCGAAGATACACGCCAGGCTGCTGAAGATACTCGTGAGCAATCAAAGAAACCATCGAGCAATTTTCCGTTATTTTCGCAACGCATTTCTTGATTTCTTCGAGAGCCTTCATACCGCTCAACATTCTTTCCTGAGCCTTCACCTCTGCAGAGGGCTTATTTCCGATTTGTAAAATATACGCTCTTTCACTTCCTTCTTCGATTGGAATCACTAATCCGTCTAAGATCTCTTTCACAGAAAGCAACTGCTTGCGAGGAACTGCAAAACCGAAACTATTCGGATGCACGTTCAGCATGAATAAATTGATTTTGTTATCCGCCATGAGTTCGTACACCCTCGTTTCGATGAAAGACTTGTCTTTTCCGAAAGGCGCATCGAATTGTAAATAAACCAGCGTCCCTGTGTGGGTAACTCCAGTAACTCTTCTTCCGGGAAATTTTTCTTTTTGCACGACTTCTGTTCCTGCTTCGTCGGAGAAAGTGCATTTAATCCAAAGCGGAATGTTGAATTTCATCGCGATTTCCGCAGCACGAGGATGCACGACTTTCGCGCCTTGGTGAGCGATTTCTGCAATTTCTTCATACGTCATTTTTCGAAGCGTAGGTGCCGTTGGAACATATTCCGGGTCTGCCGTTTTTACTCCGTCTACATCTGTGTAAATTTCGATTGCTTCCGCTTTGAGCGCAGCACCTAATGCGCTTGCTGTTGTGTCGCTTCCACCTCGTCCCAAAGTGGTGATCTCGCCATAAACGCTCTCCTCACTCGTTTTCGAGCGACCCTGGAAACCGCACACGACCGGTATTCTTCCTTTCTCGATGACTTTTAGCACGTCGTCGGGTTTGACTTCTATGATTCGAGCGTTTCCGAAATTCGCATCGGTCACCAACCCTGCTTGCCCCCCCGTCATTGCACTCGCAGGATGACCTAAGGCATTCAGTGTTTGCGCGAAAATACACGTAGACATGATTTCGCCACAACAAAGCATCAAATCCACTTCGCGCGGTTCTGGTGGAACTAAAGGGTCTATCTCTTTCAAAAGATTAAGTAAAGTGTCCGTTGCATAAGGAGCGCCATCTCTACCGATTGCACTCACCACTACAACAGGAGAAAAGCCGCTTTCTTTCGCGTTGATGACCTTTCGCGCGGCGAGAAGACGGTCTTCGCGAGTTACCAAACTCGTGCCGCCGAATTTCATGACCTTTATGCGCTTCATATAAAGTCCACTTTACCGATGCATTTTCGTAATGCGTTTGCTGCATTTTCCGCAGAATCCGCATCTACGACGACCAACACAGCAGAGTGCATGTCGCCGACGCTGTCTATATTCGCGCGATTCCGAACGATGAATTCTGCAATCCTCGCAATCAAACCTTCTTCTTCGCGAATGCTCGGAGCAGAAACTTTGATAATCGCCCTGTTTTTTAGTACCTTCGCATCGAAACCGTTCGAACACAAAGCCTCTTGGACTCTTGCGCCTAATTCTTCGGGAACCACGAAGGAAAAACCGTCCAAGGAGAGTTTGAGAAAGTCGATGGAAATTCCGCTGTCTTTCAAGACCTCGAGGGCTTGGATTCTCCGAACGGAAGTCAATTCCTCCGGAAAGCCGCTAACGACTACCCAAGCATGACCATAACTGACTTCGACATCGGATATCCCGCGCTTCGTTTCGAAGGTTGTGTCGGACATTTATGTCTTCGCGCCCTCCATGGCAATGATTTTTGCAATTATACTGCGTGTGGTGGCTTTGATTCCGCGAGATAGTTAGGTTGGCCGCCAGAGCAAGGAAGTGTGGAGTAGGCTTTAGAAATTCAAAATGGCCCGATTGCGGTCGTAGTCATCTTCTCCGGATCCAGGAACTCTTCAGCCAAAGTTCGAATGTCTTTCTGCGTTACAGCCTCGATTTTCGCAAGTGTTTCCTCGATGGGGATATCTCTACCGTAAATGAGTTCGTTTTTCGCGATACGTTGCATGCGCGCGCTCATGCTTTCCATTCCTAAAACGATGCTCCCCTTTATCATTTTCTTCGCACGTTCCAATTCTTCTTCTGATACATCTTCAGAACGTATCTTTTGAATTTCTTTTACGACGAGTTCTTTCACTTGTTCCCACGTTTGCAAGCCTGTCCCCCCATAAATCGTGAAGGAACCAGCCTCGCGATAAAGAGCGGCGTAACTGCCAACCGCATAAACAAGACCGCGTTTCTCACGAATTTCTTGGAATAAACGGCTACTCATGCTTCCGCCGAGTATCGCATCGAGGATTCCGAGTGCGTAGCGACGCTCGTCGTAAAGTGTCACGGAATCCCCCCCAATGCAAAAATGCACTTGTTCCACATTTTTGGGCACGAGAAATTCTCCAGGGTTGGAGTTTGGCGGTGGTTCGTTGGGAAGCTCGAAATCACCTGCAAGGAAAGAGAGTTTTTCTTCGCATAACTTTCGCAATTCTTCGGGCTCGAGTTTTCCTGCAACGGCAACGAGAGTTTTTCCTGCAACGTAACGTCTTTTCATATAATCCTTAAGATGTTCGCGTCGAAATGAATTCAAAGACTCGTGCGTTCCGATAATAGGACGACCTAAAGGGTGGTCGCCCCACCTCTTCCGCATGTGCAAATCGTGAATATGTTCTTCCGGAGTATCTTCGTATTTGCGAATTTCTTCGTGGATTACACTTTTCTCCAATTCCAAATCTTCCGGTTTAATCAATGAATTCGTGAACATATCGCCCAAAACATCGAGTGCGGTCGGCAACTCCTCGGCGAGTGTTCGTGCGTAAAAACATGTTATTTCTCGGTCGGTAAAAGCGTTGAGGTGGCCACCTTTACCTTCGATTTCTTGTGCGATTTGTTCCGCCGTTCGTTTTTCAGTGCCTTTGAAAAGCATATGCTCGATGAGATGGCTGATACCGCTTTCTTGCGGGGCTTCCATTCGGCTTCCCGTATGACACCATATTCCGATGGCAACGGAATGGACGTAAGGAACATGCTCGCAAACCACGCGGACGGAGTTAGGCAACACGAACTTAGCAATTTGGGCGTTTAATTTCATAGTTTTATAAAAATGCTCTCGTGTGAGGAATTCTAAGTATGTTACTCGATGATCGGATTCCTCAGTTCACCCAATCCCTCTACTTGAAGAATCACTTCGTCACCGGGTTTGAGGTAGTCCCTCTCGTGTTCTAAAATGCATCCTTTTCCCACCGTCCCCGAACCGATTAAATCACCTGTTTGCAATTCCACTCCTTGACTCGCGTAGGAAACCATCTCTGCGAAAGTCCAATGCATGTTTTTGAGATTTCCTTCTGTAATCAGTTCGTTATTGACGTACGCTCTCATGGTGAGTTCATATACTTTTCCTCTTTCCGTATCTCGGCATTTCGATTCCAGTTCATCCGGTGTAACTAAATACGGACCTACACTGGTTGCGAAGTCTTTACTTTTTCCGAACCCGATTCCTACGCGAATTTCTCTCCGTTGCACATCGCGCGCAGTCCAGTCATTGATGATCGTAAAACCTAAGATATAATCGTCGGCTTCTTCGACGGGAATGTTCGAACCGTTTTCCCCGATTACGATGCCGACTTCCAATTCGAAATCTAATTCGCGCGTGAAAGCGGGTTGGGGAATCGGTTCGTTCGGACCTACGATGCTAGTCGCGTTTTGATAAAAGAAAGAAGGAGCGGCATACCATTCTTTAGGAACATCCTCACGACCGAATTTTTTTCGGACGTTGATAAGATGTTCTTCGAAACTCATGAAGTCGCGAAAATTCGGATGCCGAGGGATTGGCGATAAAAGACGAACTTCGTGAAGTTTATGAATACCGATAGGCTGAACACCATCGGTTTCGTAAATCTTCTCTTCGTAAAAAAATCCTGAACGCGCCGTTGGCTCGTCCAACAAAGTGAATCGGACGAGTTTCATGATTGTTTAAAACAATCGAATGGGATTCTTATAACGTTCCTCGTATCTTTTGCTCTCGCTCGATCGCTTCGAAAAGGGCTTTGAAGTTGCCTTTTCCGAAACTCTTCGCACCTTTGCGTTGAATGAGTTCATAGAAGAGCGTAGGGCGGTCTTCCACCGGTTTGGTGAAAATCTGAAGAAGATATCCCTCGTCATCCCTGTCTACGAGAATTCCTAAATTTTCGATTTCGCTCAGCGTCTCTTCGATTTCACCTACACGGTTAGGAACATCTTCGTAATAAGAGTGAGGAACGCTCAAAAAGCCCAATCCTCTTTCGCGCAATTTTTTCGTGGTCTCGATGATGTTTCCGGTATGAAGTGCAATATGCTGCACTCCGGGACCACCGTGAAATTCTAAGTACTCTTCGATTTGTGATTTCCTTTTTCCTTCGGCAGGTTCATTGATGGGGAACTTGATTCGACCGTTGCCGCTTTGCATCACCTTCGACATGAGGGCGGAGTATTCCGTGCTGATGTCTTTGTCATCGAAATGAATCAACTGCTCGAAACCTAAAACGTTGCGATACCATTCGACCCACTTGTTCATCCCCCCCAGTTCTACATTTCCGACGACGTGATCGACGTATTCGACCCCGATGGATTCGCCCTTTTTGTTTACAGGAACGTAATTCGGAGCGAAAAGACCGCTGAATTGGTCCCGGTTAATAAACGTATGGAGCACGTCGCCATAGGAATGAATAGATGCCACCTCGACTTTGCCGAAACTGTCCTCGAGAACGGTTGGCTCGAGGGCTGGGCTTGCACCTTTGCTCACTGCTAAGTCGAAGGCACTTTTAACGTTGTCTACTTCGAAACAAATGTCCCTTACGAAATCCCCATGCTTTCCGAGCAATTCCCCGATAGGGTGATTGGGGATGAGCGGGGATGCGATGAGGAGGCGAACGTCGTTTTGCTGGAGAAGGTAACTCGCTTCCGTCCGCACGCCTGTTTCCAGCCCTGAATAAGCCACGATGTCGAAGCCGAAAACGAAGTGATACCAATCGGCTGCTTGCTTTGCGTTTCCGGAATAGAACTTGATGTGGTCTATCTTTCGTATCGGGAATGAGTCACTCATGGGGTTTACTCCTTCTGCATCCATTTTTCCATAAAATATACGTTCGGGGAAACGGTACGACGCTCGAAAACTGACGAAAAAGAGAGGGGAATAAACCCCGCTGGAAAACGCCGATGTCCGATGCTCGCTTTAAAAGATGCCTCAACTGCTCCCGCAGTTGAGGCTTTTTGTATTTTGATGTTCTTTCAGAAAATTTTTATAACGATGCCTCAACTGCTCCTGCAGTTGAGGCTATTTGTATTTTGATGTTTATAACAATGCCTCAACTGCTCCTGCAGTTGAGGCTTTGAGGCTTTTGATGTTCCCTTAGATTGTATTGATGTTCCCTAATAGAATTTCCATGCTAAAAGGTTTCCCTCAGCTTCGCAAATATAACCGAGATTTGTGTGATGCCTCGACTGCTCCTGCAGTCGAGGCTTTTTCGATGGTCTTCCTGCTTAGAGGAAAATTAGCCTTTGCATATAGCATAAGGTGATGAAAAAAAGCGGGGATTGAACCCCGCTTTAAAATCAATGAGATTCCGAATGGAAATTAGGCTCTGCTTGCCGCTCGTATTTTCGCAAGTTTTTTGCGGAGCGTTTTATGGGTTCGATGCAAGCGGCTTCTTATCGTACCGATAGGTGCATCGAGACGCTCTGCAATCTCTTGATAGGGAATCTCTTCTACATCCGCCATGCGCATGATGGATTGTTGCTCGGGAGTTAGATTTTTAATCGCACGTTCCAACTCGTCGCTAAGTTCTTCTTTCATAAGTTGAGCTTCTGGGTTCGTGCTATCGTCTGGTTTTTCGAAGTACACGATATCGTCATGTTCATGCGGCAGAGGAGCATCGTAACTTACCGTCTTCACTCTGCGTTTTCTGTGGCGAATGAGGTCTAAAAACAATCTTCCGAGGATTTTGAAAATCCAATTTTCGAAAGATTTGCTTCCGTCATAGGTGTCGAATTTTCGCAGTGCGCGGTAATAAGTCTCTTGAGTCAAGTCTTCCGCGTCGCTCGAATTTCTCACTAAACGATAAGCGAAGTTGTACACCTTGGAATAGGTTTTCTTCATGAGCCTTTCGAATCGTTCCAAGGTGTGTTCCAAGGCACGGTTTACACGGGCCATTTAGTGACCTCCTATTCCTTTCAAGGGTAGTACCTTAGACACCGCTTTCCCGGCATAAGTTCGCTAATAATACGGGCTTTTTTCTATGATTTTTTCGCATAAGGTCTTCTCAGCCGGTTTGGGGGGTCTCTACCCAAAGATTCTGTGAAAATTGGGCGGAGACTGGGCAAGGTCCCCGCCCTGCAATAGAGAGGAGCTGCTGTGAGACAAGTCGTTAGCAGAGAAAACTCTTCATGCGGCTTTTTTAGAAAGTGCTTCTCGCAACAGTCTATGCGTCCGATGCAAGCGGCTTCTTACCGTACCGATGGGTGCGTTAAAACGTTCTGAAATCTCTTGATAGGGAACTCCTTCTACATCAGCCATCAGCACAAGAACCCGCTGCTCGGGATTTAATTTCCTTATCGCACTTTCCAACTCCTCACTGAGTTCTTCATTCATGAATTGAGTTTCTGGGTTTGTACTGTCATCTGGTTTTTCGAAATATACGGTGTCGTCATGTTCTTGTGGCAGAGGAGCGTCGTAACTTACCGTCTTCACTCTGCGTTTTCTGTAGCGAACGAGATCCAAAAACAATCTGCCGAGGATTTTGAAAATCCAATTTTCGAATGGTTTATCTCCGTCGTATGTATCGAACTTTCGCAGTGCTCGGTAATAAGTCTCTTGAGTCAGGTCTTCCGCATCACTCGAATTTCTCACCAAGCGATAAGCGCGCTGATACACCTTAGGATAAGTCTTCTTCATAAGCCTTTCGAATCGGTCCAGAGTGTTTTCCTGTGTACAGTTCAAGCAAGCCATAACATCACCTCCCATTTTTGTAAGTTTTTTCGATGATTAAAGATTGCTAAAAATTACGGGGTTTTTCCTATGATGTTAATCATATTTCGTACATTTTTTAGTTCCCAAATCCTTATCCAAATCCCGCCAATGGCTATATATTGTATGCAAGTAGGAAAGTGAAGAGTTTCGTTGTGTCAGTGTGTTTTCTGACGGATAGACATAAAAAATGGGCGGGGACTGGGCAAGGTCCCCGCCCCTTGGTGTTGGGAGGAGAGGAGATGAGAAGCTAGGAGCTAAGTTGCTCGGCAGGTAAAAATCGTTTCATCTTTACGTTTTTTGAAAGCATTTTTCGTAACGTTTTGTGCGAGCGATGTAATCTGCTTCGCACCGTGCCTACGGGTGCTCCGATCCGTTCGGCAATTTCTTTGTATTGCAGCCCTTCCACATCTGCCAGTATCACAACGGTTTGTTGTTCTGGTGTCAATTTGTTGATAGCCTCTTGCAACTCATCACTCAACGTTTCTTTTATGAACAGAGTTTCCGGGTTCGTGCTCTCGTCAGGTTTTTCGAAATACACGTTGTCCTGACGTTCTTCTGGCAGGGGTGCATCGTAACTTACCGTTTTCACCCTACGCTTGCGATAGCGCATGAGGTCTAAAAACAGTCTGCCGAGAATCCTAAAAATCCAATTTTCAAAGGGCTTGGTTCCATCGTAAGTTTCGAACCTTCTGAATGCACGGTAATAAGCCTCTTGGGTCAGATCCTCCGCGTCATTCGGGTTTCCAGCCAACCGATACGCTAAGTTATAAACTTTGGAGTAGGAACTCCTCATAAGCCTCTCGAACCGCGGCTAGGAGGCTCTAATCTTAGAATGGATTCCATAACGAGTCCTAACGGGCTCTGACATTTCAAAACAACAGTACGGACTCGGTTAAAAGTTCCAGAAAATCACGAGGTTTTGTTTATGGTATTCGGATGAACCCTAACAAACGGGGCATTTTGCCCAAGCGGTATTTGAAGGTGGCGACTTTGGGTTCCCGATTTCCCTCGATGGTTTCGATTTCGTCCCCTATTCGTTTGGCGACTATGCCTATGTGCCCAAATGGACCAGATGGACTCCCACGCGACCAAACCACGAGGTCTCCTGGCTTGGGGTCATGGGTAATCATCCCCGCTCGAATAGCAGCATATAAAAGCCTTCTTGCGCTGGTTGTGTAAGGGAGCGGAGAGGGTTTTTTCTCTTTCTTAGCGGCTACAGCAATGCACCATGAAACGAACGCAGCGCACCAGGGCTGAGGAGGACGAAGTCCTGAAGGTTTCAAGTATTTCTCTACAAATGAGCCGCGGTTGTTTCCTCCGATTTCTCGCGCACCTTTCTCGAGTTCTTTTTCTGCAACGCTTAGTACCGCCATGCCCAGGCTATATTTCTCCTTGCTCATGATATATTTGGAACGAGGCGTCTGGGATAGTAAACTGGCTTTCGGGAGGAATGTCGAGCACTGCTTTTTATACTATTTTTTTTATGATTTTAGTCACAAAGTATTTTGTATTTACTAATCTGTGCACATGACAGAGGAACCTGCGTTATACTGCTTTTACTTTGGGTGCCCCGGTAACCCAAGCCTGGTTACCGGGGCATATACCAGCAAGACAAAAACAAAGCAAAAGGAGAAGAACTGTGAAATTGCTATTTGCTTTTATAGGCGCGGTTATTGCGTCGGTTGTAATCGTGCCTGTTGTAATAAGTTGGTTGGTCTTGCCCAGAGACGCTTCTGCGCAAGAGAGAACGTTGACATTGTTCGGCAGTGTGAAAGGGAAGTCCGTCCCTGACGGCTATGCCGAGTTGGCGTTCAACTTCTACGACAAAGATACAGAGGTCCTTGCATACCGGAGTATTTCGACTGCGGTTGTACAAGACGGGAGTTACTCCGCGTCTTTGCGTGCGGACAATCTCACAGAAGGTAAGGAGTACTATGTTTTAGTCACATTGCCGAACGCAGTTCCTGGGGCTCTCCAACAAGAGAATCGTGATGCAATAGGCGTTGTTTTGCTTCAGTCGGAGACTCCAGGGATTCAGCAGACGGGTCATGTGAACATTTCTGGGACTCTGATAGCGGGTGCGATCAAGACGAATGCGTTTCAGATGTCCACGGGAGCCGCGTCGGGTCGTGTTCTCACCTCAGATGGTTCGGGGAATGGGACGTGGCAAGCGCTTCCCCCACCTTCTGGTGCTGCGGGGGGCGATTTGTCCGGGACGTATCCTAACCCTTTGGTGGATGGCTTGCAGGGTTACGCGCTTGCCAGCACTGCTCCTGCTACGGGTCAGGTTCTGAAGTGGGACGGCAGTGCGTGGTCACCTGGCATAGACAACGACACGACTTATACGGCAGGAGCAGGCTTGCAACTGATGGGAACGACCTTCTCAATAGCGACGGGCGGGGTGGTGTCCAGCATGTTAGCCGACCTGTCAGTAACGACAGTGAAGATTGCCGACGGTGCAGTGACCGACACGAAACTTTCCAACACGGGCGTTTCTTTAGGTACCTACGGCAGCGCTACGCAGGTGCCGCAGTTCACGGTGAACGCGCAGGGTCGGGTCACTTCGGCAAGCAATGTGACCATTTCAGGCGTTTCACCGGGCGGTAGCGCGGGTGGCGATTTGTCAGGGACTTACCCTAACCCGTTAGTAGACGGTTTGCAGGGTTGGTCGGTTGCGAGCTCTGCTCCATCTGCAGGTCAAGTGTTGAAGTGGAACGGCAGCGAGTGGTCTCCCGATGCCGACCTGCGCGATGCTTTTTGGCAGTCTACGGGGAACAACATATACTACAACGCTGGGAATGTGGGCATTGGCACGAGCAGTCCGCTTTACCCGCTACATGTAGTAGTAGGTACGGGAGACCGCGCCATCTGGGGACTTCACACCGCCACCACCGGCGACGCCTATGGCGTGTATGGACAAAGCGACAGCACTTCAGGCAGGGGCGTGCTCGGCTGGGCTTCCGCCACCAGTGGCACGAACTATGGTGTGTTTGGGCGAAGCGAAGGCACATCGGGTACTGGCGTTTACGGCTTGGCAACCGCAACCAGTGGCAGTAATCATGGCCTGTTTGGGCAAAGCGCCAGCACCTCAGGCAGGGGTGTAGTTGGCTGGGCAACCGCCACGAGCGGTGTCAACTATGGCGTGTATGGGCAAAGCGACAGCCTCGACGGCTATGCTGGCTATTTTGTAGGGCGTGGCTACTTCAGCGGCAATATGGGCATTGGTACCACAACACCGACCAACTTGCTCCATATAGAGGGCGCCGGAACGAACTGGGGAGGAATTTCGGGATTCCCAGAAGTGGTCCTTCGGGCACGCAATACGAATACCAACTCACATACTGCTATCTCCGTTGATGCACAGACAGCCCTGGATGCCATACTCTACTTCGCGGAGAACGGAGCGCCCCAATGGGACATTCGAAGTGATGCAGATACCGACACGTTTGACATTCGCTATCAGGCGGGTGGGGCAAACGCCACCCGGTTCACGATTAACAGCAGCGGCAATGTGGGCATTGGAACGAGCAACCCTGCTTACCGCCTTCATGCAGAAACGGGTACCGGACAAATCGCTCTCTACGGGAATCACACCGCCACCAGCAACACTGCCTACGGCGTATTTGGACGAAGCTCTAGCACCACGGGCAGGGGCGTAGCTGGCTGGGCAGCCGTCACAAGCGGCGACGCCTACGGGGTGTATGGGCAAAGCGACAGTGCATCCGGTACCGGCGTATACGGCTGGGCAAGCGCCTCCACCGGCGCCACAGTCGGCGTGTTTGGGCTAAACTACAGCACCACGGGCAAGGGCGTGGTTGGCTGGACAAACGCCACAAGCGGCACCACCTATGGCGTGTATGGGCAAAGCGACAGTACATCGGGCACCGGCGTGTTCGGCTTGGCAACCGCGACCAGCGGCAACTTTACCACTGCAGGCCTGATTGGGCTAAGCGGAAGCCCCTGGGGCAGAGGGGCAATAGGATGGGCAACCGCTACGAGTGGCTTCACCTTCGGGGTGTATGGGGTAGCCTACAGCCCTGATGGCTTTGCCATCTACTCCGACGGAAACTTCGCTGCCACAGGCACCAAGTCGTTCCAGATAGACCACCCCCTAAGACCAGAAACCCACTACGTGAACCACTTCTGCACCGAAGGTCCGGAGCCGTACAACGCATATCGAGGAAACGTTGTAACCGATGCACGGGGTTATGCCACCGTACAGCTCCCCGACTACTTCGAATCCATTAATCGCGACCCCACTTATCACCTCACGGTGATTGACGACAGCGACGACTTCGTGCTGGCAAAGGTAGTGCGCAAGATTCGGAACAACCAGTTCGTCATCCGCACCAGTAAGCCCCATGTGGAAGTCTCCTGGCGTGTAGAAGCCGTTCGCAACGACCTATGGGTTCAGAAGCATGGGTTCAAGACGGAGCAGGAAAAGCCTGAGGAGTATAAAGGCAAATACATACATCCAGAACTGTACGGCATGCCGAAGGCATACGGCATTCACTACGACCATAGAGTGGAAGCGTACGGACAGAAATCGGAAGTCCGCCGAGTTTCTGCGTCGAATCATACTTCGTCTTCAGGTTCTCGCAGGGTCTCCTGGCAAAAGACACGCTAAGCGGAACTCGTTAGATCGCAAAGACGTTTCGAAAAAACTTCCTTTACAAGGGAAGCTGCCCCCGCTCCAATGAGCGGGGGAGCGTTTCCTTGGCAATAATCCATTTTTCCAAGTAGAACTCATTCGCTCAAAGGAAAGCAGGCCGTGCTCCAAGGAGTGGTGAAACCAATTTCTAGGGGAAATTCATCCGCCTTATGGGAAGAACTCCGTCGCTACATTTGGGGGAAGTCGCTACTTGGGGAAAATAGTATAATTATTTTTTCGAGGTGCAACCAAAGGCGTCTGCTTTTGTTTAAACATTCCATAGAAGCTAATCAAAGCGAAAGACCATGCTCACTCCAGAACTCCTAAATAGAATCGTGTTTTTCACTGCGTGCGTAGGGCTTTTCATCGCCTTAGTTTTGGGTATTGCGCATTTGACAGAAATCAGTCTCCCTTGCGGTCCATTCGGAAGCGATTGCGATGCTGTCGCCTTCGATGAGTGGAGCAAGTTCCTGGGCATACCTATAGCGTTTTTCGGAGCGGCTTTGTATCTCGTAACCGCAATCGGTGCGGGATTTCGTGCAGTTCGTGGAATTCCCGATACGTCGCGATTAGGATTTTTCTTATGGTTTTTCTTAGCCGCTGGATTTTTGATTAGCGCATTGCTTTTAGGGCACTCCGTTTTTAGACTCAAAGCGATGTGTGTTTGGTGTTTGGCGAGCGGTGTTGTGATGACCGTTGCTTTTTTATCGCAATCATTGGGGTTGTTTTTCGAGAAACTTGCAACTGGGAAACGCTCTTCTTTTGTTTCTTTCGGCATCGTTTTAGGGCTTGCTGTTTTCGGTTCACTGGGTTATGCGGTTGCGGAATATGGAATCGGGAAAAAACTTCCGAAGCCCGTCGAAGTGCAAATTCCGAAAGAAATTCCTCTTTTTCGAGAGCACACTCCGTTAGCAGGAAACCCGAATGCGCCGATAACAGTCGTAGAATTCACCGATTTGCACTGCCCCAGTTGTAGCGAATTATTTTTCTGGCTCGAAAACGAATTGCGAGGAAGGTTGAAAGACAAAGTCAAATTGTATTTTCGTCATTTTCCTCAATTGGAATTGCATCCTAATTCATTGCACGCAGCAGTGCTCGCAGAATGGGGAAGAAGCAAAGGAAGATTTTGGGAAACGATACGCGCGCTTCTCGAGCACCGCGAGGAAACAGAACCGAATGCAATGGTTAGCCTAATGGGAGGCGTAGGTCTCGATCCTCAGGAAGCCCAATCACTTTTCGATGAACCAGAAAAATTGGATAAGGTTTTGGAAAACATCCATACGGATATGGACGACGCTGCGAAGTTAGGAGTGATTGCGACCCCTTCGTGGTTCGTGATCTATCCCAACGGAAAAACTCTATTCGCAGTAGGCGGTGGGATACAAATATTGTTGTCGGATAAGGAAATAGAGAAACATTACGTCAATAAATAACATCTCACTTTAGGTGGCATGAAGAAGAAGCACCGAGTTTTGGTAGCGATGTCTGGGGGTGTGGACAGCAGTGTCACAGCCGCTCTATTGGTTCGTCGGGGCTACGATGTAGTCGGTGTAACGATGCAGATTTGGCAGGAAAGCCAGACAGACCCGAGACATTCCGGATGCTGCTCCCTCGGTGCTGTAGAGGATGCGAGACGTGTAGCAAGACATCTCGGCATTCCGTACTATGTCATCAACTTCCGCGAGGAATTCAAAGAATATGTAATTCAGCGTTTTTTGGATTCCTATGCCGCTGGATTGACACCGAATCCCTGCATCGAATGCAATCGTCATGTGAAGTTCGATTTGTTATTGCAAAAAGCAGAAGAAATCGGATGCGATAAATTGGCGACAGGGCACTATGCACGTGTTCGGTATTCCCATGCTAAGCAAAAGTGGAGTTTATTACGAGCGCGTGCGAAGGAAAAAGACCAGAGTTATGCGCTTTATATGCTCAGTCAGGAACAACTGAGCAAAGTAATTTTTCCTTTAGGCGAACTCCCGAGCAAAGCACATACGCGGAGTATTGCGCGCGAGTTGGGATTGCCTGTTGCGGATAAACCCGATTCGCAAGAGATTTGTTTCGTAAGTGAGGCAGGTGGTTATGCGAACTTCTTGAAAAATCGCAGACCCGATGCTTTCGTCGAAGGACCTATGATCACCTCGGATGGAAAAGTGGTAGGAACACATCGCGGATTGGGAAATTACACTATCGGTCAACGAAAGCGAATTGGATTGAATTTAAATGGCAAACCTTTGTATGTCTTGCGGATTCAACCGGAAACGAACAGCATCGTCGTGGGTTCCGAAGAAGAACTTTATTGTCAAGACGTGATTTTCGAAAATGTGGTTTCGCAAGAAAACCATGTGCCTGTTCGTGTGATGGGAAAGGTGCGTTACAATATGACTCCTATGCCTGCAATCCTTTATCCCGGAAATCCTATGCGGGCACGTTTTTTGACACCGATACGAGCAGTTACACCTGGTCAGACTGCTGTTTTCTATAAGGGAGAAAGAGTCGTTGCAGGAGGAACGATTTTGGGTTCGGAAATGACGGGTTCAGAAAGGATGGCTTCGGAAAAGGTGAATCTGTCGTAATAAAACGTATGCTGTTATTACAAATACTCGTAATTGCGGCAAGCGTAGGTCTCGCTTTTTATACTTTGTTTCTTGTTAAGGAAGGGATAAGAATCGGGAAAAGAATAGAAAGGGTATCCGAAGACATTCAGAGTTTGAAAACTATGTATGATAAGACTTTGGTCGAAGAATTACGAGGATTGTCGAGAGAACTCGAATCACTGAAAAGCAAAACGGAAGGAATTGTAACCGAGCTTAGCCCACCGAAACCTCGGGTGAAAAAAGAAGTCGAAATCCTCCTTCCTCCCTCGCTTTCTGAGCTCGTAGAAGGACCGTTGAAGGAATTGGCTGACACCGTTCCCCTTTTGAAAAGAATGTATTCTTTTCTCGTAGAAATGGTCTTTCCCAAGGCGTAAGGATAAATGCAGGTGAAGCGAAACGTTTCGAGTCTCTCGGTGGTAGTCTTGTCGTTAGGAGAATGAGATGGAAGCGACACTTTTGATTGCAGCTTTGATGCAGATCGCCCTTTTGGGAGCGCTACTTTATCTCCACCTTCAGTTGTTACAAAAGGTGGAGCGCAATGCAGATAAATTGGAGGAACTATTGAGTAACGCGACTCAGATGTTACGGGACGAAGTACGCCCCGCGCTTTCCGAAGCCCGTCAAGCGATTCGGAGTGTCGAAACCGCCGCAAAAGAGGCAAGCGAGACGTTAAAATCAGCGGAGCCTGTGATAAAAACGGTTTCTCAGGTTTTAGGGGTATTTCAAAAGCCTGCTTCGCCGGTGTGGCTGGATGCCATAAGGTTAGGCATTCGGGTAGCCTTGAGTCTGCGAGAAAAAGTCAAATCGAAACAAATGCAAGAGCCGCACCGGAATGACGAACCAATCGTAGAAATGAGTGAGGCAATAAAAAATCCGACAATTGAAAAATAAGGAGGAACAAAATGGCAGAAAACAATAGTGAAGAAAGAAGTGTAATGATTTACTTTCTTGCCGGTGTAGGAGTTGGCGCTTTGATAGGAGCAGCAGCCGGGATACTTCTCGCTCCGCGTGCTGGAGCAGAGACCCGCGAAGAACTCGCAAGAAAGTTCGACGAACTGAAAAATCGAGTGAGTGACTGGATGCGCGAACGCAAGGAAAGAAAGACTGCGGGAGTGCATAGCGCCGATGAGGCGGGAGCCTAATTAGGCTCCCCCTGTGATGGGGACTCGCGTCGTACTTTGGCTGGCGATTGTTATAATCGCCGCCGGCTTCTTGTATCTCGTTCGGAGCATCCTGCTTCCGTTCGTCATCGCTATATTTACTGCCTTATTGCTCGAGCCTTTAATTCGGCGTCTTAGAAGAAGGGGTTTCAGCAGAGCGGTAGCGGTTTGGACGGTTTTTCTCGGATTCTTTATTCTCGTAAGCACGATTGCCATTGCACTGACTCCGCTCATTCAACGGCAAGTGTCTGGAATTCAGGAAACGACGACGAAGTTCATTAACGACACTCTTTTTCCACCAACGAAAACAGAGCAGTTTCTCGCCGATAACGCCGTCAAGAAAAAACTGGCGGATTATGGAATTCCACAGGATGTTCAGAACTTCAGAAAATGGCTCGAATCTCCGGAACAGAGTGCAGAGCATGAGGCTTTCTTCCGAGATTTTTCGAGCGAGTTGATTGCTTTCGGTTTACCGACCAGCAAGGATAGATTACTGCTCGAAATTAGAAACTCTTCGAAACAAGGTTTAATTGACCGCTTTATCGAAAAATGGAAGCCGACTTTAGCGCGATTAGGATTGCCGACGACTCGAGAGGGAATCGAGCAAACATTCCAAATCGAAAGGCAAGTAAAGCAATGGGCGCAAGCGGCGTTAGGGGGGGCAGTAACGATTTTTCAATACTTGGTTTCCTCGGCGATTCTGCTCATTTTCACGCCGATTATCACGTTACTGTTCCTTTTCGAGTACGACACATACAAACGCCGTTTCGTAACCTGGATACCTCCCGCGATTCGACCCGCTGCGATGGATTTGCTCGGAGATATCGGAGAGGTGCTCGGAGGATACTTGCGTGGCTTGACGGTGAGCGTTGCATTATACATGACGATAATGGCAGTGGTGCTGACCGTGCTCGGCGTGCCCTTTTCGTTATTTTTAGCGATAGTGTGCGGTATTTTCTATTTGATTCCTTATTTGGGGGGGCTTATTTCTGCGATTCTTATCGCTTTTTCGATATTCGCGCAAGGAGCGAAAGGTCCTTTTTGGTACACTTTTTCCGATCAAGGAACGTATATCGCTGTCGTTTTAATCGTATTCTTCGTTGCGCATATTTTGCATGACCAGTTGTTTCATCCTCAATTTGTCGGAAGGTCGGTCGGTCTTAATCCAGTGGTGAGCTTCTTCGTCGTTTTCTCGGGCGCTGCGTTGTTCGGCTTGGCAGGAATGATATTGGCATTTCCTATCGCAGGAACGATTAAAGTAATTTTAGACCGTTTGATTCGATACACGACGACTGCTGTTCATGCGGGTGAACTGGAGTTACCGCGAATCCCATCGAGACACCAAACATAGGGATTTGATTTATTTTATGAGCATCTTTCGCATGATGACGGGGCAATTGCTCATTCTAAAAACCGAGCACTTCAAACCTTGAGAGAGAAGGAGTTTTTCTTTTTGAATCCCATTCGAAATAAAAGAGCCTCAACTGCAGGAGCAGTTGAGGCATCAAAAAGCTTCCCCCTGTTAGCGCAAGATTTTCGCGACACCAAGTAAGGTTTTCTTTGCTACATAAAAATAACAAAAACGCGGTGGTATTCCACCGCGTTTTGCAGACAGAAGCCTCTAAAAACTTATCGGTTATGATTGAACGAAGGTTCGAATGGAATCAATCCCATTCTCGTAGCGACTCGAAACGCTTGGACTCGATTGTTCACTTGAAGTTTGCCGTAAATATTCGCTAAGTGAAAGTCTACGGTGCGCTTCGAAACGAACAATTGTTCCGCAGCTTCTTTGCTACTATAACCTTGTGCAATGAGGCTTAATACTTCGATTTCTCGCTTCGTAAGCCGCACAGGTCGTTGCTCCTGTTCTGAACGTGTTGTTGACATAGCCATCTTATCCCCCCGCTCCTAAGTCGAAAACTGCCGCTTGGTAAAAACATTCCATGTTTTTTTGCTCCTTACTTTAAGTTTCGCAACTTAATGGTTAATATTTAGGGATAAATACGAGGATGTGCCTTGAGCATCTCCTTCTATTTTCCCGACCTTTTCGCAAATATTGCCAATTCCAATTTTCGGTATCGGCAATCGCGTCCGTTACTAAATTTGACGCTAATCCCTTATCGAAGTTCCGTTTTTTATTCTTCTTTATCGCAAACTTCACAAATCACTCCATCGTCTGCTTCCACTGAGTAAATTTTGGGCTCTTGAAAACCGTATGACATGTAACGGTCATAAACATATTGCTCGAACTTTCGCAAAGAGTCCGTGAAGACTAAACCCACACAACTCCCTCCGAAACCTGCCCCCGTGAGCCTTGCTGCAACGCAACCGGGGGCTTCCCAGGCCGCTTGAGCCATCGCATCCAACTCGGGGCAACTTACTTCGTAATCTTCTTTCAGGCTTATGTGCGACTCTTTTGCTAAGTTATTCAGAGCGCGGAAATCTTTGGATTCTAATGCTTTTACGAAAGCGAGTACTCGTTCGTTTTCACGAATTACGTGCCTCGCTCGTTTGAAGGCGATTTCATCTAAGCCATGTTGTTTGGCTGCTTCGAGTAATTCGAGCGTTGCATCTCTCAGGGAACGGATTTCTGGATTTTCCTTTCGGAGGGCTTCTACTGCTCGCTTGCACTCTGCTACACGTTGATTGTAAGCGGAGGATGCTAATTGCCTCGGCTTGCGAGTGTCCATAATGCTGATAGATATTTCGGGGGGGAGGGAATGATATGAGAAATCGAGAGAACGCGTATCTATGAGAAGGGCGTGTCTTTTTCGTCCTAATGAGCAAACGAGTTGGTCCATCATCCCACAATTCACTCCTACGAATTTCGTTTCTGCGAGCCATGCGATGCGCGCGAGTTCTTCGAGGTCGATTTCTTTGCGAATATGCTTGAGCCATGAAAAAAGCGAGGCTGTTTCTAATGCAGCACTGCTGCTCAATCCTGCGCCTCGAGGTATTTCTGAAACTATCGCCGCTTCGATATTAGGAATCGAAATGTTCCATTCCCTTTGCAATGCTTGCGCGCATGCCCACGGGTATTTCGCCCATCCCTTCGGAGGCTTTTCATCTCGAGTATCGAAGTTGACAATTTCCTCGAACTCTTGGGAAACGATTGCAGAACAATTTGGGGAAACTCTCGATGCGATAGTAAGCCTTAGCGATACAGCCGCTGGGAATACATAACCTTCGTTGTAATCTGTGTGTTCTCCGATGAGGTTCACTCGCCCGGGCGAGGAGACGATGAGTGTAGGAGAACCTAAAAAGTATTTATAGAAGAAATCAGCAACCTTTTTCTTCACCGGTAAGTCAGGATACCCAGGGTGTTTTTCGTGTGTTTCGAAAAACGTTGTGAGTCGCGACGTTTTTAATATTCTTGTAATATTTCGCAAGTAGGAGCGCCGTAAGGCGCGACAAACAACCCCTTCCGTAAGGTTCCTCCTGCTGTGCAAGGGGAACCGATTTGTTCTTGACACATTAACCCGCCCTTTGGAGATAGGAAAACCAGTAATGATTGCGGGTATGTCGAGGAAACACGATGGAAAAGAATATTCGTGGCGGGGTTCGAGTCCTAATAGCCGCCTGGACTCGGCTCCGCATTCACTAGGATGGTGAGAATAAAAATGCGGAAGCGAGGATTTACGCTGGTCGAAGTGATGATTATCGTTCTGATAATCAGCGTTTTGCTTAGCATCGCTATTCCGCAATTTATGACAGCGCGCGCGAAGGCTTCCAAACGCGCATGCCAGGGAAATATGCGTTTGTACGACACTGCGAAAGCACAGGCGGCAATAGATAAAAATTTGCCACCGGATTATGTAATCGTAGATTCCGATATAGACCCTTATTTGCGGGAGTTTCCTGTGTGCCCCGCAGGCGGAACTTACGATTACGGAACCGTCTCCGACCCGACACGCTGTAGTTTAGCGGAGCACCCCCCCATAGAAGAAGAGTAGAAAAGGCAATTCTTCCCTAGATTTCCTTTTTGTTTCTCTGTCGCTCCTTTGTTTTAGGCAGTAAACCTCCAACTCTCTCTATCTTCGTTATAATCTCCTTTTCTAGTGGGTGCACCCACCCACATTGACTGAGGAGACAATCAAATGACATTGGACAAAAAAGTAGAGATGTTGGAAGCACGAATAGAGGCACTGGAGGACCAGCTCAGAAAAGCGGAGACCATTCGGGCGGAAAAGTTCGAGTTGGTCAAAAACGGCAAAGTGTCCATGGTGCTTCAGGCCGGGCCTTATGGAGGAGTGCTGGCTATCTACAACAAGGAAGGTAAGCAAGTCGCGCTACTTAGCGCTGCCTCAGAAGGCGGCTTGCTGGGTCTGTATAACAAAGATGAGAAAAAGGTAGCGGTATTTGGTGCTGGCTCTAATGGCTGCTTATTATTCATATCCAATAATGATGAGAAACCGGTCATGGGGCTCTATGCTGCCTCTGATGGAGGCTTGCTTGAGATTTACAATAAGGATGGGAAAAAGGTATCTAGGCTTAGCAATGACTCCTATGGCGGCTTGTTTGTAATATTCAACAAAGATGAGAAACTGGTCGCTACTCTTTGTACAGACGCAGATGGTGGCTTGCTAGGCATACGTAATAAGGATGGAAAAACGGCCGCAGGGCTTGGCGCTGTATCTGAAGGTGGCGTGCTGGACATCTACAACAAGGATGAAAAACGAGTCGTTGCGCTTGGCGCTATACCTGAAGGTGGCGTGCTGGACATCTACAACAAGGATGAAAAACGAGTCGTTGCGCTTGGCGCTGACCTTGATGGCGGTGAGCTGGACATCTACAACAAGGATGAAAAACAAGTCGTTGCGCTTGACGCTGATCCTGTTGGCTACGGCGGCCTGAGCATCTTCAACAAGTATGCGAAACTCGCCACGTGGCTTGGCGCTCTCCCTGATGGCGGCAATCTGAGCATATACAACAAGGATGGGAACCCGGTCGCGGGGCTTGGCGCGGAGCCGGATGGCGGGCTGTTAATACTATGGACCCCTGATGGTAGCGTGCGGTCCAAGGCGCCGGAGTAGTAGTACGGGGGAAGGTGTTCATGGCGCGCTCCTACCACCCCCTTGAATTCTCTCATCGCCTCCAAGGAAAGCGGTTCATGCGCTCGGAAAGAGTGACAGGTAATACCTGTCGCTTGTACCGTTTCACACAACCGTGATTGGAATCCCTTGTACTTCCTATGGAATGATGAAAAACTTTGCTCACCCAGCAAGGGAAAAAAATAACGGTTCCTTGCGTAAGTGGGGGGGCCTTACGGGATAAAAGAACGTTCCCAAACAGAGTTTGGGAACGAGAAGAAACTCTTAGTGACTGAGAAGTGAAAGTTTTCACCCCCTCCCTAAAGGTTCCCCCCTCATCGCTTCGCTCGAAGCGGAACCGGATTGTATTTAAAAACCTTTTGATAATTCCGCTTTCGCTAAAAATATTCAAATACAAAATCTATACCCCTTGCGTTTTTTTCTGCTTTCGCTAGATGATATTCAAAAACAAATCGGTTCCCCCTCTTCGCTCGAAGGGGAACCGGATTTATTTAGATTATTTTCAAGGACTATATCCTTGAATGCTCCGATTAGTAGGGTGGCGGAGTATGGGGCTTTTCTTCTTTTTCAGGGATTTCGGCGACGATTGCCTCTGCGGTGATAATCATGCCTGCAATCGAGGCGGCGTTTTCTAAGCATAGTCGAACGACTTTTGTGGGGTCTACGACTCCTGCTTCCATAAGGTCGCAGAATTGCATTTTCATTGCGTCGAAGCCGAATGCACCCTCTTTCTCTTTCACTTTCTCGACGGTGGTTTCTCCGTCACGTCCGGAGTTTTCCGCAATGAGACGAAGAGGAGCTGAACATGCGTTTCTGACGAGGTTCATTCCGAATGCTTCGTCGCTTTCTAGTTTTATGTTTTCGATTGCACGAGCAGCGCGAAGGAGTGCAACGCCCCCACCAGGAACGATTCCTTCTTCCAAAGCGGCGCGCGTTGCATGAAGAGCATCATTGAAACGCTCTTTGCGCTCTTTCATTTCCGTTTCCGTTGATGCGCCGACTTTGATGACGCATACACCACCGGTTAATTTCGCTAAACGCTCAGAGAGTTTTTCTTTATCGTAATTGCTCTCTGTCGTTTCGATTTGTTTTTTGATTTGCGCTATTCTCGCCTGAATTTCTTCTTTTTTCCCTTTTCCACCGATGATGGTGGTGTGGTCTTTCGTCATGATGATTTTGTCGCAAGAACCGAGCATGTCGGTGGTTACGTTTTCCAGTTTTATTCCGAGTTCTTCAGAAATGAGTTTTCCGCCGGTGAGGATTGCCATGTCTTCGAGCATGGCTTTTCTTCTTTCTCCGTAACCCGGCGCTTTTGCTGCTGCGCATCGAAGACCGCCGCGGATTCTATTTAGCACCATAAGAGCGAGCGCTTCGCTTTCTACGTCCTCCGCAATCACGATGATAGGGCGACCCGTTTGTGCCGCTCTTTCCAGAAAGGGCAGGAAGTCGATCACATTGCTGATTTTCTTTTCATAAAAGAGAATAAGCGGATCTTCATAAACGACTTCCATTTGCTCCGGATTGGTGACGAAATACGGACTGATATAACCTTTGTCGAATCTTAAACCCTGCACTTCTTCGACGACGGTTTCTCTTCCTTTGCCCTCTTCGACAGTGATTACACCGTCGAGACCGATACGGAAGACGACATCTCCGACGATTTCTCCGATTTCGGTGCTGTTCGAAGAAACTGAGGCAACATGGATTGCATCTTCACGGCTTTGGATGGGGCGGCTCATCTTTTTGAGTTCTTCGACAATCGCATCAACGGCTTTGTCTATTCCCGATTTGATTGCCATCGGATTCGCGCCCGCAAGCACTGACCTGATTCCTTCATGGAGCATTTCTTGTGCGAGAACTGTCGCGGTTGTCGTTCCATCACCTACGAGGTCGTTCGTTTTATTGCTGACTTCCCGAACGAGCGCCGCTCCCGCGTTTTCGAAGCGGTTGTCGAATTCGATTTCTTTTGCGATGGTAACTCCATCGTCCACAACCAAAGGACCACCGTATTTCCTTTCTAACCCGACACAGCGACCTCTGGGACCTAAAGTAACACGAACTGCGTTCGCTAATTTGTCGACACCCGACTGCAAGGCAAGTCGTGCATCCGTGCCGAATTTGAGTTCTTTCGCTGCCATAGTTATTTCGCCTCCGCTGTAACCTTTTCGGATTTTTTCTTTTTGGCACCCTCGTCTATCGCCAAAATATCATCTTGTCTAAGAATCACATATTCTTCGCCATCTATTTTTACTTCGGTGCCCGCGTATTTTCCGTACAAAACGACGTCACCTTCTTTTACATCCATGGGGAGGATTTTTCCGTTGTCTAATAATTTCCCCGGTCCTACCGCAACAACCGTTCCCCTAAGCGGTCTTTCTTGCGCAGTATCGGGAAGGATGAGTCTGGATGGGGTTTTCGTCTCTTTCTCTTCGGGCTTCACGATAACTCTGTCATACAAAGGTTGAAGTTTCATTGATACACCTCCAAAGAGTTTGTTCGATAAGAATTAGCACTCGAAGGGTTAGAGTGCTAACCGCATTATACTCGTTTTCGTCAAGATGCATGTTTTCCATCAGAATTGAATTTTTCTAAGCGGCATGTTTTGTACAGTCGCTTCGACGTCGCCGCCAGGGGCATGAATGATCACGAGTTCGTTGGGCTTTGCAAAAGGTTGCCGCAAGTAGGCAGCTCCTATTGGCCCGAGTTCCGGGGAGACCACACTACTCGTTACCTTTCCAATTTGTTTTTGTTCTGAGTGAGAAACAGAGGAGCCCGGAGGAAACGCGATTTGGGCGATGAGCCCCATCCAGGTGCGGTTCGTGTGTCCTCGTGCATAAATTCTCATTACGACTTCCTGCCCTATGTAACATCCTTTCGTAAAGGACACGTGCGATGACAGAAAGTGAGGACCTAATTCTGCAGGAAGGGTTTTTTCGTCGTAATCTATCCCGTATAAAGGAAATCCGCTCTCGAGTCGCGCGATATTCCAGGCATCTTCTCCGATAGGAGGGATGTCCTCGAGAAGCTTCCTCACTTCCTCGGTGTCTCGATGATCGAAGAGCAAATCCCAGCCTCCTGAACCCGTTCGGTCACTGCGGAGAACGATGAGATTTTTCCCTTCGAATTCGACCGAACTCGCATCAGAATGGGGAAGTGAGATTCTTTCTTCGAGCACTCTTGCACTCGTGGGTCCTTGTACGCTGAAAAGAGAATATTGGCTCGTGAGGTCGTTTATTTTTACGTCCTCTAAAATAATCATCCGATTGAGTCTATCGAGGATTTTTTCATGCGCTTCTTCGGGAAAGAGGAGTATCGTGGAGTCGGATAACTCCCAGAGAGCGACTTCAGAAAGGATTTGACCTGTGGGTGTGAGAATGCAGGCTCGAAGAGAACGCCCGGGAGTAAGCTCCTGCACATCGTTCGTGATTTGTCCTTGGAGCCAGTCCTTTCTATCGCCACCTGTAATTTGCAATTTCGAAAGATGCGATAAGTCCATCCACCCACAAGAGTTTCGGATGAGATGGTATTCCTCTTCTACCGAGGCATAATACGGCGTAAGCCTTTTCGAGATGTGCGATTCGTGCATGAATTACGCTTCCAAGTGTTTATGAATACGAATTATGGGGATAAAACCGTTCGAAAAAGAACGTTTTTTGTTTTTTTATCCTTTTTTTGTCTCGTGTGTTGTTCATGTAACGTAAGATCATTCGAGAAAGGAGCAGCATCGGACATTGCATCGAAACTCGAAGGGGAGAATAAGAAGGTCGAGGTGAAAGTGAAATCGGATGGGCTTCTGGGGGCATTAGAGGGGAGATTTTCGGAAGTTTCGATAACAGCAAGAGATTTTTCGGTAAATGGTTTGCCTCTTTTTTCCGAGCCGGAGCGCTCGAAATACGGACGAATCAAAAGTTTGAAACTCCGTTTGTTCGATTTTTCCTTGCGAGGACTTCGTATCGAAGAACTCAAGGCGGATTTGCGCGATTGCCGCTTCGATTTCGCTTTGGCTCTCGATGAAAGAAAAGTGAGACTGAGCCGCTCGGGCAGTGGAGAAGGGTATGTTCGTGTAAACGAGAAAGCATTAGAAGATTTTATTCTCCGAAAATATCATGAAATCAAAAGAATTCGAGTAGAGTTGAAAAAATATAAAGTCTACGTAGAAGGATATGGCGAGTTTCCTTTTTTCAAGACGGAGTTTTATGTCATTGCTGATTTAGTTCCGAAAAACGATTTCGAAATCCATTTGGAGAACGCTTTCGTTTTTTTGGGAAGAAGCATAGACGAGACTATGAAACGCGCGCTACTCGATTTCATCAATCCCGTTATTCATGAAAACGAAGATTTGGCATTATACGGAGCGTTGAAAATGAAGCGAGTCGAAATCGGGGAAGGAGTATTGGAACTTTTCGGTGAGGCGAGAATTCCAGAAAGACCGAATCTATAAATGTTCATTTTAAAAGATGTGGCAGAAGTTTCACCCTATATAGGGTTTTTAATAGTCCTATTTTTGTGTTTTCTTTCCGTGTCAATCGGATTGCTCGTTATTTCGAGATGGGTTTCCGATTTGCCGGTCGAAGCGAGGTGGGGATTAGGTGGGGCAGTCGGATTAGGGGTGATCAGCATTGCAACTTTTTTCGTAGGTTTGTTGGGATGGTTCCATTACGGGGTGTTTTTCGTGGGATTATGGGTGCTTGTCGGGGTGTGGTCATTTTATCGAACGCGGGCGTTCATTCTCGAAAAGATAAAAACTACGCCGATTGTGCGCATTCTTTGGATGTTCATTTTGCTTTTGTTTCTCTTGAGGCTTCCATCCGTACTCACCCCGAGTGTCGGTGCTGATTGGGATTCGGTGAGTCATCAATTGGCAATGAGCAAGATATGGCTGAGGGAGGGCAAACTCGACTACATTTTTTTCATGCATCAAAGCAACATAGCCCCTGGGATAAACATGCTTTATCTCTGGGGTTTGGCATTGGGGGGGCAATCGGGAGCGAAAACTTTCGCATTCTGTTTTGCGCTTTTCGCAGTGTTATGCGTTGCTGGAATCACGGCGAAACGATACGATAGAAATATAGGTTATTGCGCCGCTCTCGCGTTTTTGAGTGCACCGGTTGCTCTTTGGGAGATCGGCACTGCATACGTAGACGTCGCTCACGGACTTTTCACCGGCTCTGCGATTCTGTTCAGCGCGTTTTATCTTCGGGAAAGAGAAAGGAAATGGCTTTGGTTATCGGGAATCTGCTTAGGCTTCGGATTGGGAACGAAATACACAGGGTTTCAAGTCGCGGCAGGAATCGTTCTAACGATGCTGCTTTTCGGGTTTTACGATGGATGGAAAGAAGGTGAACGGAAATTTGTACGGGTTTTATCCCCCCCTTTATGGCTATTAGTCGTAGCTATTGCGATTGCCTCTCCATGGTATGTGCGAAATATCGTAAACACGGGCAATCCCATTTATCCTTTTTTCTATGAGGTTTTCGATGGCAAAAATTGGAATGCGCAGGCAGCCGAAGCGTATCGAGTAGAGCAGCAGCGATTCGGCATAGGACAAACGGAAACGGGTAAGAGTTGGAAAGCGTTTCCGGGTTCGATAACCGCACTATCGCTCATGCCCCATCTTCACATCAATGGGGGGGTTCCTTGGGGTGCAATGGGAATCGTTTTCGTAGTTTCTCTCGTCGTTTGGTTTTTCTCGGGGAAAATGGGTCGAGAAGAAGCGGCGATTATGACGATGATATTTATTACGCTCTTTACATGGTTTTATCTTACACAGCAATCGCGTTACTTAATCGGACTGCTCATTCCTTCTTCATTTTTGATAGGGGGGGCGGCCGCTAGGCTTTCTTTTCGATACATTGCAGTCGGTATTATCGCCTTGCAAGTTTTATGGTCCTTATTTTTGTTCGCTTTCGGTAGCGATTTGCCGTTGCAATTGAAAAACCTGCTCTCGGGAAAGACGGAAAAAGAGATGCTCACAGAGATGGTTTCCGTAGATGGGCATCGCGTGCGTCGTTTTCCCTTCGGAGAGCCTACGGAATACATCAACGCGCTTCAGAGAAAAGAGCCAGAGAAGAAAATAAGTGTCGCATTATATGACGAAGTGCGTGGATTTTATTTGGATGTAGATTATTTTTGGGCGAACCCCGGCCATCACACCTATATCCCTTACGATAGGATTCGTTCTCCGGAAGAGTTAGTCGAAGCACTGAAAAAGTTAGGTGCGACTCATGTCTATATGAATTTAGATCCAGCGATAATTGGGGGGGAAGAGTATAGGAAATTGAGGCAGGGGTTATACGATATTCTATATGAAGAGGATGCGATTTTGAGTTTAGACCGCTCTCCTGAGAGTTTGTCCGATTACCGATGGCTTATTTTGCTTGCTTACGCCGATGCTTGGTTAGAGTTGGAAAAGATTTTCATGGCTCCTGGTGCGAAAGAGGGCGACTTCATTCCGGAGTCCGTATTGTTTCGGATTGCTTCTCGGTAAGGAGAAGTGCTTTTTGCTACCATTTCGGCAAACCGAAAAGTTTTTTTTAAAAATTTACGAAATGTAATAGCGTGGCACGCGGGACATAATGCGCGTAGTGATTTCGTGCGGAGTCGTGCCGACTATTTTCGCTAGTTCCACTGCGTTCAATTCAGGACCCAAGAGAATTGCCTCGTCACCCACCTTCGCTTCAGGCACATGCGTCGTTTCGACCATGATTTGATCCATACAAACGAGACCGCGAATCGGGCATGGCTTTCCGTGGAGCATGACGAACCCTTTGTTGCTGAGCGCACGGTGGTAGCCGTCACCGTAGCCTACTCCGAGAGTAGCGATTCGCGCCTTTGATGATGTGCGATACGTGCAGTTGTAACCGATAAACGAACCTGCTTCCAATTCGCGCATCGCCATAATGCGCGCCTTCCAACGCAGAACAGGTCGGATTTCAAAACCTGGGTCTCCAACGTGCGTAATTCCATAAGCGAGTATGCCGATTCGCACCATGTTGTAATTCATTGCTTCCGGGAAGTTGACCAATGCAGCGCTATTCCCGATATGGATGATTTCCGGATGGATGTTTCGTTCTTTTATTTCACAAAGCGCTTTTTGAAAGCGCTCATACTGCCATTGCGTATATTCATTCGAGAACGCCGCGTTTGCAAAATGACTCGCTATGCCTTCTAATCGCACGTTGGGCATGGCAATGATGCTTTCAGCGAATTTCACTGCTTCCTCGGGTTGCACACCGAAACGCGCCATTCCTGTATCGATTTTCAGATGGATTTTAGCGATTCGCCCTTGTTGAGTTGCAGCGTGAGAAATAGCCTCTGCAGTTTGTAAGGATTCGACGAGACTGCTCAGTTCATAAAAAACAACCTGTTGCGCTTCAATCGGAAGAGCAGGCGCAAGAACGAGTATCGGGGCTTCGATTCCTGCTTCACGAAGAGCAATGCCCTCTTGCACGGTTGCAACCGCAATCCAATCTGCGCCGAAATTCGATGCCGCTCGTGCGATGGGAATAAGACCATGCCCATAAGCATCTGCTTTTACGACGAGAGCCAGCAGAGTGCGAGGGGGAAGTTTAGAGCGGATTTGTCGCAGATTCCAACGGAGAGCATCTAAAGAAATTTCTGCCCAGGTGCGGGGGAACAGCTGCACGGATTTTGATTTTACGCTAATTTCGATAGAACAGTATATGTCGCGCCTTACGGCGCTCCTATATTTTTTATCGCGCCTTACGGCGCTCCTACAAGGGATTTAAATTCTCGATACCCAGACGTGTCGAGAAACCTCTCTTCCCACTGTTATCGGCTTTCCTTTGATTTCTAAATGAATTAAGCCGTCGAATTCGGTCGAGCCTATGGCTTTGAATTCCGCACCAGGAACTAGGCCTATGTCTTCGATGAATTTGAGAAATTCGTAACTTTCGTTGGTTAACTTCACCACTTTGAGTTGGTCGCCGATGCAGGCGTCTGCTAAGCGAAAACTGCCATCATCGTAGTCGGGGTCAATAGGGTTTCCATGGGGGCAAGTTTTCGGTCGTCCGATTCTCTCGTACATTTGTTCGATGACATCCGGAGAGATGTAATGCTCGAGTTTGCATGCAAGTTCGTGCACATCGTTCCACGGTAAGCCGACGGCGCTAACGAGGAAACTTTTCAGAATTCGATGAGAGCGGCTGAGAAGTTTCGCGAGTTTTTCGCCATTCGGTGTTAGGTTCACCCCTTTATAGCGCTCGTATTCTGCCAAACCGAGTTGTTTGAGTTTTTTGAGCATGGCAGTTGCGCTCCCCGGAGAGACGCACATATATTCGGCTAAATCGCCTGTAGTAACTTTCCCGAGGGCTTCACGGAGCCGATAGATTCCTTCTACGTATTCCTCGACGATCTCGGTGAATGCGCGCTTCGTCCTTTGGTTCTCACCAGGACGGCAACTTGCAGGAACACGAAGAGAGATTGCCATATCGAGGTTCTTAAAATTATACAAGAGGCGGTCTATTTTTCTCTTGAAAAGATTCTTAGTTTTTGACGGGTTCTTCGATCAGAGTTATTTTGGGCGGCCAAACGGAGTTGCCTTCCTCACCGGATATGAGCAGCACATAGATCTTTCCTGCTTGCAAAGTAAACGGACCATCGGTGAAAAGAACCGCGTCTTTGTTGCCTGCAATTCTGACTTCGAAGGTGTAAGTGCCCGAAGTGATTTCAGCAGAATATTGCGACGCGTCTTGTTCGTCCGGAGGAAGAGTGCTGTTACCGAATTGGACATTGCTCACGATAGGTATGTCGTCTCCGGGTTTGGCTAAGTCGATATTCGGTGTTATATGAGTAGCATCACGATTGAAACCATGCACCACGATAATTCTTGCCTTAGACCCAGACGGGCTTCCTCGATCAATGGGAATGGCTGTAAGTCGTGCGCTTTTTTGGCTAGGAGCAGCGTTGACTAAGCCAAGGAACAAAATGTGCACACTGGTATCGGGGATGATGTCTACGGATATCGCATCGAGTTCGTTCGTAGTACTCGCTTCTTTGACGATATAGTCTATGTAAATGTCTTGCTCTTTATGTTCGAAATAATTGGAGAATTGCAGATAAGAAAAAGTTCCGAGGAAGGACTGTTCATTCGGGTCTCCATCGACTTGAGCGACATAGTCAACACTGCTATTTCCACCTAAATCAGGTACGGCATTCGTGACTCGATAATTGAATGCGGTGATTTTAGAGCCACCACCGCCGAAAAGACCGCCGTTACAGCCAGAGAGGAGAAGAATAAATGCGAGAAAGCCTAAAACGAGCCATGCCTTTTTCAAAAGTGGTACCTCCTAGTTAGAGAAGACGTGCGAGTATACCCATACTCTTCTCGATGAAGAGTAATACGTCTGTTCGGTAAAAGCATTTCTATTTCTGTAAAACTTTTTAATGAATAAGTGAACTTTTATTGAGCGAGCGAGAAAAGCCAATCTTCGAAACCACCCCAATTTTCTTTTTGGGTGGGGTTGATTTGGTTCTCGGGAAGCAGGAATCCATACTGCCCGGTGTCGCGAAGTTCTATGGTAAAGGACATGGCACCGAAGACGTCATAGAACCAATCCTTGCTAACTCCGGAAGCGACGTAAAGAGTCCATGAGCCTTGCCCGTTTTCGTAATATTTCCCACCGACGTCGAGAATGCCTTGCTGAATGACTGCGCCTGAAGCGTTCAAGGCGTCTTTGTCGGGCGGATAGTCGTAGGTGTAAGACCAGGGCCAAAGAATTTCTTGACCATAACTGTGATAGTCAATAAAGCCTACAACTCCTCGGACGTTCAAAACGTAATTGCGAAGGGAAGAGGTTTCGGGTTCGCTGAACGGATATGGTCCTCGATAAACATCCGACCATTTATTTCCGCTGCTTCCTTCGCCCCCCCATGCTTTTTCGTAATTGCGGTTGAGGTCTACGCCGTAACTTCCACCGCCGTTATCTCTGCGGTTTTTGCGCCAATATCGGTCGTTCGTCCACGTATACACATAGCCATCCGGGTTGAGAACCGGGACGACATGGAGGGTAAGTTTATCGAGTAATCCCGCGTGTTGCCCGCTGGTTTTCGATTTTTCCAAAAGTTCATGGAACAAATACATGACTACGGGGGGGCTTATCCATTCGCGCGCGTGAGTACCGCCGAGAATGACCACGTTGATTTTTTCCCCTTTCGAAGGTCGCGGACTACTCAACCGATAAACCCAGACGGGTCTGCCCTCGTGTGCCGTGCCGATTTGTATACGAGAGATGCGCGTGGGATTTTCTTGCCTCCAAACCTCGTATTGCGCGATGATTTCGTCGTAAGTTAAATATTTCGTCGTGTAATCGCCGTCGCGTTTAACTTTTGCGATCCATCCGCGAGGGTCGGGAAGAGTGCTAACGAAAGTATAAAAAAGTTTCAATTCTCTGAGTTTCGGCAGTTCACCAGGTCCAACGATAACATCGGTTGTCCCAAGCGTGATTTTATCGGAAAAGAGAGCGAGCGAGGAATCGGCTAGCATCTCTGCTGCCAACTCGTTGGGAACATACACGCTATATCGTGCCCAGTAATTTTGCGCGAGTGCTGTAATAGCAAAAAGTAATGCTAAAGTGAGCCCGGAAAGGCGGGCGATATATTTATTCATCAAAGATCCTCCTTTGGACCATGCAGCCCATATAGGTAGACGAACCTATTTTAGCAGACTGTTCGTAAAGAAGGCAGAAAGATGCGCTCTGCTGCCAGGTATACGGGCTTTGTTAGCTTCCCCATACCTGCCACTGCACGAAGTCGGTCGCCGTCGTCCAGTTAGCGGGGACAAAGCCTGTCTTCGTCCAAACGATACGCGCATGTACTTCTCCGGTTTGAGAATGAACGAAGCGAGATGGATTTGCGGAAATGATAACTTGCGCGGTCGAATCGGTGGTGGTGGCGGTTCTCGAATCCACTTCCTCGAACGTTCCCGTTTGATAGTTCTTGAAGAGAATCTTCTGATTCGCCCCTCCTATCGAGGATGACGCTTCGAGGGTGAATCCTAATTGCGTGACAGAAGTTCCTTGGAAATGACTCTTCAAGTCGAGCATGATTTGCACGCCCGTGATACCTGTGCTGCGCGGTCGTTTTATAACTAAGTTGTTATCGTCGCTTAGGAATAAGTCGTTTAGCCCCCCCTGGATGAGTTCGCCGCGCACGATGATGAACTCTTCGGGATAGAGGGTTTCTGCACCGATTGGAGCTTTCGCAATCCAGGCTTCAAGTTGGGCTGATGGATTCCACCCGTAGCCTACTACGATTGCATAGCCATTTTGTACGGTAACGTCGATGGCGTACTCCAATACCCAACCGGGGGGGATAGATACTCCGTTTGTTGCAAGCCAATCAGAAACTTTCTGCATTCCGTGCAGGGGATCCCAGATAAATGCTGCGTAGCCTTCCCATGAGTGGCTACCGCCGACAACCACCGTTCCGTCTTGGGATACACCAAGTGCAGTACTATAAAAATCTCCACCTGGCAGGTCTCCTAAACCGACCATTCCTGTCACTTCGTTCCAAAGAAATGCTTCCAGGTTAATCCCAGAATAGGACGATTTACTATAGCCGACAATCACTGAACCATCCGCTGATGCAGCACTTGCGACACTGTAAAACTCATCACCGGGAAGATCTCCTAATCCAACCATTCCTGTTGTTTCGCTCCATCGAAATGCTTCCGTACCGCTTCCCGAATTACTGTAACCGACGACAACCAGCCCATCTCCAGAGATACCAGTTGCGTAACTATGAAAATCACCACCTGGAAGGTCCCCTAAACCAATCATTCCTGTTGTTTCGGTCCATAGGAAGGCTTCCCCGCCGTTTGCTGAATTACTGTAGCCAACGACAACCGTTCCATCTTGAGATACATCGATTGCATAGCTTTCAAGTTTGCCACCGGGAAGGCCTCCTAACCCAATCATTCCTGTTGAGTCTGTCCACCTGTAGGCTTCCGTGCCATTCGCAGAATTACTCATGCCTACGATGACTGAACCGTTTTCGGATACACCATATGCATAGCTCTCGAAACTACCACCGGGAAGGTCTCCTAAACCAACCAAGCCAGTCGCTTCCGTCCAACGAAACCCTTCCGGTCCATTTGCAGAGTAGCCGCTGCCAATAACAGTTGAACCGTCTCGGGAAATTCCGTATGCTACGCTTGAAACCCCTCCTCCGGGAAGGTCTCCGAGCCCTTTGAAGAAAGATTGAGTAAATGAATTGATAGATGTGATATGTATAACTGTCACAAGTGCAATTGCCCGAGGTATCCACAACATTATAAGGAAACTTATTTTTCTCATTCTTTTTTTCATTATAATCCTCCATTGACAATGAGAAGGTCGCTTGAATAGAGAGCAAACGACTATCACAGCACAAGAGTGTATAAATATTGTACGGCGAAACTTTACTATAGACAGTGTAATAAATCAGCAATTAGGGCACTATTTTCAGAAACCAGGGCTGCTTTTTCATTACAAAAACAGTTTATAGTAGCCCACTGCTGAAGTCGGTAGCAATTGAGCAGTCAGAGTGCAAAACTGTAGAAAATACCTGTGGCAGTTTTTCTTCTCCTCTTGGTTCTAAACTTCTCCGGTGTCGCTTTCCTTCACGAGGCGAGCGACGTTGGCGACGTGGTCGTCGGGGTCGAGGTCAATGAGTTTGACCCCCTGAGCGATACGCCCTACGCGCCGCACTTCCTTGACCTTTAGTCGAATTGCCTTTCCTCTGGTTGTCATAATGAGCAGCGAATCGTCCTCTTTTACGATTTCCGCTCCTACAACGTGGCCCGTTTTTTGGGTGACGTTCATCGTGATGAGTCCTTTTCCACCACGTTTTTGCGGTCGGTATTCTTTTAGAGGAGTTCGCTTTCCGAATCCTCTTTCTCCTACTACAAGAACAGAAAGGTTCGGGTCTTCCACGATATCCGCTGCCACGACCTCGTCGTCTTTTTCTAAGGTTATTCCTCTTACCCCCCCCGCTGCTCGGCTTCGTCCGGTGAGTTCTTTTTCGTTGAATCGAATGCTCATTCCGTTTTTCGTGATAATTAGAACGTCTTGATTTCCACGACTGCGGAGCACCCAGCAGAGTTCGTCTCCTTGCTCGATGTCGAATGCCTTGAGTCCATTCGCGCGAATGTTGGCGAATTCATTAATGGGAGTTCTTTTCACTTCGCCCTTCTTCGTAACCATGATTAAATATCCTTCTCCAGTAATATCTCGAATGCTGAGTGCGGCGGTTACGC
Organism: Fimbriimonadales bacterium; assembly: GCA_035559795.1. Taxonomy (NCBI): domain Bacteria; kingdom Bacillati; phylum Armatimonadota; class Fimbriimonadia; order Fimbriimonadales; species Fimbriimonadales bacterium. Next base: position 67,496 of record DATMAR010000002.1, on the reverse strand, counting down.
GTTCTTCGGGTTGGATTTGGATGTAGTTGATGACAGGTGTGCCTTTTGAGTATCTTCCGCTCTCAGGAATTTCGTAGGCTTTCAATCGGTAAACACGACCTCTATCCGTAAAGAAAAGAATATAATGGTGGGTACTCACCTGGAATAAGTGAGCTACTTCGTCCATCTCTTTCACACTTTGTCCGATTACGCCTTTCCCCCCCCTGCGTTGCCCGCGATAAGAGTCTATGCTCATTCGCTTGATGTATCCGTCTCGGCTGATAGAGACGATTGCATCTTCCTCAGGAATCATCTCCTCTTCGCCGATGTCTTCCGCTTCCATTGGGATGATTTTCGTGCGGCGTTCGTCTCCGTATTTTTTCTTGAGTTCGAGAAGTTCCTCTTTGAAAATTGCGTCTATGCGTCGAGGGTCACTCAAAATATCGAAAAGGTTAGCGACTTTTCTTAGAATTTGTTTGTATTCTTCTTCTAATTTTCTTTGTTCCAAGCGAGTTAACCTTCGGAGTTGCATGTTCAAGATTACGTTTGCTTGGAACATCGTCATTTTGAAGCGTCGTGTGAGTTCGCGTCTGGCTTCTTCCGGGTCTTCCGCTTTGCGAATGACTTGGATGACTGCATCGAGATTCGCGCGCGCAATTTGATATCCTTCGCTGATATGTGCCTCTTCGAGAGCACGATTGAGTTCGTAGCGCGTACGACGAACGATGACGTTTTTGCGATGTTTGATGTATTCGTCTATGATGGAAGTGAGAGGTTGTACACGAGGCACTCCATTCACTAGACTCAACATGATTGCGCCGAATGTCGTGCGTAGCGAGGTGTGTTTCAAAAGATAGTTGAGCGCTCTCGTCGGTTGAGCATCCCTTCGCACGGTGATTTCGATTCGCGTTCCCTGACGGTCGCTGATATCCGTCACGTCAGAGAGCATTTCGGTTTTTCTGTCTCGGATAATGGCTGCGATTTGCTCTACTATAGTTTTTCGGCTTATTTGATAGGGAATTTCCGTAACGACAATCGTGCTTCGCCCCCCCTCTGCGGGTTCGATTGCCGTCTTGGCTTGTACGGTAATCGAACCTCGTCCGGTTTCGTACATGTTTCTGATTCCTTTCAGTCCCAGAATAACTCCATAGGTGGGGAAGTCGGGACCCGGAAGAACTTTCATGAGCTCATCCGTCGTGCAATTCGGTTTTTCCAATCGCAAAAGAATCGCATCTACGACTTCGTTGAGGTTATGCGGCGGCATGTTCGTCGCCATACCGACAGCGATTCCCGTTGCACCATTGCACAAAAGGTTGGGAAATTTCGCTGGGAGTACGGTCGGCTCATTGATTTCTTGCAGGTAGTTCGGGACCCAATCCACCGTTTCGCGGTCGATGTCTTCGAGCATTTCCATGGCGATTTTGCTGAGCCGCGCCTCTGTATAACGCATTGCTGCTGGGGGGTCGCCATCTATGCTTCCGAAGTTTCCTTGCGGGTCAATAAGTGGGTAGCGCATCGAGAAGTCTTGCGCCATCCGAACGAGGGTGGGATAAATCACCTCTTGCCCGTGCGGGTGAAAGTTTCCTTGACAATCACCGCAAATTTTCGCGCATTTCGTTCGCGAATGGTCTGCTGTCCACCCCCCGAGGTACATCGAATAGAGAATTCTGCGCTGAACAGGTTTCAGACCATCGCGCACATCGGGGAGAGCGCGCGAGATAATTACGCTCATCGCATAGTTCACGTAGGAGCGAGCCATCTCCTCGTGAACAGCGATTGTTTCGACTTTGGGTTCTTCTACTTCAGGCACGTTTTATACATTTTTTTTAGAGATAGAGATTGATATGAATTTCTTTCAGTGAAGAAAACGCTTCGGGTTAAGCACCCATGATGTTTTACGAGTCGTAATAAGAGACGGTAAAAGCATAACTAACGCTGCTGGAATAATATAAATTTTAGCATATAACAGCGCTTTATTTCAGAAAAAATACGGAAGGATAGCAACGCTATAACAAGAAGCCCAAAAAATCTTAGAACAGACTAGACATTTTAGGCGTCTATGTTTTGCGACTTCGAAAGAGGCTATTATTCAACGTGAGAAAGAATGCGATGAGAAACTGGAAGAGATTTTGTTTGCTCTGCGTGTCTCTGCCACTGGCTTTCTTCGTCCTTCTAACGAATGGCGGAGGCTGTGGGGGAAGTGGAGGAACCGGAGGTGGAGGTCAAGAATTCGCGGCAATCTTCGTAGCCATAGAAACCCTTTCCGGGCAGCAGGCGGACGGATATAACCTCAGGGTAGGGGACAAGTATCAGATGATTCTTATCGGCTTCACGAGCACCGGTATAAAACAGGAAATCCCGGGTACGAATTGGCAACTAACAGTAACGGAGGGGACCCCCGGCACGCTCGATTCTTCAACGGGTGAATTCACAGCCCTCGGGGAGGGGAAGGGCATAATTTCCGCACAGTATGCTGACGACCCGAGTCAGAGCGTATTCCCTCTCGAAATCGTCGTCCACGATTCCTCGAAAAAAGCTGCAATCGTAGGCAGTGTGTTTTCGGATAGCGGAGCTTCTACGGAGGGAATGATTCTCGAATTTTTCGATTCGTCTAACGCATCTTTAGGGAAAGCGACGGTGCTGAGCAGCAAAAGCATCAAAGCGTATGTTCCCTTGGATACAACGAAAGTAAATTTCGTCTTTGGAATCCCAGGAGACTGGGTGGGGATGTGGTCTTACAAAGATCACACCTATACGGCTAACGATAAGACTTATCCTGATTGCCATGCCCTATTGCAATTAGATAAATCCTTGCAACCCGGTCAAACGAGCAATATGGGACAAGTTTTCGTAATCTTCATTAACGACCCCCCTCCCCCTCCGCCTGACGGATGCAAAGGAGGCTAAAAGAGCAATACATTTTGTAGGAGCGCCGTGAGGCGCGATATTTCGAGAAACCGTAAGGGGCGTTTTCACCTTGGGAAAGATGAGGAGTAATTTATGAATCCTCGAAATGCTCTTTTGCCGATTCTTGATAAGCGCTAACGACTTCGAGCGTTCGCCCTTCTTTTAGGATTTTCCCCCCCTGTAGCCATATCGCGCGTGTTGCTGTTTCGAGAACAGCATCCATATCGTGGGAGACAAAAATCGCAGTCCCCCCAGCTTTCAGAAATTCCGAAATACGATGCAGACATTTTCTTTGAAATTCGATGTCCCCCACTGCAAGCGCTTCATCCACCAAAAGAATATTCGCATCTACATGCACTGCGACGCTGAAACCGAGTCGCAACAACATTCCGCTCGAGTAAGTGCGCACATGAGCATCTATGTAATCTCCGATTTCGCTGAATTCGATGATGTCCTCCATTCTCTCGGCTACTTGCTTTCGTGTAAGACCTAAAACGACTCCATTGAAAAACACGTTTTCACGTCCCGTCAAATCGGGATGAAAGCCTGCACCTAATTCGAGCAGAGGGGCGACACGACCGTTGATTTTCACGTCTCCCGAAGTCGGTTTGTAAACGCGCGCTAAGATGGCGAGCAAGGTGCTTTTTCCTGCTCCGTTAGGCCCTATAACGGCGAGTGCTTCACCTTGATAGGCATCGAAAGAAATTCCATCTAAGGCTCGGATAGTTTCTTTACTCGACTTTTTCCGAGTCACGAGCATCCCTTTGAGAGAGGCGTAAGGCTCACTCGAGATTAAAAATTCTTTTACGAGATTGCGAACGGTAACCGTAGGTTCGTTCATGGGCGCTCCACGAACTGCCATTTTTTCTGATTGAAAAGAGCGTATCCCCATACGAGGGTGAGCAAACAGATGATTACGGTTACTGCGAACATCGTCCAATCGAACGGCAATACTCCTGCATCTATCGTTTCGCCCCCCCGAATCATCACTACGGGCTGTGGATCTAAAGTGACTTTTCGATATGCGGTCATCAGCATCGCAATGGGATTGAGATTGTAAAGAACATAAACCATATTGCGGTACGCATCAGGAATGCCAGGGGCATGATACACTTGTTCGACGAAGTAGACGATAGGGGACAGGAAAAAAAGCAAATACAAACCGACGCTAATCAGATATTTGACATCTTCATAAAAAGTGTTGAGCGCTGCGACAATCAATGCGAGCCCTGTGGTCAGAGCGAGTTGAAGAAGCATGATGACGGGAAGAAAAAGTACGGTAACCCTAAAAGGATTATCCCCTGGATTCAACAACCAAACGATCAAAAGATAAACGAAGAAAATTCCCATTGCAAGCAGAAAATGGATGAAGTTCGAAATCACGGAGCCGAGAGGAAGGATTTCTCGAGGGAAATATATTTTTTTGAGGAGCGTGATTTGACTCAATATAGATTGCGATGCATCTAACAAGGAGAGTTGAAAGAACATATAGGGAAGGTATGCGATGAGAATGTATGCGCTGTAGTTCGGGATTTGTTGCCCCATGACGAACTTGAAAACGAGCGTCATCACTAAGACGGTCGCTAACGGATTCAAAATAGACCAGAAAAAACCGAGCACTGAGTTTTTGTAACGAATTCGCAATTCGCGAACGACGAAGGTGTAAAGCAGTTCTCGGTATCTCCAGAGTTCTTTGAGTTCTTCGAGCATAGATTAAAAACCGAATCTTGAGACGAAATCTTTTACCTCTTCTCGAGCGTTTTTATCCAACGGAACGAGAGGGGGGCGCACATTTCCACCAGGAAGGCCTTTAAAGTCCAAAACTGCTTTATGTACTGCAGGTTGAGGATGCTTCTTTATCGCTTTGAACGCCTCGTCTATGATCGTCTGAAGCACATCTGTCCTTTCACGGACCTGTCTCGATACAAGAAGGGGAAAGGAGTTGGCGAGTCCGCTAATCGTTCCCGAGCCGCCGTTTTGTAAGCATTTCAATATTAGCCTTTCATCGCCGACGAATACTTTTTTCTCCGCTGCCTTTGCAAGTTCGAGGTAACTACATAAAAGTTCTTCGTCTCCTGAAGAGTCTTTGATTCCTAAGACGTTCGTGTGCTCGAAGAGCCGGCGAACCAGAGGTGGGTCGAGAAGGATTTTCGTGGTTTGCGGAAAGTTGTAAAGAATGACCGGAAGTTCTGTTTTCTCGAGAAGTTTTTCGAACCACGCTAAGATTCCCTCAGACGGAGCTGAATAATAGTAAGGTGGCAAAACGAGGGCGGCATCTGCACCTGCTTTTTGCGCCTGTTCGGAAAGCCAAATCGCTTCAGTAAGAGAAGGGGTTCCGAGACCTGAGATGATGCTTAGTTTCCCCCTGTTTTGAACTGCGAATTTGGTGAGGTCGCGTTTTTCGATAGCGGAGAGGCTCGGACCTTCGCCATTCGTTCCTGCGACGACCACACCGTCCATTCCATTCGCTTCGTGCCAGGCGAGCAAACGAGCGACAGCCGGGTAATCAATTTCCCCGTTCGAATCGAAGGGTGTAACGAGGGCGGTAAATGCCCTTGGGTTCATGAGACTAATCATGGCGTATTAGAGTAAATGAAGGTAAGGGGATGTAGAGAACATATTTTCTCATAAAATGACTTTCGATGAGGCTTAGAATCGTTCTTGCTGGCGACACGATGTTAGGGAGAGGGGTTGCGGAGACTCTTCGTGTGCAAAAACCGGAGTCGTTGGTTTCGCCAGAGGTCGTCTCTTTCGCACGGGATTCGGATTTTGTCTTTTTGAATTTAGAATGCTGTATTTCGGAGAGAGGGACGAAATGGCTAGACCCTTACAAACCGTTTTTCTTTCGAGCCCCCCCAATTGCAGTCAAGACGCTTCAGCATCTCGGTGTTCGCTGTGTCACGCTGGCGAACAACCATGCACTCGATTTTTCCGAAGAAGGTCTTTTGGATACATTCGAACACTTGAAGGAGGAAGGGATTGCTTACGTAGGAGCAGGCAAGAATCTCGAGGAGGCGCGTGCTTTTCGAGTTTTCACGGTTGCAGAAACCTCTTTGGCAATCGTCGCCTTTAGCGACCATCCGGAAGATTACGCTGCGAAAGAGGACAAACCCGGAATTGCGTACGCCGATTTGCGCGGAGGTGTTGACAGATGGGTTCGTGAAGCAGTCTCAACAGCGCGAAAATCGGCGGAAATCGTTTTAGTTTCTCCCCACTGGGGACCGAATATGGTTGATTCACCTCTTCCTTATATTCGAGATGCGGCAGAAGAATTGAAACATGCAGGGGCTACGCTTATTGCCGGACACTCTGCACACGTGTTTCATGGGGTAAAGGATGGAATTCTGTATGATTTAGGCGATTTTTTAGACGATTATGCAACTCATCCGATTTTGAGAAACGATTTGGGTTTGCTATTTCGAGTGGTGATCGAGGGGGGGAATATTCTGCGCATCGAGGCACTTCCTTTGCATTTAGATTATTGTTACACCGAGATGGCGCGAGAGGAAGATTGGGAATGGATTCGAAATCGCTTTACCTCGGCTTGCGCAGAATTCGGCACGGAGGTTCATGTGGAAGGTGAATTGCTCGTTATCGAGTCACCGAATTACCGTAAAGATACACAGGAAACTAAATGACTCTATGATCTTTGTCAGGAGAGAATAAGTGATAAACGGGGATAATAGGGACATGTTTCTCGACAGGCGTGATGCAGGAAAACGGTTAGCAGCCGCACTTTCTCATTTCAAGGGAGAGGATGTCGTAGTTTGTGCCCTCCCTCGTGGTGGAGTAATCGTAGGTGCGGAAATCGCGAAGGAGCTGAAAGCACCAATGGAGCTCATTCTGGTGCGGAAGATAGGTCATCCCTATAACCCGGAATATGCCATAGGTGCTGTATCGGAAGACGGTCAATTGATGGTGAATCAGCAGGAAGTCGCAAGCGTGGACCGAGATTGGTTCGAAGCGGAGGTAAAGCGTCAAATCGCCATTGCAAAAGAACAAAGAAAAAAATATTTAGGGGGACGCCCTCCGATTTCTTTAGAGGGTCGAAAAGTGATAGTGGTAGATGATGGGATTGCTACTGGCTATACGGTTCGCGCATCCATACGTTTTCTCCGCAAGATGAAGCCGGCTCGTATCGTGGTAGCGGTTCCAGTTGCACCGAGCGACACTGTGGAATTGCTCCGGGGAGAGGCAGACGAAGTTATCGTTACGCTCATTCCTGAGTTCTTCGTGGGTGCAATCGGCGCCTATTACGAAGACTTTACGCCGGTAAGTGACGAGGAGGTGATTCAAGCGTTGGAATCCGTACATGAGTATGCATCGTGAAATTTATCGTAATGAAATCGTAATAAATGTATAGATGATCAACGTGAATAGGCTCGATGTCGAAATTCCTTTCGATGGTTTCTCTTTAGAAGGATATTTAAATCTTCCTCCTGACATAAAAGGTGTTGTCGTTTTTGCTCATGGAAGCGGAAGTAGCCGAAAAAGCGTTCGGAATCAATTTATTTCCAACGTATTGAACGCAAAAAATTTCGGAACTTTGCTTTTCGACCTTTTGACCCCCGAAGAGGATTTAGAGTACGAAAATCGTTTCGATATCCCTTTGCTTTCGGAGAGGCTTAAGGGAGCAACGGAATGGGTGAAACAACAGGAAGGGTGCAAAGGTTTGCCCATCGGTTTATTCGGAGCGAGTACAGGAGCGGCAGCAGCAATCATCGTCGCTGCGGAAATGGGGAAAAAGATTTCTGCAGTGGTCTCACGTGGGGGAAGACCGGACATGGCAATGAACTACCTCGAGCGCCTCGAATCGCCTATTTTGCTCATCGTAGGAGAGAGGGATTACGATGTTTTGGAGTTGAACCGCATGGCTTTCGAACGAATCAAGGCGGAGAAGGAGTTGGCAATCGTCTCCAACGCAACTCATTTGTTCGAAGAACCGGGTGCATTAGAGGAGGTAGGGAGGCTGGCTGTCGCGTGGTTCGAGAAATATTTGAAAGCGCACAATCCTTCCGTAGTCTTGTGAACGTCTCTCTTTTAGAAACGTCTTTTTTTAAGATTTAGAACTTCGTCAAAATAATAAAGGCTACTTTCGCCGGAACAGAAGTCAATGAGTCTTTTGGTTATCGCGAGCATCGCCTTAGTCGCGCTCGTATTCGCGTACATCGTTTACGGGGGGTTGCTTGCTCGTCTGCTTCGCCTCGACCCTAATGCAAAGACGCCTTCCGTGGAATACTGCGACGATTCGGACTACATTCCCACTCCGCCACGATTTCTAATCAGTCAGCATTTCAGCGCGATTGCGGCGGCAGGACCCATCGTGGGACCCATCTTAGCGGCGGCAGCATTCGGATGGCTTCCCGCGTTTTTATGGATTCTGTTGGGGGGGATATTGATCGGTGGAGTACACGACATTATGTCGCTTACGGCGAGCATTCGACACAAAGCGCGTTCCATTGCAGAAGTCGTCCGCGAGCATATGTCCCGCCGCTCTTATGTGATTTTCCTTTCGTTCATTTGGTTAGCACTCGTGTATATCGTCGTCGCTTTTACGGATATCACAGCGCTTTCTTTCGTGGGAGTTCAAACACTCGAAAACGGTGAAAAGGTATCTGGGGGGGGAATTGCGACCGCTTCCATTCTGTATATCTTGTTGCCCATATTGATGGGGTTGACCTTGAGGTTTCTCAAATTACCTTTGATGGTCACTACTGCGATATTTCTGCCGCTCGTGGTTTTGGCAATTTGGTTCGGAACGAAATTCCCGCTCGAACTGAGCACGATTTTCCCTATCGGAACTTACGAAGCAAGGAAATACTGGGATGTATTCATCCTTTTATATTGTTTGGCAGCGGCATTGATTCCGATGTGGCTGCTTTTACAACCGAGAGGGCACCTCGGCGGATTTTTCCTCTACTTTTATCTGATTATCGGAATGTTGGGTTTGTTTTTCGCTGGAAGGAAAGCGGAATATCCTGCTTTCATCAACTGGAACGCAAGCAATGGCGATACGCTCGCTCCGTTTTTATTCATCACGATTGCATGTGGTGCGGTTTCTGGCTTTCATTCCTTAATCGCTTCGGGAACGACTTCGAAACAACTGCAAAAAGAAACAGACGCAAAACCCATCGGTTATGGGGCGATGTTAATGGAGTCCATGGTTGCCGTTCTATCGCTTTCGACCTTGATGGTGCTCACTTCGAATTCTTCTTTGTTGCAAGGAGCACCTAAACCTAACCTTATCTTCTCGCAGGGAATCGGGAGTTACATTCACGAACTTTTAGGCGTTCCTTATGCGTTTGCAGTTTCGTTGATGTTGATGGCGTTTACGACGTTCGTTTATGACACCTTGGATGTTTGTACGCGATTAGGACGATACATCATTCAAGAATTAACAGGAATGAAAGGAACATTCGGTGCGTGGTTAGGAACCGGGCTCACTGTCGGTGTACCGCTCATGTTTTTGCTTTCCCAGCCGTCCGTAGATGCGCAGGGAAAACCGGTTCAAGCATACATGGTTTTCTGGCCGCTCTTCGGTGCGAGCAACCAACTTCTCGCAGCATTAACGCTATTAGGCGTAACAGTTTGGTTGTGGAGAACACGACGCGCGAAATGGGTATGGGTCGTAACGGGAATTCCGACACTTTTCATGTACGTGATGAGCGGTTGGGCGTTGGTGAGTTTGTGTATGCGAATGGTTTCAGCGGGGAATTACGGTCCAGTTTTGTGGGTAGGTAGTTTGTTAGTGTTGTTAGCGATTGTGATGATGGTGGAAGCGATTGTCGCATTCACTTCCGCAGAGAAAGCGCCCCCCCAACCTCAACCTGCTCCAGCGGTTACATAATACCACTGTAGGAGCGCGGTAAGGCGCGATTTCGAATCGAGTGGTTCGTGACAGATGCCTCAACACTCCTGCTGTTGAGGCTAAAGAAAATGTGACAATGGTTTCGGTCAAAAACCATGGCGTGTTATTGCAAAAAAAAGAATTTATAAAATATTAGGAGCAAGGAGTACAAGCGCTAATCTTCTTTTATAGGCATTTTTTCTAAAAGCATCTCTTTCGTGTAAACAAAATCTTCCCGATGGTAATCCGCTAACTCGAAATCGGAGCGAAGCACTATAGCTCCCGTTGGACAGGCTTCTTGACATAATCCGCAAAAAATACAACGCAGCATGTTGATTTCGTATCGTTTAGCATATCTTTCCCCAGGACTGTAGCGTTCTTCGTCCGTGTTTTCCGCCGCCTCTACATAAATGCATTTTGCAGGACATGCTCCAGCGCAAAGCGAACATCCGATGCATTTTTCCAACCCGTTTTCGTATCGAGTGAGAACATGACGCCATCGCGTGCGAGGAAAAGGCTCTCGCTTTTGTTCAGGATACATCACCGTAACTTTGGGGCGACGAATGTGACGAGCGACAAGGAGAAGCCCCTTGAAGATCGGTTGAATTACATCTCTCCAGACTTCCGCTATCAAGGTTTCATCACCTTTTGTTTCCTCGGTATCAACTCGATGAGTTTGTTTCCTCTCGTATTCCGGATTTTTTCTTGCAGTTTCAATAATCCATATATCAACGCATCAGGCGAGGGGGGGCAACCAGGAACATATACATCTACTGGTACGATTTGGTCGACTCCTTGAACGATGGCGTAATTGTTGTACACCCCACCACTGCTCGCACATGCACCCATACTGATGACCCATTTCGGCTCGGGCATTTGGTCGTAGATTTGCCTGAGCACAGGTGCCATTTTTTTGCTCACACGACCTGCGACAATCATGACATCTGCCTGTCTCGGGGTGGCTCGAAATGCCTCACTTCCGAAACGGGAAATGTCGAATCGAGAAGCCACCGTAGACATCATCTCGATTGCACAGCACGCCAATCCGAACGTGAGAGGCCAAAGCGAGTTGCTTCGCGCCTGGTTGAGCAATTCATCAATAGAACCTATCAGAACGGCTCCTCCTCGTTCGAGGCTGCCTATTTTCGGAGAGGCACTATCATGAAAAACGATTTCTTCGATTCGTTTCGGCATGTGAATTTAGACTTTACCCACTGTTTAAACGCTTCTCGTAGCCATTCGGATGGCATGAGCGCCAAGAAAAAGCATGTTCTACGATGGTCTCTAAATCGTCGTAGCGTGGTTTCCAGCCGAGAAAAGATTTTGCAAGCCGTGACGATGCGACAAGGCGAGCGGGATCTCCGGGTCTTCTCGGTCCGATTTTGTAGGGGACTTTTCTTCCAGAGACACGTTCCACGGTATCAACAACATCTTTCACACTGAAACCATGTTCGGAGCCTAAATTGATGGCTTTGTGGCAAGGGTTTTCCGTTTGACTCAATTTTTCGAGTGCGAGCAAATGAGCGTCAGCGAGGTCGGAAACATGGATGTAATCGCGAATGCAAGTACCGTCCGGTGTATCGTAATCGTCCCCGAAAATCGTAAGCGCATCGCAACGTCCCAAAGCGGCATCAATCGCTAAGGGAATGAGATGTGTTTCGGGTCGGTGGTCTTCTCCGATTTCCCCCTCAGGGTCGGCTCCTGCTGCGTTGAAGTATCGCAAACTGATTGCCTTCAAGCCATAAGCAACGCTTTCCCAATGAAGAAGTCTCTCGACAGCCAACTTAGTCTCTCCGTAAGGATTCGTCGGGTTCGTCGGGTGGTCTTCTGGAATCGGAATGCTTCGCGGTTCTCCGTAAACGGCTGCGCTGCTGCTGAAAATGATGCGTTTGACGTCATGCTTTCGCATCGAATCGAGGAGGTTAAAAGCTCCTATAAAATTATTCGAAAAATATAGGTCGGGAAATTGCACGCTTTCCGGCACGCTCGTGTAACCCGCGAAAAGCATCACGCTCTCGAAGGAAAACCGAGAGAAAAGGGCATCGAGTTCTGCTGGATTTCTAATGTCAGTCTTTTCGAAAGGGCTTTTCCCAATCGCCTCTAAATGGCCTTTTTCCAGATTGTCAGCGACGAGATGAGGAAGATTCTTCTGCCGGAGAGCCTTCGCAACATGCGAACCGACGAATCCGGCACCACCGAGAACGAGAATCACGAGTTCGAGTTTACCGACATCTTCGGGGAATCAAACCGACAGTGGGGAGGTTTACTACATACGGGTATACTCGACAACCCCACAAAACGACGGGATTCCCTAAGGAGTGTAAAAGACTTCAATGAAACGAACTCTAATATCCGTTATCGCAATCATCATGTTTTTGTCCCAGGCTCCGGCGCAGGATGAGTTCGTCCCCGACCAAACGGGACAAACTCCTACAAAAGAAAAACAAGACAAAAGCGACGAGCAAAAGAAGAAAGAGCAAGAGGAGAAAGAACGTCAGGAAAAAATCAAAAAGTACGAAGAGATTCTCAAAGACTCTACGAAATCCGAAGGTCCTCTCACGCTTTATCTGAAGAAGAAAGACGTGTATTTAGAATTAGACCCTTCGCAATTGAGCAGGTATTGGTATATCCAGGGTGCATTTCGTACGGGAGCGTCTCCTTTCGGAGTTACTGCTGGTTTTCCGATTGGTAGAGATTTTCAAGCCGTAGATGCTTTTCGATTGGAGAAACGCGACGAAGAGATTTGGCTTTATGTTCCGAATTTGGCATGGCGCTGGAAATCGGATGACCCAATGGCAAAAGCCGCTGAGCGTTCTTTTCCCGAAGGCGTTTTAGGGAGTTACAAAATCGAAGCGGAGCATCCCGACACGAAAAAGATGCTCGTGAAAATCACGGACTTTTTCTACGGTGATCTCTTCGATTTGAGCATGCTCGTGATGATGTCTATGGGACGACCTTATCAATTGGATCGAAACAAAACTCGCGTTACTTCCATCGAGGGATATCCGGAAAACTTAGTCATTCATGTAGATATGTATTACACTGCTGGCAGAATGCCTACGGGGGGGCCAGAAGGACTCGCCGGTATCTTTGGGATGGGTGGAAAAAGTCATTTAGCGGATGACCGCAGTCTTCCTTTTTCCGTTACCTATTTGCTCTATCCGCAAAAGAAATCGGATTACGTTCCACGTCTTGCCGACCCGCGCGTTGGATATTTTGTGCAGCAATTCTTCGATCATGAACGCTTCATGGAACTCGATAGAACGACGCGATTAATCAACCGCTGGAATATCAAGAAAAAAGACCCGAACGCAGCATTGAGCGAACCGGAAAAACCCATCGTTTGGTACATAGACGATTCTGTGCCGCGAAAATGGCGTGAAGCATGCGCGGAAGGAATCTTACGATGGAATAAGGCATTCGAAAAAATCGGAATTAAAAACGCCATTGTCGTCAAGTACAAAACCGAAGAAGACAAATGGAGCCATTCCGATATGCGATACAACGTTCTCCGATTTACGGATTCCGAAGACGCCGGTTATGCTGTCGCATTGTTTAGAACAGATCCGTTTACCGGAGAAATCGTGAATGCAAGCATCAACGTAGACGCTAATATGGTGATGTATGTCGGTCAAGAGTACACATGGATTGTAAATCCTGCGACATATTCGTGGAGCGCGCTTTTGCGTGAAACGGTTTTTCAAGACGATAACGGAACTTCGCAAACCCTCGATGTCGGTAAAAGGCCACTTCCGATTTGGAATTTGTGTACTTTAGGTGAAGGGAAACTCTCTTCAGCGACATTCGGTTGGCTTGCATTGAATACTCTCCATCCGCTTTCGATGAGCAGAGACGAATATATCAAAGAATTCCTCGCCGATTTAGTTTCCCATGAAATGGGTCACTGTCTCGGATTGCGACATAACTTCGTGGGTTCAACGGAACTTTCTCTCAATGAACTCAAAAACCCGAATATCACCAAAGAGAAAGGGATTAGTTCGAGCGTGATGGACTATGTTCCTGTGAATATTGCAGCCGTTGCGCAAGGGAAAGGTGACTTTTATTCGAACACCATTGGAACGTATGATATTTTCGCCATCGAATACGGATACACGGATTTTGGAATCAAAGACCCTTTGAAGGAGTTACCTTATCTGCAAAAAATCGCCGCGAAGAACGGAAGACCTGGTCATGCCTTTATGACCGACGAAAACGCGGACCTCTTTGACCCGTACGTCGTGCGCTTCGACATTTCGAAGAATCCATTAGAGGCGGCGGAAACATCCATTTACGTGGCGAAACGACTTTTAGAGCAGGCAGATAAGCGTTATCCGCAAAAGGGCAAGCCTTATAGCGACCTCACACGCGCAGTTCAAATCGCGATGAGCCAGACGTTCAGAAACTGTCTTCTTGCAAGTCGTTTCGTCGGTGGGTTACACGGTCGTCGTAACTTTGCGGGCGATGAGAACGAACAACCCACTCTCGTGCCCGTAGATCCACAATTGCAAAGAAAAGCGCTTCGCATCATGGTGGATAACTTGCTCCGTGAAGATGCATTCAGGTTGAGCGACAAAGTTCTCCTGAACTTAAGCCCGGATTACAATAGCGAAGTTTACGATGAAGCACCGATTAAAGACATGATTAGCAGTTTGCAGCGCGCTGTGGTCGTTCGGTTGATTTCTGCGACAACGGTTCGACGAGTGAACAATAACGCCTACAAATTGCGTGGCAAGAATGGCGCATTGACCTTGCCCGAACTTTACGGTGCAGTCGTCGGGAATGTATTTTCGGAAATTGGAACAGGAAGAAAAATTGGTGTTTTACGCAGGGATTTGCAGCGGTTCACTTTGGAAGGATTGATCACCCAAGCGATGGCGCCTCCCGGAGGAATCGAAGAAGATGCGCGCGTTATCTGCTGGGACATGCTTGCAAGACTTCAAAAAAGACTCGCCACAGCGAAAGCAGAAGATGAAATGACGAGGATACATCTGCGCGACATGAAAAACAGAATAGATCGCGCAATGAAATCGGTTGTAGCCACTCCGAGATAAAATCAGAAAGACCTATAAGACGAAAAAAAAATCTTATAGGTCTTATTTTTTTAAGCGTATAAGTTTCGTTATCGCTCGCGGGCTGGCGAATCGAATCAGTTCTTCTAAATTTCGTGCTTTTCCTGGGTTTATTAAAATCAAATCAGGGTTTCCTCCCTGTTCGATGTTCCAGTTGCGTGAAAGAAAAATTGATTTTGCGCCTTCTGTAGTCGCCATCGTCCAAACATCTTCTGGCGTGAGGGGTTCGCCTCGTATTTTGGCAGCACGAAGCGCTGCGCGTATTTCAGCGAACATATCTATTTCACCAGAGGTAGCAGCACTATCGAGCCCGAGTCCCACAGGTATCTCTTTTTCGCGCATGCGAGCGACCGGTGCGGGGGGGCATAAAAGATTTTCGTTCGAACGGGGGCAATGCGCAACGGTTACCCCACGAGATGCGAGGATTTCGATTTCTTCTCGAGATACATCGCAGACATGAACGAGTTGCGTAGTTGGTTTAAGAAAGCCCTTCGAATCTAAATATTCGATACTGCTGCAGCCTAAAGGCTCGAAATGTATTCCGCGCTTTCGAAATGCCTCTGCAATTGGTCCTTTCCCGAAGCGGAAGAATTCGTTTTCGATGGGATGTTCTGCGACATGTATAGAAGTGGGGTTTTCGGTTTTCAATGCCTCGAATACCGAAGGATGCACAGTGAATGATGCATGGGGGGCTAAAGTAATGGGCAGGTGGATATGTCGTTTATGCTCTTCGAGAAGAGTTTTCATTATCGTTATTTCGTTTTCCCAATCTTCGTTTCCATATCCCGTTATCACTTCCTGAAATAATCTTCCATCGAGTTTTGCTTCTTCTAAAGCAGAAAGGCTTACATTCCAGTCCATCCACTCGGCGATTGCCGATATTCCGGTGGTCAATTGGAGTTTGGCAGCGATTTGCGCCTGTTCGAGGACGTGCGCGCGTTCTCTTCGTGGTTTTAATTCTGTAATCTCTTCGATGAATTTCCAATATTCGACGCCTTTCCATCGTCCGATACAGTCGTAATATTCGAGATGAGAATGAGCATTTACGAATGCAGCGGATAATAAAAGTCCATCCTCTTTTCCTGTGCGCGATTTTCGTGGACGGAGTTCGCTTATACGGCCTTGTTCAATGCAAACTTCGATATCGGGTTGGATCCTCCCGTCAGGAAAGATGACAGCGTCAGGTCTTATGATTAGAGAAGAGGAGTTTGCCACGCTGCCCAGTATTGTTCGCGAGAGACGTTTTTCGCATGAAAGTCACCCCAAAGGACGTTATAACGGTAATTTTTCAATTTCTGTTGGATTTCTTCCCAAGAATCGTTCCGTTCTAAAAGCGGTTCGCCCGTGTGCCACGCCCCAGAGCCGTCGAAATAAACATTGATTTCGGGAAGATTGGGGATGCTCGAACTTATCAAACTTTTCACTGTGAGTTCGGTGCGATAGTAATAACTCGTTCCGAATTTTTCGTAACTACTCGGCATGCTTTCGAGAATATGAAAAGAGACGTCGTCTATGATTTGCCCTTTATCGGCTGGGCATTCCCATACTGCTTTCGAAGGGAGATAAGGTTGCAATAATTCGTGCATGAGAGGGATGGAAGGGATTCTCGCTTTGAATTCCGGATAATCGTTCCAGATATCGGGAGTATATTTATCCGCCGGGTCTACGCCGAAGGGCCAAATGTCATCGTAATCTTGCATGTAAAGCATAAACGCCCCGCCGATTTGCTTGAGATTGTTGAGGCATTTGGATTGTTTGCTCGCGTTTTTTGCGCGGAAATAAACGGGAAAGAGCAGCGCGGCGAGAAGCGCCAGAATTGCAATCACGACGAGCAGTTCGATGAGCGAAAATCCTTTACGCTGCATTGTTTGTTAACAATGATACGACTTTTTCCTTCAGGAAAATCCAAGGTAAGATAAAAATCCCCCGCCGATGTAGCTCAGCGGTAGAGCAGCGGTTTCGTAAACCGCAGGTCGTCGGTTCGAATCCGACCATCGGCTCCAGGGAATTCATTTGCGAATTTCAATTTCGATAAACTAAAAGTCTCATGCACGAAGTCGATCTCCAAGCAACGGGAATCAGGGGTTTGGACGAAATCATAGGAGGGATTCCACGCGGTTCTCGCTCGCTTTTATTGGGTCCACCCGGGGCAGGGAAGCGCGTATTTGCGATGAGTTTTATTTGGGCTGGGTTACAAGCAGGTGAAACGGTTGCGTGGGACGTATATGACAGACCCTGGACGCAAATGCGTCGTTATTTCCAATCATTCGGTTGGGATATCACGCGTTACGAAAAGGATTCCCGATTCATCCCGATTCAAGCGTTTCCTCATCACGATGAATACAAAAGAGATCCTTATGTCCGATATTTCGCTTTGGCAGATTTCGAAGAGATGAAAAGAATAGACCTGGAACTGTCGAAAGCGGGAGTGACGCGTTTCGTTTTCGGAGATAGTTACGAGCACATCTTTCATGAGTTGCCTGAGAAGAATTGGCATGAGATCGAACAGTGGACCGTGAACTGGTGTCATCACAGTCGGATGACGAATTTCGATATCGTTCACGAATCGAGAGAGCGCGATGCGTTGGTCAACCGTTTAATAGATTTCACGTTGATGCTTGCCAATAATATCATTCGTTTTCGAATACGGGAAGTGAATATGCGTTTGCAACGCGAGTTTCGAATCGAGAAGATGGAATGTGTTTCACACCCGATAGATTGGATTCCCTTTCAGATTACGAAAAAAGGAATCGAAATAGGCATATAAACGATTGCATTTCTATAAGGTGATTTACGAACGTCTAACGAAGGCACTCTCCTCGGTTGGGAAAATGCTCTTGGCTTAGGAGGAAATTCTCGGATTTTGTGTATAATTAACATTCCAAAAGTAAAGGCTTTCGAAGCCGCAAATGAAAAACTGAGGAGGCAAATCATGGCAAACGTAAGAAAAGGTAAAGAGTGCATCATCACGTTGCCGAACGAAAGAGGCGCTGGAGCTAAATTGCTGGAAACGGTCGCAAAAGCAGGCGTAAATCTGAACGGAATCGTAGGATATGAGATGGGACCGAACGAGGCTTGTATACACGTCGTAGCGGATGATTACGATAAAGCGTGTTCGGCAATCCAGAATGCAGGTTATTCTTGCCAAGGTTCGGATGTGCTTTTGGTGGATGTTCCAAATGCTCCTGGTTCATGCGCCGAGATTTTGAAAAAGTTAGCAGATGAAGGAGTCGATGTAGAGTACTGCAACGCGACTGCCCTCGAGGGTCGTAGTTTGTTCGTGATTAAAACGAAAGACAACGACAAAGCGCTTGCTGCACTTTCGTGATCCTGTTGCACTTTTGATTCGTTGCGCTTCAACCCCCCCTTCTGTGAGCGAAGCGAGCAGAGGTGGGGGTTATGCATTCCGAAAGACTCACCAGAGTAGGAGCGCCGTTAGGCGCGATAAAAGCCCTTTTTTATACAGGTTCCCCATGCTACGCATGGAGACCCGCTTCTTCGTACAAATAGATAGCTACTTTTGAAAAACGGGCGAATACCTACGACTCCATACCTCGGCTTGTGTGCTAAGACACTAAAAAGAATGTTGTAAAATAACAAAACCATGCAAAAGTCGTTCCTGTTTTTTACCATCTTCTTTTTGATACTCTTCTTATCCGGATGTTCGGGCTCGCCTGAGCCAGGCGAAGGGCAATTGCCTCCCGAGGCTCAAAAGGCGAAAGGGACAGAAGGCGGAGATATGCCGGTGTTGTAACTTCGTAAAGAATTACAAGAAAATCGTTATAAGTTCAGTTTGCGTCGAACTTCCTCGAGAAGTTCTTTCTTTAATGATTCACGCCATTCGAATACATTCTTTAGGTTATTCTCTTGTTCTTTGGTAAAAGTTTGCGCGAAATCGCCGCTTCGTATATTTTTTAAAAGTCTCTTCATTTCTTCTTTTACATGGTCATCTATGATTCTTTTCCCTTGGGTCATCGCTCCGAATTGTGCGGTGTCGCTGATTTTTTCGATCATTCCAGCAATTCCATATTCGAAAATTAAGTCTGCGATAAGTTTAATTTCGTAAACGCACTCGAAGTAAGCCGCTTCAGGCGAATAGCCGGCTTCGACTAAGGTCATGAACGCCGAGCGAGCGAGTTCCACGAGCCCCCCACAGAGCACCACTTGCTCTCCGAATAAGTCCGTTTCTGTTTCTTCTCGAAAACTCGATTCGATAACGGCGACTCGACCGCAGCCCAGGGCTTTTGCGTAAGCCTTCGCTATTTCTAAATCATCGTTTCGCGAAGCAATGAGCGCAGGAACTCCACTCCCTTGCTCAAAGAAACTACGTAATCGAGGTCCTATACCTTTCGGAGCGACTAAAGATATTTTCAGGTCTTCTCTCGGTGTGACGATTTCATAAACGATGTTGTAGCCATGAGCGAAAATGACATGCGCGTTTTGTTTCGCATTAGGATTAAGGTATTTTTCGAATACCTCTTTTTGCGCTCGCTCCGGAATTAAAACCGCTAATACATCGGACATTGCGCATGCTTCGCCAATTTCAGCAGTTTCTAATCCGCATTCCTTCGCTTGATTAAAACTTTCGCTTCCTTCGCGTAATCCGACGACGACGGAGAGTCCGCTATCGCGAAGATTGAGAGACTGCGCGCGACCTTGCGAACCGAAACCCAAAACCGCGATGGTTTTGTCTCGCAACGGAGAGAGACTCAGTTCTTCGTCGCGCCAGATTTTTGCCATGCTTTGTTTGTTTCGATAACCACCGGTTCAGGCACATCTGCGAGGGTCCAACCCATCGGGTCGACGGTCATTTTTTCTGGACGCCATGGGGTTTCGAGGTTGTATTGCTGAGCCGATTGTGTCATCACTATAGGGAATCTCTTCTGTTCGATACCTGCCGAAAGAACGACGACAAAGCGCAAACGAAAAGGTTTAGCAGTTCCTGTTTGTTGAAACCTTACACTCGTATTGAACCCCCCCTCAGGACCAGGTTCTACATAAAGTCTTTCTACTGTAATCGTGGGAAAGTTCGAACCACGTATCCATTGCTCGAAGAACCATGAGAGAGAACGACCTGCTGTTTCGTTAAAGATTTTTTCGATGTCGCTCCATTCTGTGGCTTTTCCGAAACGCTTTTCGACTAATGCGCGCAAACATGCGTTCATCGTCTCGAGCCCGAGTTCGTTTTCGAGCATTTTCATCGTGTAGGCTCCTCGCATATATCCGACCAAGCCGAAAGGACCATGAGGAGTAAATGGAGAATCGAGAGCGACAGGAGTTTTTCGCAGTGCATATCCCGATTCCAAAGAACGGTCGCTGTTGTTTTTGAATTGTATGCTGTCTATATATTGCGTGAGAGTTTCGTTCCATATACTGTGCAAATAGGTATTCGGAACGAGGCCGCCGAAATAGGTATGCCCGATTTCATGAGACGTAGCCCATTCCGTTATGCGAGGTGAAAGAATGGTGAAACTGTATGCTTCCAATCCATAAAATTCCGGAGTATCGATGATATCGTAACCTTGATAAGGAAATTTTCCGAAACGACGTTCGAAGAAAGCGACAGCGACTTTTGCCATTTCTGCGTCGTGTTTTCCCCGCTTTTCGTCTATGCTTCCCCAATGCCACGCGCGAAAAGTTCTTCCCTGGTCTTTTACTTCATATGCCAGAAGATAAGGACCTGCAACGATGTGATGGAAACATATCGGTACTTGGTTTTCGAACTCGACGATTTTGCGATTGTTGCTAACGCTTTCTTTAATTTTATTGCCGACTCCCCAGGCGTACCAATTCGAAGGTACGTTGATCTTCGTATGTGAAGGAGCGGGTTGCAATCCGATGAATGGCCACCAATACGAAGTAAACAAAGCATGATTTTCTACGATTTCGTCGCAACCGGGTTCGTCGACCTGTGCGGAATATTTCAATTCGAGCGTGCCACCATCGCCAGCATTCGAAACGTAAACGATGCTTCCGGATTGCACCAATTCGGAACGCTCCGAAGATAGTGTATAACTACCTGGCTTTTGGTTAATATGTAAAGGTAACTCTTTTCCATTCAAACTCGCATTTTGCACAACGTATTTATAATTGATTCGCATGAGAATAGAAGAAGGTTTTCCAGTACGTTTGATTTTCATCGTCGTAGTGAAGTCTGCCCGTTTTTCTCGTTCGTTCAAGTAGACATCGAAATCGTAATGCTCTATGGAATAGGGAACTTCTACATCTACGGGGATTTCAGCACCTAAACGAAGACCCAAGCCTGTTACGACGATGGGATAAACGACATCGTGTGTGTCTTCGGCGCGCTGGTATTTATAAAATACTATCCAATTTTTTCCGTAGTTTTCGAAACCGGGTGGGGCGGGAACAAAAGAGCAGCCGATTTTGCGAAGTTCAGCGCTCCTCGAAGTCATTTGTTCCAGAGGGCGCATATAATTCGGGTCTACAAATAGAGGTTTTAGGTTTTCGAAATTGCCAGTTCGAGCGGCGAGAAAGACTTTATCGAAAAATGCCTCGTATTCATTCTGGTTCGTGTTTTGAAAACCGGAGAGAAGGCTTACGATAAGAAGCGCATGAAGCGCTAAAAGCAGGCGTTTCATCGTCAATGAGTATAACGGCTAAATCTATGCAAAGTAAGCACAGATGCGGTAGGATTTTTTTAAAAGCACTTATGGAAGAACTGTCGCAACGTAAAGAGGCGATTCTTAAGGCAGTAGTCGTCGAACACGTTAGGACTGCCGAGCCAGTAGGCAGTAAGGCAATTGCCGAGAAGTATCCCATAGGTATCGGACCGGCAATGATTCGGCACGAACTGGCAGACATGTCCGAAAGAGGGTATCTCGAACAGCCGTACACCTCTGCTGGGAGAATTCCCTCGGATACAGGCTACCGTTATTACGTGAACCGGCTCGTCGAACCGGTAATTCCTCCCGAAGCTCAGCGGCGGGTGAGGGAGGTTTTACGAGGAGAAAAGGGTGTCAACGAACTGCTCGTAGAAACGTGCCGGTTACTCTCGCGCTTGACTCATTATGTCGCGGCCGCTTTTGCATTACGCGAGCAAGCAACCACGATTCGGCACGTTTTTCTTTCCGGTATTTCCTCACAAAAAGTTCTCATTACTGTCGTTTACGGAGCGGGAATCGTAGAGAACAGAATTATTGATGCGACACCCGACACGACATTGCAAGATATCCATTACGTCTCGAAAGTTCTCGAAACCCTTTTAGTAAATCGCACGATCCGAGCGATTTCGAGGATGTCTGCACCTCAAGAGAATTATCTTAAGCCTGCTGCTCAGCAACTCCTATTACGTGCATGGAAATCCATCCGCACCTTGTGCAGTCAGTTGGTTTCTGGAAAAATCATTAGTGAAGGAGCTACGTTTCTCGTTTCTCAGCCGGAATTTCGCCGGGATTACGATGCTTTTCAAAAGGTCATCGCGATTTTAGAGAACGAGCAGATGTTGAAAGAAGCGATCGACGAGCCAACGGAAGATTCGGTAACAGTAAAGATCGGAGAAGAAAACGAGCTCGATGCTTTGAAAGATTTGGCGGTAATCACGAGCAAGTTTTATTTAGAAGAGCAAGAAGCGGGGACGATTGCGGTAATCGGTCCTACGAGGATGGATTATGATTCTACGATTGCACTCGTTCGAGAAGCCGCGAAAGCATTAAGCAGTGCAATTAGCAAACTCCTGTAGATACCTGTAGGAGCGCCGTAAGGCGCGATGCACTTAGAAAATTGCAAAGAAACTATTGCCTACAAGGAAGGTCATCAGAGGCGACCGCCATCAAACCAATTGTAGGAGCGCCGTAACGCGCGATGCTCAGAAAATTGTAAGGAAACTATTGCCTACAAGGAAGGTCATCAGAGGCGACCGCCAAAAAATCAATTGTGGAGCGCCGTAAGGCGCGATACGACTTAAAGGAGTTTTTTACAACGAAAATTCCGAATCAGGGATTCCCGTATTCACTTTCACGTTGCTGATTCGAGAAATCCCTGCCAATTTTCCTTCTGCGTTTTTCACTACGATTTTCGTTGGGAACCAAACGGAATTGACATGAACCGGCTCGGAATATTCGAAAGTCGCCATGAGTTCGCCGTGTTGGTTGTACCACATTCTTTTCACGGTGTATTTTTTTTGCGGGTCTACCCAAACACGAAATCGAGTGTAATCCTTCTTATATTGATAGCGCAGGTCGAAGACATAATATCCCTCACTATCCGTGCGTACATAATTTCCGGTGAGAAACGACTCTTTCATACTTTTCGTAATTAAGCCGAAATCGAGGAGGGTTTGGCGTTTGCCCGGTTCTTCTGCTATGTTGTCTTTACGCTTGAGTTTTAATCGAGGCACGTGATAATATTTGGTATCTCCTTTGATAACGTATACTGCCTCTTGCCCGTTATATATGGTGGAAACTTTGAGTTTGAGAGGTTCTTTATAGAGCACGCGTATTCCTTCCGCTTCGTAAGAGAAGGCAAAATCCTTATTGATCTTTTTCAATTCTTTTCGTATGGCGGTTTCTATGTTTGCAGTAAAAGATAAATCTTCGAGTTTAGAGCAGACGATGTCGTCTAAAGTGGGGGGTGAAAACGTTCCTAAAGTAAGCAAAAGTGTGAGTCCCTTCAACATAGCCTTATTATGGACGGTTTTAAGTAGAAAACGTAACTCCCGACTCCTTAGCACGGTCGGGTTACTTCTTTCGTTAGCGCAGGCTGTTTTCCCTGCATCGTATGTGCTCGTACCCAAACCGAGCGAAGGAGGGGTTTATATCGAGGTTCATATCGAAAAGCCTTCTAAGGAATTCCGAATGCCTGCTTGGGCACCCGGCGATTACCGGATTGTAAATTTCGGGAAGCGGCTTCGCAATGTCTCATTCACTCTCGATGGGGGATCGGTTTCTTATGAGAGGAGCGACGACCCGAACTTATGGAAACTCCCGAATGGCGCAGATAAGGTCTCTTATTTCGTTCCGAGCACAGGTCCGAGCCTCTTTACGGAAGACATCCGTGTAAATAGTCAAGAGATGTACATCGAGGGTCCTGCAGTTTTTGGCTATTTTCAAGGTCATCAGGAAGAAAGGCAGACATTAAAAGTTCGCCTTCTTTCTGTGAATGCTTCGATTGAAACCGCTTTGGAAAAGATGGATTCGGATTCAGAAGGTTGGGGGGGGTTCAGTGCGCCGAATTATGAGACGCTGGTGGATTCACCTATCGTGATGGGCACGAAAATTCGAGTGAAAACCTTTATGGTGGCAGGGAAGGAGCATCGCATCGTGGGTTTCAATAATCCGCAATCAGTGGATTTGGAGGAATATGCAAGGGTGTCGCAAAGAATCGTGGAAGCGGTCTATGACTTGTTCGGGGAGTTGCCTTATAAGCGTTATTTGTTCTTGTTCGATTTCGGAGGCTCCGGTGGGGGCTTGGAACATGCGAATTGCGCGCGTTTGGCGATTCCTTCGGGAACGAGAGCCATTCATGTGGCTTCTTTTATCGCTCATGAATACTTTCATGCATTCAATGTAAAACGCATTCGCCCGAAAGTTTTGGGACCTTTCGATTACACGAAACCTGCTATAACCGGCACACTTTGGTGGATGGAAGGGGTTACGGATTATTACGCAGAAGTGCTCATCACTCGCGCAGGATTGCAAACGCGGAAAGATTTTTTGGAGGATATGTCCTACACTATTCAGGCATTAGAATCGACGCCTGCTAGCATGCGCGTCTCCGCAGACGAAAGCAGCAGAAGAGTCTGGGAAGCGAATAATAGTTCCGGTTATGGACTGGATTATTATCTAAAGGGTAAGGCTATCGGGTTGCTGTTCGATATCTCCATTCGCGGTTATACGAAAGGAGAGCGCAGTTTAGACGATGTTCTTCTCGCTCTTTATAAGGAAACGAAAAACGGAAAGCCGGGATTCGAGGAGAATCGAATAAAAGAATTGTGCGTAATGTTCGGAGGAAAAGAAATGGAATCGCTCTATGATAGGGCGGTTTTAAAACCAGGAAAGCTTCCGTTTTCGGAAGTTGCACCTTTGATTGGAATGAAATGGGAATCCGGTGCTCTATTCGATGACCCACGCGCAGAACCGGAGAAACGAAATCTCGGGAAAATGTTTCCCTATTCTAAGAAATAGAGTTTTATCGAAACCTTAGTTTGGGTTTTGCGAAGTGAGAAGAATTATAAACGACGCATCGTCATCGTCATTTTGACGTTCGACGGAATTCCTTGAGTATTCGCATTCTTGCTCATTGGCTTCATGGTTAAACTCATGTTCATTTTTTCTTCGAGACCATCCGAACGCCGAATCCACAAAAATCCGTTACCTGATATTTTCATGTTCTCGACGGTTGTAGATGTGCTAACAGAAGTCTTGTAGCATTCCACTCCGCCGACTCTTTCTATTCCCAAAAGTTTTAAAGTCGCTTTTACGTCTGTCGTTCCAGACATCGAATTAACCTTTGCAGTAGATGTCCACGTTTGGCCGATTTTTATAGGGTTCTTAGGATAGGTGATTCTCTCGATTCCCGAAGAGTTTAAAGTATTAGTGCCACTTATTATTCTGCCTAAGCTGTCAATTTTGTAGGTAGCATTTCCATTTTTCTTGATGCTATCTTCGAGTTGCTTTACCATCTTAGGGTCTTTGAGAGAGGGAGAGTTGAGATTTACCGAATCTACTTTTGCATTTACTGTATAAACGCCATTCGATGCGGCTGTGCATTGTTGGGTGACGCGCATTTTCATGTTCACATCCATACCTTGCCCCCCGGCATCGTATTTGACTACCGCCTCATGACGTATAACTTGTCCCTTTTTGAGGTTTACGCGAAGCAAATGTCCGGATTGATTCGCAAAAAGAATTCCAACCCCGATGATAAAGAAAATTGCGATAGAGTAGGCTTTTTTCATTGTTCGATGGCTCCTTGGGTTCGATGTTCGGTCATTCTGTAGTCGCTTGCATTTCGTCCAGCCACTTTCATGACCCATTCATATAGTTAAAGAATACCTTATCTACTTCGTTACTGTCTCTGTGAGTTCCGCCTCTAAAAACGATTTCAGGTCCTCTTCGCTCGCGTGCGGTTCGCCAGGAGAGACGTTGTTCAATTTTCCCTCCTTCATCCACTCGATGAGCCTATCCACTTCGTCAAAGAGATGGTCGAAGGAATCTACGATAAATAACAATGGTTGATAATGGTGGATTTCGAAATATTGATTAATCACCCACTCTAATTGGAACGGATACCTCTGTACATTCGGAGACTCCACCGAATGACTCAATTCACCGTACGAACTCAACAAACCAGAACCGTAAACCTTAAGTTCCCCGTTCGAGCGCATGAGTCCGAATTCGATCGTAAACCAGAAGAAGCGCGCTAAAGCCTTGATTATGCTTTCCAAAACATGCACACGCTCTTTTTCATCTTTGATTTCACTGACCATGAAAGCCGCGTTGAGCGCCGCCTCTCCGAAGCGAACGAGAACGTCGGCGAAACGAGGATCCGTGTGCATAGGCACATGTCCCGCGACATCATGAAAGATATCGGGCTCCGGCAGATAATCGAGGGACGCGAGGTCTCGTATCGTTATCGTTGTCGGGAATTCACGCCTCCTTAAACAATCGAAAAACAAATATGCAGGGATATAGCCGCTCACTGCTTTCGCTTTAAAACCGGTCAAGGGAGCGAGAAATTGGTTGATTTCTTCTAAGCGTGGGATTCTGTCTGGAGGTAAGGCTAACTTGTTTACTCCCTCTAAAAATTTAGGGGTCGAGTATTTTTCCCATTTGGGTTTGATGCGCGCATAGAGCCTGCGCCAAGCCTCTTGGTTTTCTTCGCTGTAAAGTTCATATGGCTGCCGAATAAACATTTCGTTTCGGCTTTTTGCCTCTTCGATGAAAGGGGCTTTTGTCGTGGTGAGTCCTTGGGTTGCCGCCATTTTCGTCTCCTTGGATTGATTTTATTCTACCAACTTCCTCCTCCACCTCCTCCGAAGCCGCCACCCGAAAATCCACCTCCTCCGAATCCGGATGAGCCACCGCTTGCTCCAGAAGACCTCGGCGGTGTCGTCATTGCAGTCGCCAACTGACTCGAGACGTTATCCAAGTCAGTACTTAGATAAGCCCAATTGTACGTCGTTCCACTCGGAACTCGATACCAATTCGGAGGTTCGGTCAGCACGTCGCGGAAAGCCTCTGCCCATTCTTTAGCGAGTCCGAAAGCGATTGCATGGGGAAGATAGGTTTCGAAAAGAGATAAATCGGGATGCTTTTTGGACATCCAGTCGAATTCCGCTCCACGCGCACGTCGGATAAATTCTTCGAATCCTAAAACGTATTGCCGAACCTGTGCACCCTTGCGTGTCCTTTGCGGCATCTCTCGAGCAAAAAACCAAATGATGATCGCACCGAGAACCCCCCCGATGATTGGAGGAATCGCACTCGGAAGTGGTGAAAGCACAAAACTCGCATACGCCAACAATACGACGACGATAATTCCTCCTATCAACCAAGCAATTCGAACCTTTTCTGGCGATTTCAAATAGTAGTTTTTTTCTACGAGTGTTCGATAGAGCGAAGAGGAAAGGGAATACGTCTTGGGTGCAATTTCTTTTCGTAAATCACTCTCTGTAATGGTTTTTCCGATCCTATGCAAAAGCGTAAATAGTTCTTTTTCGAAAGGCGTTAAATCTTCACCAGGTTCGTCTTTTTTCAAAATGAGAGTTGCGGTTCGTTTTTTGAAAAGTAAGCCGCTTTCTTCTGGTTCGATATCCAAATAGCCTTTGACAGCCAAACTGATGATTCCTGCCGCCAAATCTCTGCGATCTACGCGCTCGTCGATCATCGCTCCCGCTTCCGGACCGGATAGGTTTTCGGGGGGGTCGTATTGGACGACGACCGGTCCTCCATAAGGGTCTTTTCCGAATCGCGACCAAAGCGCCCACATGATCACGAGCATGAAAAGAGGAATTGCCAATCCGATATTGGGGAGCAGGAAGAACTCTATCGTTTTGAGAGGGGGGGGCTTTTGAATATACTCGAACGGAAGATCGAGGACGACGGTCAATCCCTCCCCCGTATAGAGCGATGTTTCTCTTCTGCAGATGACTTCGTTGTCATGTAGTTCGAAGGTTGTTGCATATTTTTCGTCATAACTCTTCTCTCCGACGGCTATAACTTCCTTATACTCTACTGAGCCGTAAGAACCGGCATAAAGACGAGCGCGTACGCGATGCCCTTTCTCTACTTTAGGAAAACGCAAGCGAAAACCACTGTTTGTGATTTCCGTGTCCCATTCCGTTCCGATGACGTTCCAATACAATTCCGCGTAAGGCTCCCATTCCGTCGCTTCTGAAAACCAGTTCGTCGCGTTCCAAACCTTGTAAGAGATGACATATTTCTTTTGCGTGCCTGGTGAGAGCCATTTATTCTCGTCTCCGATGCGAATATTGATATAGTTTCCTTCGCGTCTTATCAATGTGGTGTAAGGATTGCCATTTTCATCCGTAACCTCGATGCCTTCGATAATAATCCTTCGGGTGAAACCGGATTTCGCAGGCAAATCGAAAGGAATTTTGCGAAAGATTCCTCTACGCGATTCGCGGAAGGTAACGGTAATCGTCTCTCGAACATTCAGAGAGGAATCTTTTCGCCATTCCATCTCCACGAAGTAGTCGTCTATAACATATGGAGATGTTTGGGCGAAGATGCAAGTGGAGAAAACGGAAAAAACGAAAACATAGAAAACGCGAAGTATTTTCATGTCGTCTTGGCAATCGGGGCTTCTCGCTCGTCGCTTTCGGTTTCGAAATATTCTTGAGGCTTATACCCGAAAAGCTTTGCGAGTAATCCTAAAGGAAAACTTTGAAGCATGATGTTATGGTCTCGAACAGCGGCATTATAGTACCGCCGCGCATCCGCGATTTTGTTCTCGGTGTAGCTGAGTTCTTGTTGCAAACGCATATATTGTGCGCTCGCTTTCAATTCCGGATAGTTTTCCACGACCGCAAGCAACGAATGAACTCGCTGTCCGAGTTCTTCTTCTTGTTTCGCTCTTTCTAAGGGTCCTAATTCGCCACGTTCTGCTCTGCTGCGAATTTCCGTTACGCGCTCGAGGACCTCGCGCTCGTATCCCGAATATCCTTTCGTGGTTTCTACCAATGCAGGAATTAAATCGGCGCGTCGTTTCAATTGTACGTCTATATCCGCCCATGCATTTCGCACGATGTTGCGAATTCTGGCGAGAGAGTTATATCCCCAGATGGCGAAAATGACAACGAGGATTGCTACAAAAACAAGCCAAATTTCAACTCCCATCTTTATCTCTAAAGACGATTGTACTCTTACAATCGGTGTCGGTGAATATTATGTGTCGGTGGAATACTTTATTGACTGCAACTCTTCCGGATGCGTAATTCTGTAAAAACCTATAGGCAGAAGCCAGAGCAAGCAATACATATCAGCCACGAACAATAAAAAAAGAAAGCCACCTGCGAGCCCTGAAAACCATACCCTCGATTCCGAAATAAGTTTAGATAGACCATCCGAAATCGTTCGAAATCCGAAACCAACGATGGAAACGAAAAAGATTAGAGCAGGGAATAGATATCTTGCTTGCGCCTGATAATAGACCGTGTTGAATTGTATAAAAGTGTAAAGAACGATAACGAACAAAATAAAATTTAGACAATGGAAAGAGCGCTCCATAGGGTTTTTTGTAAAGACAGAATTTTTCGTGAAAATACGCACTAAAAACCCTAATATTCCCAATGCTGCAGGGATGGATAATAACCAATACACCCACATTTCCATATTAATTTCGAAGTAACTGAAGACGCCCCAAAAACTCCAAAGCGCACGAAGCGCAACCCATTCGAGCCAATATCCCCAAAAGCCCGAATCGGCAATTGCCTTCGAAGCTGGATAAGTGTGAAATGCCTCTTGAAATATTCGAATTGCGAGCGGGTCACCATAAAGAAGATAATTTCGTATAAGCCACGGCGATGCGATGAGTAAAGCGAGAGCAAAAGTTAAAATAATATATCGCAATTGCGCTCTATACGATTTCCAAAGAATCATGCTCGCAAGCACAGGAATCCAGTAAACGAGTGCGCTGGTTTTTGTGAGCAACCCTAATCCAAGACTAAGTCCCAACCAAGATGCACGTTTTGTGTTCCAACCCTTATTCCATGCTTCTACAATGATGGCGAAACTCCACAGTCCGATCAAATAAAGCAGGATGTCATTATTGACTGCCGCTGATAGCGCAAGAAACATCGGTAATAAAGCAACAAAGCCGGCACAGAATAATGCGACTCCCTCGTCATTCGTAAATCCCTTCACGACTTTGAACATAAGCGCAACGACAAACAAGCCCAAAACGACATTCACGGAGCGCAGAGTCCACATTTCGAGTGCTAAATTTTCCGTGCCGACGATTGCACTCAATGGAGCACAAAGCAAGTAATAAAGCGGGGGTTGATGCGACTCATAGGTCTCGTAACCTTCCCCTTCACCAAAAACTGGAAATCTTCTTACATGAGCGAGGGTTCGGATGTAATTCACATGTTGGCGCTCATCCGGTGCCCCTATGTCTTTCTGATAACCTTGATAAGGCAAATATCCTGCTGTTCTATACGGAGTAACTTGAATGAATCCGAGCGCAAGCACAATGTAAAGAGCAAAGATGAGTAGAAGGGGGATTTTCGATTTCGATGGAGCCTCTCGCCTCATTCGAACGTTCATGATATACCTTCATTCGATAGGATGGAAGGTGAACAAGTCCGGCGAGAATAAGATATAATCTCCATAATGGCTAAATCCGAACGGAGGAAAGGAATATGAATGCTCTAATTATGGTCGGCTTGGGTCTATCGCTCATCACTCCCCAAAGGAGCGGGACGGACCTACTGACTAAACATGTTTCCGCTTTGCAAGACGCCAAATCCTTATCGGTGGTTTTCACCGTACAGGCAATCCCATCAGCACCTCAGGAATATCGTATAGATTTCAGTCGCCCAGGGATGGCGAAAATTGTCACGCCGAAGGGTTTCATTCTAACGGATGGCAAAACTGTCTGGGAATATTACAAAGACAGTAACGAATATGTGGAATATCCCGGCGGACTGAAAGAAATCATGGAGCATTTTATGCAAGAGGACGTCGCTCCTTGGGCTGCGTTTTTCCTGAAAGACCAATTTAAATCAGTAAAGGACGCCACTATCGGTAAGCAAACCGTCGTGAAAGGTTTGAAAGTCATCCCTGTCAGTTTCACCGTGGATGCAAACAAGAGCAAGGTGGCGACGTTCTTTATCGACCCCGCGACTGGGGTTGCGCAAGGTGCGACGTTCAAGGCAGCCCGAGCGGGTGATTCCAGCGAGGTCATCATTCTCGCAAAAGAAATCAAACTCGGTCAGACAGAACTCGATAACTCGGTATTCACTTTCGAGGCTCCATCTGGTGCAAAGAAAGTCGAATATGCAAGACATGACCTCGAAAAGTGGTACACGAATCTCGATGAAGCTCTGAAGGCGGCGAAAGCATCGAACAGGATGGTGTTCCTCGATTTCGGCACCGAATGGTGAGGGGCTTGCAAATGGTTGGCCCGTGAGGTCTTCCCAACTGCAGAGTTCCGAGCCATGGCGAAATACTACGTTTTCTGCCACATAGACGGTGACGCAAATCGCAGCCTCGTAGACCAATTCAATGTCACTGCCTATCCCACCATGGTCTTTTTGACTAAGGATGGGAAGGAAGTTCATAGAATGGTCGGCGCGGCACCCGTGAATGTGATTGTCGCCGAAATGGAAAAAGCACGCCAGATGGCTGGCGGGTAAGGTTTCTTATCTTGATGCCTCACCTATTGAAACGGTGAGGCATTTTTTTTGTCGATTCTTTGTTATAGTCTTATGAATACGGTTATCATATAAAACGCGTGCAAAAAATTCTTCTTGCCTCACCCCGTGGATTTTGTGCTGGGGTTGCTTATGCTATCGAAGTCGTAGACCTTTCCTTACAGGTTTATGGTTCGCCTTTGTACGTTCGTCATGCAATAGTCCACAACGAGCACGTGGTTCGAAATTTCGAAAAAAGAGGAGTGATTTTCGTCGAGGATATCGAGGAAATACCAGAAGGCTCTACAGTCGTGTTCAGCGCGCACGGGGTTAGCCCTGAAATACGAAGACAGGCGGCTGATAGAAATCTAAAAGTAATCGATGCAACGTGTCCTTTAGTAACGAAAGTGCATCGAGAAGCGCAACGTTATGCGAGGTTGGGTTATCAAATGCTTTACATCGGTCATCGTGGGCATGTAGAAGCGGAAGGGACTATGGGAGAGGCTCCCGAGCGAATCGTTTTGGTGGACAGCGTGGAAGAGGCAGAGAATGTCGAAGTGCAAAACGGGAAGTTAGCCGTTTTGACGCAGACAACATTAAGCGTGGACGAAGTCGAAAGAATCATGAATGTTTTGAAGAAACGTTTTCCGCATTTGGAAACGCCTGATAAAGAAGACATTTGTTATGCAACGACGAATCGGCAAAAAGCGGTGAAGTTGTTGGCGGAAAAGAGCGATTTGGTGCTAGTGGTGGGGAGCAAAACGAGCAGCAATTCGAATCGTTTGAGAGAAGTTGCGGAGTCTTATGGCGTTCCAGCCTTTTTATTGATAGAGCCCGAAGAGATTTTGGAGGAGTGGAAGAAGGATTATCCGGTGATTGGCATCACTTCGGGCGCTTCGACTCCGGAAGAATTAGTGGAAAAGATTATCGGTGTGTTTTTGGAGTCTAACGAAGATGCGACAGTCGAGGTGTTGACGACAGTTCATGAAAACGTTACCTTCATCCCCCCCCGAGATTTGATTGCGATGGCAGAAAAGAGTGTTGTATCTTAAATTTATCTTGAAATAGTCGATTAGAATTTCGGGGAAATATCCCCAATGAGATTAAGCAGCAATCAACATTCTACGAGTTCTTCGAATTCCTCTAAACTTTTCGCTCCTAAATCCCCTTTCTCACGAGAACGTGGGCTGACCGTTCGGTTTTGCTCGTCTTTGTCTCCCACAATCAACATGTAGGGAACTTTCTGCGCTTGATGTACGGCAATCTTTTTGCCTAAGCGTTCGTTCGAATCGTCTACTTCTATTCGCCAGTCCGGGTGCGTAGAATGAAGTTTGTCGCGAACCTCGTTTGCATACCTGACGTTTCGCTCCGTAATCGGCAAAATTGCAATCTGCACAGGCGCAAGCCAGAAAGGAAATGCTCCAGCATAATGCTCCGTGAGTAGCCCCACCATTCGCTCCAAAGAACCGAATGGCGCTCGGTGAATCAATACGGGACGATGAGGTTTACCGTCTTCGCCGATGTATTCCAATTCGAAGCGTTCCGGCAAGTTGTAATCCACTTGCACCGTTCCCATCTGCCAGGTACGACCCAAAGCATCCTTGATCATCAAATCCAATTTAGGACCGTAAAATGCGGCTTCGCCTTCCATTACATCGTAATCGAGGTTCATTTCATCGCAGGCGCGAAGGATTGCGCTTTCCGCCTCTTTCCAGTTTTCGTCCGTACCGATGTATTTATTGCTTTTCGGGTCTCGAGTTCCTATTCGCACAGAAAAATCGTGCAAACCCAATTTTCGGAGAACCGTCATCGTGAGTTCTACGACGCCTTTGAACTCTTCGAGAAGTTGGTCGGTGCGCACGAAAAGATGCGCATCGTCTTGTGTGAAACCTCTAACGCGCAACATCCCTGCTAATTCACCGCTTTGCTCGAAGCGATACACCGTTCCGAATTCGGCAAAACGCAACGGTAAATCGCGATAACTGCGCAATTCGGAGCGATAGATTTCGATGTGAAAAGGACAATTCATCGGCTTGAGAATGAACACCTCGCCATCTTCATGTTCCATAAAGGGAAACATCTTGTCTTTGTATGTTACGAGGTGACCCGACTTCTCGAACAATTCTTTTTTAGCGATGTGCGGAGTTACGACGGGCAGATATCCTCTTTTTCGTTGCTCTTCTTTGAGGAATTTCGTCATTTGCTCGCAGATAATCGCCCCTTTAGGAAGCCATAGAGGAAGACCGGAGCCTATTTCTTGAGAAAACAAAAACAAACCGAGTTCGCGACCCAAAACGCGGTGGTCGCGCTTTTTTGCCTCTTCCAAGTTATGAAGGAATTGTTCTAATTCCTCTTTCGTTTCGAATGCCGTTCCGTAAATGCGCGTGAGCATTTTGTTTTTAGAATCTCCGCGCCAATACGCACCGGCGATGCTCAAAAGTTTGAAATGTTCGATTTCCCCCGTGGACTTCACATGAGGACCGCGACATAAATCCGTAAAGCCGTCTTGCGTGTAAAAAGTAATCGGCTCATTGGGGGGGATATCTTCGAGAAGTTCGAGTTTGTAAGGGTCTTGGTGTAATTCGAGGATGCGTTTTTTTGCCTCTTCCCGTGACATCTCTTCGCGCACGATAGGGAAATTGCGCTTCGCGTTATCGCGCATTTTTGCTTCTATCTTCGGAAGGTCCTCTTCGCTGATTTTTTCGTCACCGAAATCGAAGTCGTAATAAAAACCATTCTCGATGGGAGGACCGATAGCGAGTTTAGCGTTCGGATAGAGTTGCAGCACAGATTGAGCCAAGAGGTGCGCCGCGCTATGGCGAAGAGCGTAGAGACGTGTTTGTTCGTATGGAACTTTCATGGTTTTGAATTATCGGGTGTACGGCTAAACACCAAGGCAACCGAATCCGATTGATTTATAGAGCTGAGAAACGTGAAAAAGGGTTCCGAGAGGGAATTTGCTCGGAGCGGTTTCACGAGTTCAAAAATGCGGTTCCCAAGTTAGTTTTTCCTCGAGAACAATCACTATACCCAAATTTTTTTGACTAATGTTCCATATCGTGTTCCATCTCGGGACCCGTTCGCGGCATTACCTTAACGTCTTCCGGCTTGATGCCTTCCATGTGACCATCCCCAGCCATCCAGCCACCTTTACACTCGTGGCAGACTTCTTTCCCTGCCTTCACGTTTTCTTCGCAAGGGCACATTTCCATGTTGATGAGACACTGGTCGCATGGGTGTTTCAGACAGCATTCGTATTTGCCTTCATTTATAGCCTGTTTTTTTCTTTCTGCGACGAGCTTTTTCAGGTCTATTTCTGCTTCTTTGCCTGCTGTTGGGGCGGTAGACGTTGTTTCTTCGGTTTTAGGCTGCTGCTGGCATCCGACGAGGATTACGAGGGCAGCAAGAGGTAATAGGACGAAGTATCGATTGGAGAGCATAGTTACCTCCAAATTTGGCACTTGACTTTTTACATTATGCGTTACTTTTTTCGGTTTGTATTTTTGTTTTACAAACAAAGCTAAAGTCGGTGGGTGATTTTGTCAACAACAGTAGAAGCGCGCTAAGGCGCGAATGAGTCGCTAAAGTTCGTCTATGATTTTTGGACTTCGATCATTACAGCGGTTGCCTCGCCACCACCGATGCAAGGTGTTGCGATGCCGATGCCGCCTCCGCGTCGTTTCAATTCGTACATGAGTGTCAAAATCAGGCGAGTGCCTGTCATTCCAATCGGATGTCCTAATGCGACGGCTCCTCCGTTCACGTTCATTTTATCGTGAGGAATTCCGACCTTATCGGCGACTGCCAACGCTACGACACTGAATGCCTCGTTTACCTCGAATAAATCTATATCAGAAATCTTTTTGCCTGTTTTTTCTAAAAGTTTTTGTATTGCGAAAGCCGGTGCAGTAGTGAACCATTCAGGGGCTTGCGCATGCTGAGCATGTGCGATGTAGCGCGCCATTGGTTTCAAGCCCAATTCATTAGCCTTTTCTTCTGAGCAGACAACCAATGCAGCAGCGGCATCGTTGATGCTACTCGCGTTGCCAGCAGTAACCGTGCCTTCTTTTTCGAATGCGGCAGGTAATGTGGGGAGTTTTTCGATGTTTCCTCGTCCCGGTTCCTCATCGGTATCTACGATAATCGGGTCTCCTTTACGCTGAGGAACTTGCACGGGAACGATTTCTTCTTGTAATCTGCATTCCGCTTGTGCAGCGAGCGCACGACGATAACTTTCTGCGGCATATTCGTCTTGTCGTGATCTTGGAATCCCGCATTCTCGTGCACACAACTCACCTGCGTTTCCCATGTGAATGTCCTTATAAGGATCCCAAAGACCGTCGTAAATCATC
This sequence comes from Fimbriimonadales bacterium, assembly GCA_035559795.1. Lineage (NCBI taxonomy): Bacteria > Bacillati > Armatimonadota > Fimbriimonadia > Fimbriimonadales > Fimbriimonadales bacterium. The sequence continues at coordinate 31,505 of DATMAR010000002.1, read as the reverse complement.
AAGTCGGTCAATTCGCCATGACCCATGCGATATCCGGTTCTCGCTTTATGAAGAGCATAGGGTGTCTGACTCATACTCTCCATTCCTCCTGCAACGATGATCTCTGCATCTCCATAAGCGATAGCCTGTGCTGCCATCATCACGGTTTTCATCCCACTGCCGCAAACTTTGTTGACCGTAGTGCAGGGAACACTTTCAGGGATGCCAGCGAAGATTGCTGCTTGCCGTGCGGGGGCTTGACCGATACCGCCCTGCAGAACACAGCCCATAAGGACTTCGTCCACTTGTTCGGGTCGTACTTTCGCACGCTCGAGGGCGCCTTTGATTGCTATCGCACCTAACTTCGGGGCGGATAAAGAGGAGAGAGAGCCCATGAAAGAGCCTATCGGGGTTCGTGCGCCGGAAAGAATTACGGTTGACTTCATAAAATTCTCCTACGACTGATGAAATTCTACCAGAACACTTGCTACGAGGAGCATGAGTGAAATGTAGAAAACAAAGAATTTCATTCGCGATTTCGAGTGATATTCAAAAATAAACGTGCTTCCCATGCGTAAGCAAGAGGAAGAGATAGATTTTCAAATTATTTTCTAAATCATTGGTAAGAAAAAGAATTTCACCCCCTCCTCATAGGTTCCCCTTTTCGCTTCGCTCGAAGGGGAAGCGGATTACTTTAGAGATTTTTATTTGCTTGATTCTTTAGGGATTTTTATTTCCTTGGATTAATTTGGGCAGAAAGATGTGAATTCATTGCGCAATCTTGAGAACGATTTTTCCACGACCGTGGCGAGTGTCCATTCTATCGTGCGCTTTCTTTACTTCTTCCAAGGGGAGAACTACATCTATAATGGGTCGAACGAGCTTACGTTCGAAAAGCGGACGCATTTCGTCGAGGCGTTTTCGTTCGCGCGTTAGAAAAACTCCATAAAGTGTAATGTTTTTCATGTAAAGTCTCGTTAAGTCTCCCTGTGGCGGGAGGATGGCTGCGATTCGTCCGAAGGGGCGCACAGCCCTCAAACAACGAGAAACTAAATCCGGACCTTCTATATCGAAAGCAGCGTCAACACCAACGCCATCCGTTTCTTTGAGAGCGATTTCGGTCACGTCTTCGGAGTTGTAATCTATTGCGACGTCTGCTCCTAATTCCTTTAAAAACGTCAAGTTGTGAGCGCTCGCCGTAGCGAGTACACGTGCGCCTGCAACTTTCGCGAACTGAACTGCGAAGGAGCCTACGCCTCCAGCCCCCCCGTGGATAAGAACCGTTTCACCGATGCGCACTTGCAAGCGCCTCACGATCGCTTCCCACGCAGAGCCTCCCGCCAAGGGAATTGCTGAGGCTTCTTCGAAAGATAGATTTTTGGGTTTTTTCGCGACGATTGCAACAGGAACTACATTGAACTCTGCATACGTGCCATGAGGGTTCCCGAAGATTTCGGGAGTGTAATACACCTCGTCACCTGCCTGAAAATCTTTTACTCCTGGTCCGACTTCTTCGACAATTCCCGCGGCATCGTATCCGAGGATGGCGGGAGGTTCGATTTTTGCCCAAGTACCTCCCGCTCGTATTTTCGCATCCACGGGGTTGACCGCCGATGCAATCACCTTTACGAGCACTTCGCCATAACTCGGTTTGGGCTTTTCGACCTCACGGAGTTCGAAAAGCTCCGAACCGCCGAAACGAGGCAAAACCATTGCTCTCATGCTTTTGAGGCTACTGTCGAATTTAGAGATAACAAACTGTTATCTACTATCTCCACCTCATCAAGGTGAGGCTTTTTTCGTGTGCTCCAAAATTACTATACGTTCTTCTGGCTTTCCCTCTTGCATCTGAAACCATTCCAATGTGAATTTATCCTTGCTTTTTATCGTGAAAACCATTTTCAGTTTCGACTTTTTGCCAGTCGAATCGATGAATTCACCGGAAGTGGTAATCACCTTGCCATCCTCTGAAATCTTTCCTTTGGTATGAAGCGCGCCAGTTTCCATGCTATTGATATGGAACACGAAAGGCTCGTTATTTTGGTTGTCGTACCCAAGAATTTGGATTACCGTAAAAGGCGAGCCCATAAAATTGCTTTTGTATTCTTGCTGAAGAAATCTGCCATCTAAAATCCATTTCGATTGAAGGGTAGCTTTCCCTTCTTGTTCTTTTCCTTCCATTTTGTATTTGACTACTACATCCCAATCACCAGCCAACGAGTCGAGGATTTTATGGTATTTCCCGGGCTTTCCCATCTCCATCATCTTTTCGGTCTCGGTTTGTGCTGTGGCAATCGAAACTACAAAAAGAAAGCAACAAGTACTTATCGTAACTTTCCGCATGTTTTCCTCCTTCGAGTGTCTCACGGTTATACCGCGAAAGGTTCATTGGAGGTAGCATAAGTAGCCTCCATGGGAACATCTTCTTCCCCGGATATAGCGCAACTCACCATCAACACGATTCGTGGTCTCAGCATGGATGCTGTGGAAGCGGCGAAGTGTGGACACCCAGGGATGCCAATGGGTGCAGCAGCGATAGGCTACGTTTTGTTTGCGCGACACTTACGCTACGATCCCGAAGCGCCACATTGGTTCGATAGAGACCGTTTCATTCTGAGCGCAGGGCACGGGTCAATGCTCCTTTACAGCCTTTTATATCTAACAGGCTACGATTTATCTCTCGAAGATATTAAAAACTTTCGGCAATGGGGAAGCAAAACACCCGGGCATCCTGAACATGGTTTGACTCCCGGCGTGGAGGCAACAACCGGTCCATTAGGTCAAGGCTTCGGAATGGCAGTTGGGATGGCAATTGCGGAAGAAAAACTTCGCAACGAATTTCCCGGAACCGTAAATCATCGCACCTATGTTCTTTGCAGCGATGGAGACATGATGGAGGGGGTAAGCCACGAGGCTGCATCTATTGCAGGTCATCTCGCGTTAGGTCACTTGATTGCGTTATACGATTCCAATCGGGTGAGTATTGACGGTAGCACCGATTTGGCATTTACAGAAAATGTCGCAGCGCGTTTTCAAGCCTATGGTTGGCATGTCCAAACATGCAACGGAATGGATGTGAACGAAGTGGACGCTTGTTTGGTGAAAGCGAAAGAGGAGAGAAAAAAACCGAGTTTGATTATTTGTCACACGACAATCGGTTTCGGCAGCCCGAGTTTCGCGGGGACAGCGAGAACGCATGGAGCGGCTTTAGGGGCGGAGGAAGTGAAAAAAGCAAAAGAGATTCTCGGTATTCCACAAGAGCCACCATTTTACGTGCCGGAAGAAGTACTCGCACACATGCGAGAAATCGGGAAAAAACATCGAAAAGAACGAATCGAATCGGAAAATAAATTACAAAAATATCCTGATTTAATTAGGAGACTCGAGTGTCGTTTACCGGAATGTTGGGAAAAAGATCTGCCTATATTCGGAGAGCCGAATAGCGGAATTGCGTTAGCGACACGCGCTGCGAGCGGGAAGATATTGAATAGTATCTGCACGAAAATGCCAGAACTTCTCGGAGGGAGCGCGGACTTATCGGAATCTACCCAAACGATTCTGCAGGAATATCCCGATTTTCAAGTGGATAAACGAGAAGGACGCAACATTCATTACGGAGTGAGAGAACATGCGATGGGTTGCATTATCAACGGGATTAATCTCCACGGTGCATATCGCGCATTCGGAGGAACGTTTTTGATTTTTAGCGACTATATGCGTCCGACGATTCGTTTGGCTGCGTTGATGAAATTAGGTTCTATTTTCGTTTTTACACATGACTCGATAGGGTTAGGTGAAGACGGACCGACTCATCAACCTATCGAACATCTCGCATCCTTGCGAGCGATACCGAATATGAGGGTTTTCCGACCTGCGGATGCGAACGAAACGAAATGCGCCTGGAAAGTTGCATTGAACTCGTTGGACGCCCCGACTGCGATTATTCTCACCCGCCAAAAGGTCTCGTTATGCACGCCGGATACGGATGACGCGATGCGCGGTGCATACATTCTAAAAGAACCTGAATCCCCCCCCGAAGCCATTCTCATCGGCACGGGTTCTGAAGTCGAGATTTGTTTGAAAGCGGAGGCGCTCCTTCGGGAACAGGGGTTTCCTGTGAGGGTCGTGAGTATGCCCAGTTGGGATTTATTCGCAAAACAAGAAAAAGAATACAGAGATACCGTCTTGCCCCCCCATATTAAAAACCGCGTGAGCGTAGAGGCAGGAGCGACATTAGGCTGGGAGCGCTGGGTAGGAGATAAAGGAGTCGTCGTAGGTTTAGACCGTTTCGGAGCCAGCGCACCTTACGAAAGGCTTTACAAAGAGTTCGGGCTAACCCCGGAAAGAATCGCTGAAATCGTAAAGGACAACGCGAAAAGAGTAGAATCTTCCTTAGATTGAAGGATCGCTTCTCCGACGTAGGGATTCTCTTAGAACGTGCCAAGCGTGGAGACAACAAGGCTTGGAACAAATTAGTCGAACATTTCCAGAATCTCGTGTACTCCATCCCTGCCCGAATGGGGTTGCAAACGGAAGATTGCAACGATGTTTTCCAAACGACGTTTGTCGCTTTATATCAAAACATGCAAAACATCAACGAACCGAAGGCTTTATCGAGGTGGTTAGCCGTGACCGCATCCCGTGAAGCCTTGCGAGTGAGACGATTGGGTTCGAAGCATCAAGGAGAAGTCCCTGAGGAAATTACCCTCGAAGATTTACTGGTGTTGGAAGAGCGCTCCGCCGAAGAAATGGCAATTGAAGCACTCGAAAGCGATAAGATATGGGCAGCAGTTCGATCGCTTCCAGACCGTTGTAAAAGACTTTTAGAGGTTCTTTTTTCGCGTGAAAATCTTTCTTACGAAGAAATCTCACGAATGACGGGGATGCCTGTTGGCGCTATCGGACCGACTCGAGCCCGCTGCTTAGAACAATTACGAAAAATTCTCCAAAAAGAGGGGTTTTTCGAGCAGGAAGTTGTATCACAGGCAACGGGGGGAGGCTCATAAAAGGTATGGCGGAGAAAACAGGTTGTTCTCGGTTCAGCGAGGAATTGGTGGGGATTGCAATCGGAGAAGAGCATCCCGAGGCATTGGAGCATTTGAAAAAGTGCCCGAACTGCTCGGAAAAATTAGAGCAGTTTAAAAGAATTGTAGGGACTGCGAAGATTTCGCGCTTCGACGCTCCGGAGGATGTCATAGAAAAAGCAAAAGATATCTTCCAGCAAAGAACAGCCCAAAGAGCGCAGTTGGTCAGTTCTACATTGGCGATGGAAGGAATTCGGGCGGCGCATCAGGGAAGTTTTCAAAACATATATTCTTGGGATGACCACCGCATGCGGGTTATGTACGTTAAAACTGAAAAAGGTTGGGAAGTTATCAGTAGTCTGCCTTCGAAAGAATGGCAGGTTAAAGTACGAGGGAAACGAATCGAGCCGGATGAGGCACTGCGAATTTCGTTCTTGGCAAAAGAATTGAAACAAACGACTTTTACACTCGAAGGCCCTGGAATTACCGTAGAAATTCCTGCACCGAGTGTAGAAAACAATGAACGCCAGAGAAGTGGTTGAGGAACTCGAAAAGATTACGACGCGTCGGGAAGCAAAAAAACTGTTTTCGAAATGTGGCACGAAAATGAAAGAATTAGGGAAAGTTTTTTTCGAAACCGCCGCGAAACTCGCTGGCTCGAATCCTCGACGCGCATATCAATTCACGCGATATTGGGATGTCGTCTTGCCTTATTCTGAAGACCCGATGTATGTATTTCGCGCAAAGGGGTTAGGAGAAAGATGCATAGGCCGTTGGATGGAAAGCGTCGAGTCGTTTCGTTCTGCATCGCAGTTGGCAAAAAACAGAATCGAGTCTCTCAGTGTTCTTGCAGGCGCCGTAGATTCTTTGGCTCGTATGGGTAAAACCTCAGAGGCGATATCCTTGGGGAAGAGGCTTATCAAAGAACTTACTCGATACGGAGAAAAGGCACTCGCGGCTCGCATTATGGTGAATGTCGGAAATGCGTACTTATGGAGAGACGAATACGAAGCGGCGAGAAAAGTTCTAAATGAAGCAGCGAGCATTTTAGAATGTTCGGGATTGAGCAGAGAGGCAGCAGCGGCTAAATTAGGTGCTTCTACCGCAGAATTATACGGGGGGGATTTAGAAAAATGTCGGCAACTCGCATACGAAGCGCAACAAATATTTCAAGAACTCGGAGACCGATATCATGTGTTTTTGTGCTCTGTAAATATAGCCCAAGCGGATATGCTTTCAGGAAGATTAGACGATGCATTGGACAAATTGCTCCGTTTGCGCGATACATTCGAAGAACTTTCCGATGTAGACGCAGTTCGAATCGAGGAAAGCATAGGCGATGCTTATTACCGCCTGAATCTATTTACGGAGGCATTGTCTTGTTATCGAAACGCACTATCCAGAAAAAAAGCGCATGGCATCGAATTGAACGTAGCGAATTGTTATTTGGGTTTAGGCTCCTGCTATGCCGCGCTCGGTGAAACTGCGAATGCGATACGATATTTGAAACGTGCCGAGAAAGCATACGAAAAATTGAATAATCGCGTATGGGCTGGTGCATGTATCAGCGCTTTAACAGAAGTTTACATCTCGAAAAACGATTTGCAAAATGCACTTACAGAGGGGGAACGCGCGATTAAAACGCTTTCGAAGAGCGGCTCGGATTGGCATCTTGCCAACACATTGCTCATTTTCGCCTATACAAAATTTCTCAAAGGATTCGAAGCGGATAAAGAGATAAGCCGTGCGAATGAGTTGATCATGCGACGAGGATATCGTTCCCTGCTTTGGCGTGTTTACTATTTGAAGGCTTTGATTTCGGAGTCGAAACAGAGACTGAAATATTTTCAAGAGATGTTTCGTGTTTTATTGGATGAGCGCATGTTGATGACATCGCTTTATTCGCGAGCCGCCTTTTTGCGGGATAAGCAAGAAGCGTTGTGTAGGTATCTCGACGAGCTTCTTTCCCGAGCGCGCCCGGAAACGATTAGAGATGCACGAAATGTGATATCTGCAACGCGTTCGGCGACTTTGTTGGATGAAATTCTTTTAGCCACGAAGGCGTTTTCGAAAGAGGATATGGACAGGCTGCGTACTCTCCGAGACGAATGGAATCGAGTACTCAGGACTGAAATTCCAGGAACCGCGATAGCGCGAAGCACGTTTCGAAATAGAGAGTTTCTCGCAATGCAGCGGAAATGGACGGAGAGCCTTCGAAACGTCCAGCGTGTGCTTGGCGGTTTAGCCGTCATGGGTGAGAGTAAAGGGCTAATCTACGTAGATACAGGTAAGGATATCTATATTCTAAGGAATGAACGCGCGCAAAAGATTCCATCAACCTCGGAAAAACTCTCCGAATTTTTACGATATCTTTATTTCGAATTGTTGTCTCCTATGACTGGGGGGGACTCTTCTCGAGAAGGGGTCGATTCTATTGCCCGAATCGTTCGCGAGAAGTTGTTTCCGGAAGAATTTTCCACGAATAGGGAAGAGACAATTTGCCCTGACGGAATTTTATGGAGAGTCCCATGGTCGGTTTTATTCGATGGAAGAAGAGAGCCGATTTTATCTTTGAGTCCGCAATTTTCCTCTGAAGGTGCGTTCCTTACACTGAGAAAACATCCGAGGGTAGCATTTTGGGCTTACCCTACGAAAGATTTGCCTTATATCGAGAAAGAACTCGAAGAACTGAAACGACTATTCCCCGATGCCCATTACTTCACACATATCGAGGAAGTGCGCAAATCCTTAGAAGTAGATAGTTATGATTTGCTCCACGTCGCTACCCATGCGCATTTGAATCGCGAAAATCCGATGTTCTCTTATTTAGATTTTGCGGGTGGGAAGTTGACGGCTGCCGAAATCGTGAAAAGCCCGATGCGCGTAGAACTGGTAACTCTCTCGGCTTGCGAAACAGGGGGTTTGAGCGCTATAATTAGAACTGAGCCGGACGGCTTCGTCAGAGCATTTTTAGCGAAAGGCGCAGCGTCGGTGATAGCGAGTTTATGGGGTCTAGACGACCGCGCAGCGAGTTTATTCGTCGTCCCTTATTACAGGAAATTGATTGAAGGAAATACGATTTTAGAGTCCTTGAACAACGCAAAGAAATCCGTGCAAAATGAGATGCCCCATCCTTATTATTGGGCGCCGATGACTCTTTTTGCCGGTTATCGTTCTAAATCTCTCGAACAGGAGAAAGCCGCATGAAAAAAATCTTTTTATTCCTTTGTTTATTTCTTTTCCAAACTGCCTTTTCTGCTAACTTCCTGATTTGTCGTCTTGCGCCTGGCGCGGATGCGAAACAAATTGCGGTAGATTACGGGTTGACTCTTATTGATACGACCGATCCCGCTCCCTTCGTTTATTATCAAGTCCCCGATGGAGTGGACCCCGATTTAATTCAACAAGATATGCTGGACGACCCGCGAATTATCTGGGCAGAGGAAGATCAAACCGTAATCATGCCCGAGCATATCGGAGCAGGAAAAGGAACGACGATAGGAGTAGTCGGCGATTCGAAAACATTCTACGAAGAAAATAAAAATGTTTTGCAACAGATCGAATATGTCCCCCCCTCTTTTCTTTCGAGTTACAATCGTCGCGTGCGCGTGGCGATATTAGATACGGGTATCTCTCCTTATCAGCCCATTTTGCTCTTTAGAGTCGTAGCGAAATTAAATGTAGTAGAACCGAATGAACAACCTTGGGACCTACCGAAAAACACGGATTCCGACGGTGATGGAGAAAAAGACGAAGGTGTAGGACATGGAACGATGGTGGCAGGAATCGTCGCGATGTTATCCCCTACGACGCAATTGGTCGTCGTTCGCGTCGCGGATAGTGACGGATACTCGACCGCGTGGAGAATCATCAAAGGTTTAGCCTTTGCGGTAATCAACGGCGCAGAAGTGGCAAACGTAAGCCTCGGCTCGGAACAACAAGTCAAGGCATTGAGCGATGTTTTAGATTGGACGGACGAAAATGGTCTCGTCATTTGTGCACCAGTAGGAAATGGCAATCACGAGGGAGCGGATTTTCCGGCTCGCTATAGTGAAAGCATTTGCGTGACCGGTGTAGACCCATACGATATCAAAGCCTCTTTCAGCAACTGGGATGGAACTGCGGAATCCGCAGCGCCAGCGACCGGAATCGTGAGTTTTTGGTGGGATGGGACGATGGGGATTTGGTCTGGGACCTCTTTCGGCTCTCCTTTCGTTGTAGGTGCTTTGGCTGCAGGACTCTCCCACATAAAGCCCGTGCTGATTCCCGACGTGATTCGCGACATCGTCAACGAATCGGGGGATAACATTGACGGCTTGAATCCTAATTACGAACAAAAACTCGGAACTCGATTGAACATGAGGAGTTTGATGCTTGCGCTAAAAAGCGCTGGTGGTTAAACGATTTTCCATCAATCTTGCTTTCGGGTTTATACTTTTTTTCGGGACTATTTTTGTTATCCGGTTTACGTTGCGTTGATAAACGCTACAACATAATTCATAAAAACCGATCCCTTGGATTCATGTAAAATCGAAAACCGATGAATATGTATAAAGAAATTATGCCGGGGGTTTTCGTGAGGCACTTAAATAGACACGAAGACAGACGGGGATGGCTGGTCGAGGCATTTCGAGAAGACGAATTGCCGGAAGGATTTCGCCCGGTGATGGCATATGTTAGTTCTACGCAACAGGGAGTCGTTCGGGGCCCTCACGAACACAAAGAACAAACGGATGGGTTTGTGTTTTTGTCAGGAAAGTTTCTTCTTTGCTTATGGGAGAATCGCTCCGGCTATCCCCCAGCGGAGATTCGCATGGAAGTGGGCGAACATGCTCCGACGTTTGTAATCGTCCCTCCCGGCGTCGTGCACGCGTACAAGAACATCGGTGAAAAAGAGGCATGGATTTTGAATGTTCCAAATGCTCTTTATGGCGGTTGGGGAAGGCAAAATCCCGTTGATGAAATTCGGCATGAAGAAAATCCCGATTCGCCGTTTCGAGTATAAAGAAATCCCCTCATGAATATTTTAGTTACAGGCGGTGCAGGTTTCATAGGCAGTCATTATTGTCGTTATGTTTTGGAGAATTATCCGCAGGATAAAATCTTCGTTTTAGATGCGCTGACTTACGCCGGAAATTTAACTACGATTAGCGACATACGCGACCATCCCCGTTTTCGCTTCTATAAAGGGCGAATAGAAGACGAAAATGTCGTAACGAGAATATTAAGGGAAGATGAAATAGATGCCATAGTAAACTTCGCGGCGCAAACACACAACGATCGCAGTCTGCTTTCCTCGAAAGAATTTTTAGAGACGAATGTCATCGGAGTTCATAATTTATTGGTTTGTGCGCGTAGAACGAACGTAAAAAGAATCGTTCATGTTTCTACGGACGAGGTTTATGGCTCGATTACGGAGGGTGAATTTACAGAAGAATCTCCATTGCGTCCTAACACACCCTATAGCGCGAGCAAGGCAGGGGGGGACTTACTGTGCAGAGCGCATTTCGTAAGCTATTCGACGCCTGTTATCATTACGAGAGGTGGGAATACTTATGGTCCTTATCAATATCCGGAAAAACTCATCTCGTTCTTCGTCACTCGATTGATCGATAACAAAGTCGTGCCGTTATATGGTGATGGAAATCAAGTGCGAGAATGGATACACGTAGAAGACCATGTCTCGGGTATAGATGTCGCCTTACGATACGGAAAAGAGGGGGAGATTTATAACATTGCGGATAAAAACGAACGAAAAAATATTTACATCACAGAAATGATTTTGGATATATTGAAAAAACCTAAAGATTTGATACGGTTTATTCCTGACCCGAGGGGAAAAGCACATGACTTACGTTATAGTATGAATTGCGACAAGATAAAAAAATTAGGATGGAAACCGAAAGTTCCTTTCGAGAAGGGCTTGCGTTCGACAGTCGAGTGGTATGTAAAACATCAAGATTGGTGGCGACCTTTATTGCAAAAGCCGGAGTTCAAAACGTTCGTGGCGGATTTTTATGGAACGGTTTTGGGCAAAGACTTGTGAGCTTTATATGAGCTTTATATAGGTATTGTGAATTTATACGTGGACTTTACGCACTAACGCGGGGGGTAAGCATTTCGGTAGAACGTATCTATCGGATTTTGGTACCCCCGACCGGATTCGAACCGGCGACCTTCGCCGTGAGAGGGCGACGTCCTTGACCGCTAGACGACGGGGGCTTAGACAGAAATTATACTTCTTTGTCTGGCGCAGCAGACAAGTGACTGATGGGATCGTTTCTTCTTAATAACTCTTGGGTAAAAGGCTGTGTTTCCTAAAAGATTTCGAAAAATTCTTCTGCGTCTTTTATCTTTTTGGAAATGTGCACCAAGAGAGAAGGTATTTCTTCCGGCTGTAAGTTGAGCCATTGTTCCACATGTTCGTCCATCGGATCTATTCCGCTAGGTAAAACGTTTCCCGAGCATTTCGTGAGATAATCTGCGGCGTGAACGATGGCTATCGTGTGTTCTGGCAATTCATCGAACGGTCCGTGATGGAATTCTATGATGTCTGCGAGGTTTTTTGGAAAATTCCACGCTTGAGCTAAATGACCTCCCACTTCCGCATTCGTAATTCCTAAGATTTTCTTTTCTGCTTCGTGTATGGAAATGGATTGGGTCGCAGCGAGTTGCAAAGTAAGGCGGTAAAGTTCCGTGAAATTTCCAAAGAGAAAAAGTTGTCCGATGTCGTGCAGTATTCCACCGACATGGACAAGGTCTCTTTGTTGGGCGGGAATTTTTTTAATTTTCGCGAGTTGAATTGCTGCAGCACCTGTGCCGAACGAATGTCTCCAAAACGAATGCAATATATTTATAGTTCCCTTATTGCGTGCTTTGAGAAGGCTCATCGCCGTCATGCTCAAAACGATGTTTCTCACTTGTTGGAATCCGAGAATCACGACAGCATGAGAGATGCTCGTCACCTGTGTAGCCAATCCGTAATAAGCACTATTGACAACCCGAAGGAACTTAGCTGTAATTGCTTGGTCGGCGAGAATGATTTCTTCGAGCTCGGATGCCGATGTTTCGGGATTCTCGGATAACTCTAGTACCTTCGTAACGATCGAAGGCAACGCTGGCAAGTCGTTGAGCGATCTTTCGATGTATCGTCGAACAGATGATGGGTCAATGGATAATGCCATGAAACATCCTTTAGATATTGGCGTGCGAGTTCATAAGCACGCGTGGAAGCAACCACTATTGGTTTATAGTTTTATCGGCAATAAAAAGCCCTTTCGTTACCTGATAGAGATGTAGGATAAGATTTCTGGGATGGAACTCGAATCTCGTATATTGGAAATACCAAGAAAGAAACCGCTACGCACTGCGAGAGGAGTATCTGAAATCTCCAAAAACCTATACATAACCATCCGTCATGACGGAATCGAGGGATATGGCGAGATGGCTGAAATAGGCTACCGTCACCCTCAAAGTGCCGTGAAATCTTTAGAAGAAATTCAACTTTTATCGGAAAAGTTAGAAGATTTCACTCCACATAAGTATCTTGAAATGGAGGACTTAGCGCGGGAACATGGGATAGGAACTGCAACTCAAGCCGCGCTTTTAAACGCTTGCCTCGATTGGGTGGGAAAAAAGGCGCGGATGCCGCTTTGGCAACTCTTCGGAGGGGAAAGGGAGACTCGGGCAACGAGCATTACGATCGGTTTGGATTCACCCGAATTCGTTCGTGAGCGAACGAAAGAGATCCTAATGTCTTACGATTCTCCCTACATAAAATTAAAACTCGGCGGGGAAGACGGAATCGAAGCGGATAAGGAACGCTTTCTCGCGGTTCAGCGAGGGATTTCGGAAGTTGCAGGATACAAAGAAATAAAGATACGAGTAGACGCTAACGGTGGCTGGAATATCTCCGATGCGATCGTGATGTGCGAATGGTTGGCGCATAGAGGATGCGAATATATCGAGCAGCCTTTGTCTTATGAATGCGATAAAGAAATGCCCTTATTGTATGTGCAAAGAAAGTTACCGATTTTTTTAGACGAAAGTGTTTGGAATTCGAAAGAGGTCGCAAAGGTTTCCAAGTACTGCGATGGTGTCAACATCAAGTTGATGAAATGCGGCGGAATTATAGAAGGGATGCGGATGATTCATGTAGCACGCGCATTGGGTTTACGAGTGATGTTGGGGTGTTTCGGTGAAAGTTCTCTTTCGATTGCCGCAGCAGCAAGCATTGCAAGGGGGGCAGAATATATCGATTTAGATAGTCATCTCAACATGAACCCAGACCCGGTTCATGGTCTTGAAATGTCCCAAGGACGATTGATTTTGAGCATGAACCCAGGATTAGGAGTTTCATTTCGATGAACTTTCCACTCGATGAGAGTGCGAAAGTGGCGTTGCTTACGCATGGCCAATTAGCCGGCTCTTTCGGAAAATTGGCGGAAGGGATGCTGCGATATGGTAGGGCGCAGGTTGTCGCAATCGTTGACCGCGAACTTGCTGGATGCAACCCTCAAGATTATCTTCCGCGAGTTCGTTATGCGCCTATCGTGTCAACGGTTGACGAGGCAAAGAGATTAGGAGCGGAAATCTTAATCATAGGAATAGCCCCCCCAGGCGGAATGCTACCGCAAGAATGGCGAGATGAAATTAGACATGCCTTAGAGATCGGTTTTTCTTTAGTAAATCCCCTTCACGCACGCATGGAAAACGACCCCTTCTTTTTAGAGGCTCTGCAAAAAGGGAGATGGATTCTAGACATAAGGGTAGAGCCGCCAGGTTTGAAACCCGGCACTGGCGCGGCAAGATTGCTCGATATTCCCAGAATTCTTAGTGTCGGCACGGATATGACGGTAGGAAAGATGACTGCGACGATCGAGTTGCATAATGTACTTAGGGAGCGAGGATGGCGCTCCGTTTTCGTTGCGACAGGGCAGGTCGGGCTTTGCATTTCTGGAAGAGGTGTTGCGATTGATGCAGTTCGCGTTGATTATGCTGCTGGTGCAATCGAATCGGAAGTTATGAATGCTTCGAAAGATGCTGACGTAATTTTAGTCGAAGGTCAAGGTTCTCTTTGTCATCCTGCGGCAAGCGCCAATCTTGCGCTTCTCCGTGGAGCGATGCCGACGCATTTGCTCATGGTGGCTCGTGCAAAACAGGAGACGATTCGCTTCCATCCTTGGGTAAGAATCCCTCCGTTAAAAGCACTGATTGGTTTATATCAAGATTTGTCCGAGGCTTGCGGTGTGTTTCCCAGACCGAATGTCATCGGCATTGCACTGAATACATCTCTTTGGAAGACGCAGAGGCTCGCGACTTCATCGAGCGAACACAAAACGAAACGCAATTGCCTGTTACAGACCCGATTCGTTTTGGAATGCAAAATTTAGTAGAGAGTTTCGAGAAAATGCTCAAAGCGAATAAATAGGGTTGCGTGTACGAATATTTATGGAGATTAGACTATTCTAAGACGTTCAAGACTCGTCTTAGCATTATCCCCACCGCAACTGCGATAACTATCCCGATATAGAAAGCAACCATCTGTCCTAATCCTATGACTAAATCTAAAAACAAAAACGTTCCTGAAATCACCATCGTCGCTATCGAAACCACGAGTGTCTTTTTGGCTAAGTTATATTTACGGATAAACCAGAACATCGCAGCAAAGCATAAAATAATGACTGGAACGCCGATTGCGACGTAAATGGTCATTGGCTCTATCGGCATTTACTTTTTCCTACCCGACAAATCGAGACTTTCAAGGAGAGAGGTAGCCACCCTTCTATACGCTGAAGGCATGGGAAGATTCATCAAACCTCGAGGAGTTATATAACTTACGTCGGGGAGACGTTCAAAAGTCAAATACGCATTGAGAAATATTTTATGATTAGTAATCGTATGGGGGAGCGATATAAGAAAAATTCCCTTTTTGCAGCCTAATTTCCGCAGAATATCGCCGTCGCTTTCCGAGGATGTTTTTGTCGTTTTCGGAAACTCATATAACCCCTCCCACCAGTTATCGCGCGGAATTCGTCTTACACCGATTTTTCTATTCCATACCGAGCATACACAAACATGATGTAGAATCTTTTTCTCTTTCTTATTTTTCTTCGGGGGAAATCTAAGCACTACATTTTTTCTTAATGCCGAGCATTCTTCGTGAATCGGGCATATCTCGCATTTTGGGTTTTTCGGTTGACAAACTTCGGAGCCGAGTTCCATAAGAGCCTGATTCCAACGTCCCGGTTCGCTTTTTCCCATAAGGCTCAGGCTAAGTTCTTCGCATTTCCTTTGAAGTTTTACTCCGTTTACTTTCAAACAGAAAACTCGAGATAGAACTCGCATCACATTGCCGTCTACGACAGCGCAACGCTCTCCGTAGGCAATCGAAGCAATTGCAGATGCTGTGTAATTTCCTATTCCTGGAAGTCTTTCTAATTCTTTTTTATTCGCCGGAAGAGAAGTGGAACAGGTTTTCGCAGTTTCCAAAAGGTTTCGCGCTCTTTTGTAATATCCGAGACCTTGCCAAACTCGATACACGTCTTCGATGCTCGCTTTCGAGAGTTCTTTCAACGTAGGGAATCTCTCAATAAACTTTTCGAAATAAGGGATGACTGCACTCACGCGCGTTTGTTGCAGCATTACTTCGCTTATCCAAATCCTATAAGGGTCTTTCGTTTTCCTCCAAGGCAGTTCTCTTTCGTTTTTGCGATACCAACGAAGAATCTTCCTTCTGATATCTTTCAAATCTTCTTGCATATCACAAGCCGAGTTCCGCGAGCGTCTTTTCCGGAGAGCCTGAACTCGTTAAGTATCTGCCAATGACTACGTAATTCGCTCCGGCAGAAATAGCATCCCCCGCAGTGGTAATTCGGCGCTGCTCATCGGGGGGGCTTCCCACCGGACGTATACCGGGAACTACCAGAACCGGTTCGTGCCCTAACTCCTCTCGAAAACGAGCGACCTCATGACCAGAACAAACCAAACCATCTAACCCCGACTCGATGGCAAGTTTTCCCAAATGGTGTGCAAAGGATGAGGCGTCCTTTTCGATTCCGAGTTGATGACGCAGAACCTCGTCATCAATACTCGTGAGAAGGGTAACTCCAAGCAGAATGGGAGGGATGGGTGGCTCAGCTTCGGCAACGGCTTCTATCGCAGCAGCCATCATCGCTTTTCCACCCGAAGCATGCAAAGTCATCATCCATACCCCTTTTCGAGTAGCTTCGTAAACCCCGAGCGCTACGGAGGTAGGGATGTCGTGAAATTTCATATCCAGGAAAATTCGCTTCGCCCCTACTGTCTCGAGTTCATCGATGATGTCTAACCCGTGTGGCAGGACAAGAGCGTGGCCGATCTTGAACGCAAACACATACGGAGCGAGTCGCTTGACGATGGCTTTCGCTTCCTCGAGTTCAGGGGTGTCTAAGGCGGCAATGACATGGGTGTGCACGTTTTTTAGTTTACTTGCCTCGTAGATTACCGATAATGGGTTTAAGATGGGATTTAGCGGCTCTGGGATTTCTTTTACAGGTTTAGGCTCGGGCATTGACACCGAGACTCTCATTCAGCAATTGATCGCGCTCGAGAAGCGACCTATTCTGCGTCTGCAATTGCAGCAGACTCAATTGCAAACGAAACTCGACTCGATAACGCAATACAAGTCGCTTCTCAACGTCTTGCGCAAAGCATCGGTAGAACTTAATTCCAAAAACGCATTCCAAGCGATGAAGGGAACGAGCACCAACCCCGACGTTGCGACAATTACAGCGGGAAGTAATTCGACAGAAGGTACGTATCAACTAAAAGTATTTTCAATTGCACAAGCACATAAAATCGCATCAGCAGGGCAGTCGAGTGCGACGAACGCGTTAGGTTTTTCCGGGGCATTTCTCGTTAACGGCAAAGCGATCAACGTGGTGTTGAGCGATTCTCTTTCTTCGATAGCATCGAAAATCAATGATGCCGATGCTGGCGTAGTAGCATCGATTATCAACGGTGGGGCTGGAAATGTTTATCTCACGATGACCGCAGAAAAGACCGGTGCGGATAATGCTCTGATTCTAAGTGACGTAGGCTCAGGAAATGTTTTAGAGTCTTTAGGTGTATTATCTGGCGCTACTTCGATACGTGACCCGATTCCGAACGGAGCTAAAAGTATGGGCTTTTCGGATTCTTCTACTGCCGTAGGAACTTTACTCGGCGTTTCCGTTCCTTCTGGAACAATCGAGATTAACGGAATTTCTATAAACATAGATTTCACTTCCGATTCTTTGAATACCATCGCAACGAAAATCAATAACGCAGGCGGAAATTTTTCTGCGACGGTGGTGACAGAACAAATCGCCGGAGAGACGAAGTATTTTTTGCAGATCACAGGGTCGCCCACGTTGACTTTTATAGACAACAATCACATGCTCGAAAATCTCGGGATATTGCAACGCAACTATGGGAATGAAATTCTCGCCGCCCAAGATGCCTCTTTCGAACTGGATGGAATTTCTTTTACGAATAGTTCGAATACGATCTACAATGTCATTCCCGGTGCGACCATTACGCTGCTCGATGGCGACACTACGAATCCGCTCGAAACCACATTAACGATTCAGCGAAGCACAACCGAGGTGGTAGAAAAATTACAATCTCTGGTGCAGGCTTATAATGCCATTGTCGAATTTTTGAAAACAGCGGCATCCTTCGACAAGGAAACCTTGGAATCGGGCATTTTGTTCGGTGATTCGGCTGTTTTACAGACTCAATCCTTATTGTTCGGTTCGTTAATGGATGCGCCTGATGGCATTAGTGGAATCTTTAAAAACCTGTTGGCTATCGGAATCTCTTTCGATAGCGATGGAAAAATGACTTTGGATAGCGCCGCTTTCGAAAATGCATTGAGCGCAAATGTAGAAAACGTGATCTCATTATTTACGGAGATTGGAACGATTGATGACCCATATATCGAATTTATTTCTGCAGGACCTAAAACGAAAGAGAGCGGTGCAACGGGTTACGAAATCGTCATCACACAATTGGCTACACAAGCGAGTTTCACCGCAGGAACGGCATTTTCCATGCCGAGCACAGAGCCAGAAACGATTACGTTCGATGGAAATCTATTCGGGAATCAACCTTATTATCTCAATGTAGAAAGCGGTTCTACGATTGACGATGTGATATTGCAGATAAACAGCGATGCTAAGTTGAAAAACTTAATAGTTGCCAGTAAAACCGTTGACAATAAATTAGTGCTCACTTCGAAAAAATACGGTACTCCGGGGAATTTTACAGTCGTCAGCGACAAAATGGCTGCTCCTAACAACAGCGGCATAGGGCTAATGCTGCAATCTGCAACAGGACTCGACGTTGCTGGAACGATGAACGGAGAAGCAGCGACGGGAAATGGACAAATTCTCACTGGAAATAGCGGAAATGCAACTACGGATGGTCTTCAAATCATGATTACCGGCGGTTCGACAGGTTCACGAGGGTTCATGGTATTTACAAAAGGTGCAGCCTCGAAATTAGAGGATGCTTTGAACACCGCGCTGGATACGATCAATGGTTTGATCCCTTCTTCGGAGAATTCTATTCAAAGCCAAATCGACGATATTTCGCAGCGCATAGAACATTTGAATGAGATTATCAAACTTCGTGAAGAGACGTTGCGGCGCAGATTCAAAGCGATGGAAGAAGCGATGGCGAGATTGCAAAGTCAAATGGTTAGACTTTCGCAACTATTCGCAACGGAAATATAGAAATCATCCTATTCCTTGCTGAGAATAAATCGCGTCTTACGGCGCTCCTACAGGATAAATCGCGTCTTACGACGCTCCTACGATTAAACGCGCAGAAGAACTGTTTCTTTCAAAAAGAGCCTAACTGCGAACCAAAGTCCTGCAGAAGCTAAAACCACACTAATTCCCGTCGTGACTATCAGGCTATACATGTCTACTTTGTTGAGCAGAGCATCGCGCATCACCATTGCAGAATTGAGAATCGGAATGAAGGGAAGCCATTTTGCGCTTGCAATGTCGGTAAATCCGACGAATTGGCTCGCGATGGCGGGGACTAAAACGATGAATCCTAAAAGAGAAAGGTAACTTTGCACTTCCTTCTGGTTGCGAGAAAACGTCGAAACTGCTAACAGAATCCCAGAAAAGAAAACGACGAGAGGAAGAACAGTGATGACCAGCGTGATGATCGAAAGAGGCGTCATCGTGAGCCCTTCTTCGAATAATTTTCGAGTCATGGGAAGATTGAGAATCCCCATCACGAGAACACCGGATAGTGCAGACAAAGTGCTCACGAAACTCACAGCGGCGAGCGCGCAAAACTTTCCGAAGGCAATCGCGCGACGAGAAATAGGAGAAATCAACAAAGTTTCCAACGAACCTCTTTCTTTTTCTCCTGCTACCAAATCGGAAACGATAGCAAAGCCACCGTAAAATGCCCAAATCACGATGAGATAAGGAAGGAATGCTACCAACCATTCACCGGCGAATGGTTTGCCTGTTTTCGCTTTTTCTTCTTTTAGGATGAACGGTAAAAACTCTTTTTCATCGAGCCCGAGCGCATGCATTCGCGCTTTCGCATAACTCGCGCTCGCTTCGTCTACTGCATTTTTGACAATTTCGAACGCAATTTTGCTGCGGGGGTCGAGCGGGTCTAAATAGGCATAGAATTCCGGCGCTTGTCGCTCAGAAACTTTTTTCGCAAATCCCTCCGGGAATTCGATTACCACTTGGGCTTTTTTTTCGAAAAGTTCTTTTTGGACGTTCGCCTCTTTGGAAAGGGGTTTGATTTCTAAATTTTGTTTTTTATAAAGCGCATCTAAAACTGCACCACCTTCCGCGGCATTTACGATAGATATTTTTTGCGCACCGCTCTTCGAAAGGTTCGATTCTAAATAGCCGAAAAGAAGGATGAGAAAAACTTCCAGAAGTAAAGGACCTAATACGGCGTTATAAAACACTCGCTTATCTCGAGCGAACTCGCGCAATTCTTTCAGGCAAACATCAAGCCATCCCTTCATGGTTCATTCCTTTTTTCGTTACGAGCGATAGGAAGACGAGCTCCAGACGTTCCTCTCCAGTCAGAGCGCGCAACTCGTCCATCGTTCCGATTGCCGCAATTTTTCCTTCGTGGATAACGGCAATGCGGTTGCACACGCGCTCGGCTTCGCTCATGATATGGGTACTGAATAATACGGTTTTGCCCAAGTTTCGGCAATCCAAGATGAAATCCATTATCGTGCGGCTTGCGATAACGTCTAAACCCGATGTGGGTTCGTCGAAAAAAAGCACGGGGGGGTCATGAAGAATCGTTCGCGCTAAACTCACGCGCTGTTTTTCTCCGGTTGACAATTTATCGCATAAACGATCTTGAAACTCTCCGATTTCTAAAAATTCTATGACTTCCTTTGTTCTTTTTCGAAGCGTGTTGTTCGACAACCCGTAAAGTTTTCCGAAGTATTCGATCATCTCCTTCGCAGTCAATCGTGCATAAAGCGCGGTTGTCGTAGACATAAATCCTATCGAGCGACGCACGTCTTCGGGTTGTTTCACTAAATCGTAGCCATGAATCGTGGCAGTTCCGGATGTGGGAGTGAGAATTGTCGCAAGCATGCGTAAAAGGGTCGTTTTACCAGCACCGTTCGCTCCCAATAAACCGAAGATTTCACCGGGTTTGCATTCGAAGGAAACGCCGTCAACTGCACGAACGATTCCGCGCTTTTTTTCTCGAAAATGTTTGACCAGATTATGTACTTCGACCATTTTTCAATTTATGACTATCCATTGTATCTATTGTATCTATCTGAAACTTGCTCGACGGGTTGCATGTAAAAAACAAAATAGCGTACCTTCATTGCTGAAGTCGATTTCGTTATAATCCCTTTCGGAAATGAAAAAGGTAGCGGTTCTTCCTGGTGACGGCATAGGTCCTGAGGTGGTTGCTGAAGCGGTAAAGGTGCTCGAAAAGGTTTCGAATGACATAGAATTCGAAGAAGGCCTTGTCGGAGGAACCGCGTACGATGCCACAGGGCATCCTTTGCCTGAGGCAACCCTCCAGTTGTGCAAGAAAGCTGATGCCGTTCTCCTCGGTGCGGTAGGCGGTCCTAAGTGGGAGAAGATAGAACCACCCGAATTGCGCCCAGAAATCGGTGCACTTTTGGCTCTTCGTCGAGAACTCGATTTGTATGCGAATTTGCGCCCTGCAAAGGTTTTTCCTGCGCTGATTGACGCCAGCCCGGTTCGCTTCGGTCCGAGCGGAAGGATAGATTTGATAGTTGTTCGGGAATTAACCAGTGGCATATATTTCGGAAAGCCACGAGAAAGGAGAGAAAACGGAGAAGTTGCAGTAGATACCTGCGTGTATTCCAAACGTGAGGTTCGACGCATTGCAGAGCGAGGTTTCGAAATTGCGCGAATGCGCAGAAAGAAATTGACATGCGTGGATAAAGCGAACGTTTTGGAGACGAGTAGGTTGTGGAGAGAAGTAGTTTCTGAAGTTGCGCAAAAGTATCCCGACGTGCAAATGGAATTTATGCTCGTAGACAATTGCGCGATGCAACTCGTTAGAGATCCTGGACAGTTCGATGTTATCCTCACTGAAAACATGTTCGGAGACATCCTGAGCGATGAGGCAGCACAGATAACCGGCTCTTTGGGTTTGCTTCCGAGCGCATCTCTTTCAGATGGAAATTTTGGTTTATACGAACCTGCGCATGGCTCAGCGCCTGATATCGCCGGAAAAGGTATAGCGAACCCTATTGCCACGATTTTGAGTGCGGCGATGATGTTGCGATATTCCTTCGGCATGACAAGCGAGGCAGATGCCATCGAGAAAGCGGTAAACGAAGTGCTCGAAAGCGGAGTGCGCACTCCGGATTTGGGGGGGAATGCAAGCACATCTATGGTCGGAGACGCTGTTACGGCGCATTTATAGATTTACGATGCTTCTTCAGAGTTTTTGTGTCATTTACGAGGTTCCGTCTGCGCTCGATAAGAATCTTCCTCGCGTGTCATACTACTCAATCAAACTGCGTGATTTGGATTGCTCTTCCTCATTTTCGATTTCGACTTCTATGAGGTTTGCGATTTCTTCGTCGAGACCGATTTCAGAAAAACCAACGCTAATAACGAGGCCTGGCCACTTCTGACGGAGTTCGAGCAAAGCGCCCGGCAAAATACCGAAGGCAGCGAGTTTACGCCAGTGACCTTCATGGTCGTGTTTCAAAGAAAGAACACGCGCCTTTTCGCCTTTGTGTAATTCGGTGATGGTCATTGCTTGACTTTGATTTGCTTTTTCTTTAGCCAATCCGTGAGGCGATTGATCCATTCTGGAATCTTCGGCTGTTCATATTCGCATTTTGGGCATTTCACCAAATTGCAACCACCGAAGGAGCCGCACTTTTCGCAGCCTTTTTCTGCCTCTTCGATACGAAATTCATACCCGCAATAACCGCACTTCATGCTAACCATCCCGTTGTCATCAAAATTCGCGCTAACAATGCTCCGACTAAAGTCGCAAAGAATAGAGTAAAGGCGAGCATTCCCACTGCCATTCCCAAACCACGTTCTTTTCGAACGACGAGAAATTGCGCGATGCATGGCAGGAAAAGCGTAATCGTAACGGCAATTACCAACATTTGCGGGGGGGTTAGCGAATGCTCGCTAACGAGTTTGTCTAATCCAGCGGCACCATAATCTCGCCGGAAAAATCCGAAAAGGAAAACTTCAGCCGATTCGATAGGTAAGAGAAGAACATTAACGAGCGGCCTAAGCGCGGTAATCGCCGCTTGGAAGGGAGTATATCCGTGAGAGAATGCCGATATCGCCAGTCCGATAAAAAAGCCGTATCCACTTCCGAGAAGACGCCCGAACCATCCCCACCTTTTCACGATAGCGAACCCAATCCAAGCGAGAAGTAATGCCCAACCGAAAGGCATTTGCCCCATCCATATTACTACACTCGCGACGATGAATAGAGGAAAGACTTCTAAGAAGTACCACTGCATTCGCGCGAATGTTTTGGCGAATACGTTAGCGAAACTCGGTAGTCTTATGGGGGGGAGTTCCATATAAAAAGGTGCCGTGCGACCCGGTGTGATTTTCGCCGCTAAAAAACCGGAGAGAAGAAACACCATCGTCATGATCAATCCCCAAATGACCAAAAGCGTGGGAATGGAAATTCCCGGACCTATAACGATTACTTTTTGCGTTGCGAGCAAACCTGCTACGACTGCGAGTTGTGCACTGCAAGGGATGCAAAGACTCAAAAGAAAAGTGGCAATCACTCGTTCGCGTTTACTTTCGAGGATTCGTGTGACTATCGTCGCCATAGTGTCGCACCCGAAGCCGAGCACTATAGGGATAACTCCTCTTCCATTTAGTCCGATGCGTTTAAAAATGCGGTCTACTAACAAAGATAAGCGAGGCAAGTACCCGCTATCTTCTAAAATCGAGAAAGCGATAAAAAACGTCGCGATGATAGGAAGGATTAACGCAACTGCGTAGGTAACTCCTAAAGTCCAAACTCCGTATTCACCCACGAAAAGTTCGTTCAGCCATTGAGGAGCGTTGAAACGTTCGAAAAGCGATATCACCCAAGGGTTGACGACCTTGCCGAAAATATCTTCTTCTACCCACCCGACCAAAGTTCCCGCACCGAATA
This sequence comes from Fimbriimonadales bacterium, assembly GCA_035559795.1. Classification (NCBI taxonomy): domain Bacteria; kingdom Bacillati; phylum Armatimonadota; class Fimbriimonadia; order Fimbriimonadales; species Fimbriimonadales bacterium. The sequence goes on along the minus strand of DATMAR010000002.1, from coordinate 7,827 downwards.
CTCCCACGAACTGATAAAGCCCGAAATAGAGCACGAGTAGGAGAATCGGAAATCCCCAAAACGGATGCGTACATAGTCTTCCCAAATATTCGCTAACCCGGTTACGGGATGCGCTGGTTTTCGTAATCGTTTCTTTCGCAATCTCTGTAGCGGTATTTTGTCTCGCTTCCACGACAAGATAACTGGGGGGGACACCGGTAGCGTTGGATTCTTCTACCCATTTGCGAATTTTCGCGAGTGTTTCGCTACCCTCTTGCCTTTCGATGCTCTCGAGGATTTCTGTGTCGTTATACAAAGCTAGTATCGCAACAGAGCGCTTCGTAAAAGGATAATCTCCCGCTCGCAAACAAGCCTCGATACGCTGAATTACGCTTTCGACGGATTCTGGATATCGAACGATGGTCGGTGCGCTGCTATTTGGCAAGGCGCTCATATAAGATGTCTTTCAAGAGATCGATACCGCGTCCATGAAGGCAAGCAGTTGCGATAACGGGAATGCCTAAACGCTTTTGGAGTTCGATGGTGTCAATTTTGATGCCTGACCGGTCCGCTTCGTCCATCATGTTCGCCACGACAATTACTTCGAATCCTGCCTCGAGAAATTGCAGGGTGAGGGGAAGCATGCGCTCGATATTCTTTGCATCTACGACGTGGAGGATGAGGTCGGGAGGGTTGTCTATCAGAACCCGTCTTGCTACCCGCTCATCTTCCGAAATAGGGGACATGGAATACATGCCGGGAGTATCGACGACGATGAAGCGAACCTTGTAGGCGGATGCCAGTCCTTTGGAGATTTCGACCGTGGTACCGGGATAGTTAGAGACAGTAACATAACGCCCCGTCAATCGGTTGAAAAGGACGCTTTTTCCCACATTCGGGTTGCCGACGATAGCGACAACCGGAAGTTTCGACGGGGACTTGAGAGCAAAAGCCATTTTTACGATTATATCTTTTTCTATAGATGATTTTGGCACAATGGTAAAAAAAATTTGGACGCATCAAAAATTCGGCTTTCCTACAAGGGGTATCAGTAATCGGACAACCTAAAGAAAAGGTGGCTTCGGCATCGCTCCAAAAAAGTGGATGGATATATCAGCTTACCTATAAGCCCATGGTGCTTCTTGGGATTTTACTGGCGGGATTGGGTCGTTTAGGGCAGTGAACCTGGTATTTACAACTGATGTTGTAGGTTTTTTCGTCCTGCTTGCATTATGAGTAAGTCTCCGAGTAAGTCCTCCGAAAAATGCTTCCCTGACGAGTTTCCTCAAATTTTTCTCGATTGGTTACAGAGTGCTCTGCATCAATGTTTCTTCGACCCTTTGCTCTTTTTCAAAAACCGCAGTCTATCAAAAAAAGCAGGACAATCCTGAGTCGAGGAAAAAGGCGTTGCTCTTTTACGACTAATTGTTTTCGAAATCGTATAACTTGCGAATCAATAGTAGGAAAGCATAATTGATCTTCAATGGGATGGGTAGTTTGTGGAGATTATTTTTTTTAAAAACAGGGTGGCATTATAAGGGTAGTATTTCGATGCAGAACATAGGTAACATAATTCACAATGAATTCGAAGAAAGGGAAAGAAGCGACTCTTATGAGTTTTTGGGAAGAGATATTTTCGGTAGGTGTTCAGGAAATGGTTTCTCGTCTAACAGACGAAGAAGCGAAAGAACTTACCGAGCGATACGGTGCACATAATTATCATCCGTTACCAGTAAATATCGTTCGCGCGCGAGGAGTATATGCTTACGACGGGAAAGGAAAGGAATACATCGATTGCATCGGAAGTTATTCTGCAGTTTCGCACGGGCATTTAAGTGAATTTATCGTAAGCAGCGTAATGAAGCAATTAGAAAAAGTTACACTCGTAAGCCGTGCTTTGTATACCAGTGAACTTGCGCTCTTTCTAAAAACGATATGCGAGTACTGCGATATGGATATGTGCTGCCCGATGAACACGGGGGTAGAAGCAATCGAAACATGCATAAAACTCGCGCGCAAGTGGGCTTACACCGTAAAAGGTGTAAAGGAAGACCGCGCAGAAATTATCGTTGCAGAAGGCAATTTTCACGGTCGAACGACAACGGTGATCGGTTTCAGTACGGAACCGCAGTACCGTTATGGATTCGGTCCTTTTACTCCCGGTTTTAAAATCGTTCCTTTCGGAGATGCGGAGGCTATAGAAAAAGCGATCAATGAAAATACGGCAGCAGTTTTATTGGAGCCGATTCAAGCAGAGGCTGGGATCATTATCCCCCCCGAAGGATATATGGAAAAAGTTAGGAATCTGTGTTCTAAAAATAACGTGCTGTTGATTTGGGACGAGGTTCAGACAGGGCTTTGCCGCACAGGCAAAAAGTTTGCATGGATGTACGAAAATGCAAAGCCGGATTTGATGGCGGTAGGGAAAGCGTTGGGAGGAGGAATTCTGCCGATTTCCGCAGCGCTCGGAAAAAAAGAAATCATGGAGGTTTTCAAACCTGGTGACCACGGAAGCACGTTCGGCGGCAATCCTCTCGCTTGCGCGGTTGCGATTGCAGGAATGGCTGAATTGGAGGTTTCCAACGCAGCAGAAAAAAGCGCTCGCTTAGGAAACAGATTACTTCAAGGTTTTCGCAAAATTCGAAGCGATTCGATAGAAGACGTGCGCGGAAAAGGATTATTAATAGGATTACAAGTCAAAGAAAGAGTGGATACGGAACTTTTAGTACAACAATTTATCCAAGAAGGGATATTGACGAAAGAAACGAGGCAAAGAACTTTTCGTTTCGCGCCTCCATTCGTCGTAAACGATGTCATCGTTGACGAAATAGTCGCGCGAGTCGAGCGTGCGTTGAAGAAAATAGGAGAGGGTTAACTCCTTCGGTAAAATCGTCGGATATGGCTATTGAAAGACTCGATGGACGCGCGCCTCAGGAACTTCGCCCATTGAAGTTAGAAAGAGGAGTCGCAAAATACGCGGAAGGTTCGTGCAAAATTACATTAGGAGATACGATTGTCCTCGTAACTGCGACAGTCGAGGAGCGAGTAGCTCCTTGGCTCAAAGGGAAAGGAACGGGTTGGATTACTGCCGAATATGGAATGCTTCCTCGCTCTGGTAAGGAAAGAAGTCAAAGAGATTATATGCGTCCCAATGGACGCGCGGTAGAAATTCAAAGACTGATAGGAAGGGCGATGAGAGCGGTCGTCGAATTAGAAATGTTAGGAGAGAGGACGATCACTCTGGACTGTGACGTAATACAAGCGGATGGAGGGACTCGTGTGTCTGCGATAACGGCAAGTTACATTGCGCTTCATGATGCGTTTCAATGGATGATAGGGCAACGAATGATTCCTCGAATGCCGTTGAAAGAACAAGTCGCCGCTATAAGCGTAGGCGTCGTGGGGGGGATAGAACTTTTGGATCTAACGTATGAAGAAGATAGTCGAGCCTCGGTGGATATGAATCTGGTGATGACGGACCGCGGTAGATATGTCGAGATCCAAGGAACTGCGGAGACGGAACCTTTCGAAGAGACGACCTTTGCAAAACTTCTTGGATTAGGGAAAATGGGATTGAAGCAACTTTTCGCCGCGCAAAAAGAGGCGTTGCAAAGTTGATGGATAACCGAACCAAAAAAGTGTTAGTCATCGCCTCGAAGAACGAGAAGAAGAGCAAGGAGATGAAGGATATTCTCGAAAGCCTTTTAGGGGGGGATTGGGAAATAAAAACTCTTATGGACTATCCTCAATACGAAGAGCCGGAAGAAATATCGGATTCCTATGCGGAAAATGCGCGAATTAAAGCGGAAACGGCGATGCGTGAAACGGGAGAAATGTGTATCGCAGACGACGCTGGATTAGAAATCGACGCTTTGGGGGGCAAGCCAGGTGTGCACAGCAAACGATTTGCGGGAGAGGAAACGCCCTTTCCAGAAAAGATTCGTCAGATTTTGGAGATGCTCCGAGACGTTCCGGAGGAAAAAAGGACTGCTCGTTTTCGATGCTTTGTTGCCATTGCATCGCCTGGAATGGAAACGCGTATATTCGAAGCGAGCAAGGAAGGCAAAATCGCATTCGAACCACGCGGAAGTTATGGTTTCGGCTATGATCCTATCTTTTATCTCCCCGAGTATGGGAAAACATATGCCGAAATGCTCCCGGAAGAAAAAAATAGGATAAGCCATCGTTTTTTAGTGTTGAAGAAGACTGCGGAATGGTTGAACACATCCGTTTCGGTTGAATCATAAATTTTGCGTTAAGAAAGAAGGAGATCTCGAAAAAACGCAGAAATTAAGAAATCGAGCCTCTAAGGAGGGAAAAGTGAAGCCGAGAAAAGCCTTTACCCTAATCGAGATGCTGGTCGTGATAGCGATAATCGCCATAATCGCCTCCATTCTCTTTCCAGTTCTCTCCCGCGCGAAGCAGGCAGGGAAAAAAACGAAATCCATTTCGAACATCATGCAATTCGGGCATGCGACCCAACTATACTGCAGCAATTGGGACGATAAATATCCTCGCACGGATTATTGTTCCCCGATGGATTCCCTTAATCCAGATTTAAACAAAGAGGGGGCTGTAAATGGCGATGGTTGCAGTCAATATCCGTTTCCCTATCGCATCAATCATTACAAATGGCAAAAGTGGTTGATGCCTTATGCCACGACGGTTCACCTTTTCGACCATCCTGTGATGGAAAAAGATAGAAAGATGTGGGAAGAGAATGGCGAAATTTTCGACATGTATGCAATTAATCTCGCACTCACAGGCGCGCTTAACACTTGGGGTAACCCAAATAAAAACGGAGCATATCGCGATTCGTTTTTAAGGGGCAGTCCTACGAATGTTCCAAACCCGAGTGAAGCAATGTTATTTATGGAATTTGCAAGCAGCAAAATCAATTTCGTGCCCGTTTTTCTTTATCCGAACGATAAATATACGACTGCGTATCCGATAGCCTTGCGCGAGTTATGGGCTCCAATGTTCATGAAATGGAAAGACAAGAATGATTGCACGCCAACGAATGAAGTAGACGACAAAGTAGTGCCTTTTTCTGGTGGAATTATCATCGGAAAAGTAGACGGAAGTGCGAAATGGATGCATGTAAATGCATTTCTTCAAAAAACACCTACGAAAATGGATTATATCGTTGGAAGTTATGCTGGAGGATGGGAATGCGGACCGACGGACGGCGCAAGAACCGTATCGGAAAAACCTAACTGGTCGGAGGAATGGCCTTTATGGGCGCTGAATTGAAGAAAACCATTCTTTTCCTCAGTGCAATGGCTTTGTTCATTTCTTCAGGCTGCGATGTAAGAATTTCTTATGATGCAGTGGAACAAAAAGATAGAGAACGTGCCGAAACCGCTAAACGAATGGCAGGTTACAATCATATGCGAGAACCTACCGCAGATAGATAATTCTCAGATGGATAATCCCCGGCGTATATTAAAAGTACCGATATGAAAATTCAACCTTTGGTCGTGTGTGCTCTCCTCTTCTTTTTCTTCGGATGTGCACCGAGAGGGGAGAAAGCCGCGGAAAGCGAGAAGGAGACCGAAATGGGTGGCATCTCTTTTCAAGCATCGGACGGAACGAAGGTTTACGCCGTGCTCTATCCAGTTACGGAAGGTGCGAACGCGCCGATCGTTCTTCTTTTTCACCAGGCGCGTTCTAATTCGGGTGAATACGAGCCTATTGCGAAGCGCTTGGTAAGTATGGGAATCAATGCGTTGGCAGTGGATTTGCGCTCAGGCGGTGAAATGTGGGGAAGAAAAAATAAAACTGCCGAAGCATTCCGCACCGACCCTGGATATCTCGCAGCATATCGAGATATGGAAGCAGCACTGGATTGGGCTAAGAAACAAGGCTACTCGAAAATCGCCGTGATGGGAAGTAGTTACAGCGCCTCGTTGGCTTTGCGTTTGGCAGCAGAGCATCCGGAAATAAGTGCCGTTATGGCGTTCTCTCCGGGAGAATACGGGGAATTGAAAGGACAAGTGAGAGGATGGAATGAAAAGGTCGAAGTGCCCGTTCTTTTTGCATGCACGAAAGACGAGTTGAGAGAAGTGCGGGCTTATTACGACACTCCTAAAAAGAAACTTTTGCGAAGCAAATATGATTTATTGATTTCGGAGGAGGAAGGTGTGCACGGAGCGAGTACATTGAGAGAGGATAAAAATCCAGATGGTTATAAATTTTATTGGGCTGGATTAGAAGGTTTTTTGGAGCAGTGGAAAAAGGGTTTTTAGCGTAATTCGCTCGTGATTCCGAATTTTTTCTATCGCCCGGAAATGCTCGAGTACGATTTTGGTTCTTTTCATCCTTTACGCCCAGAGAGACTGAAAAAAACTATCGAAGTGCTTGATGAATTGCATGCAATCGAGCCCATCGCTTCCCCCCCAGCGAAAATCGAAGACCTTCTGCGGGTGCACGATATGGAATACATCGAGGCAGTCCAGAAAGCGGGTACTATCCCGAACCCGTCCGAAAAGAAATGGACTCAGTTTGGGTTAGGCACTGAAGATAATCCTATTTTCGAGAAAATGCACGAGAAGGCTTTATGGTACGTGGGGGGGTCTGTGGCGGCAGCAGAGAAAATCCGCGACGGAGAAAAGATTTCGTTCAATTTGAGTGGAGGACTGCATCATGCGCATCGCAATCGTGCAAGCGGTTTCTGCATTTATAACGACCCGGCAATCATGATTTCGATACTACGCGAACGTTTCGAAAAAGTAGCGTATATAGACATCGATGTTCATCATGGAGACGGTGTGCAATGGATTTATTATGACGATCCTACGGTGATGACAATCAGCATCCACGAATCCGGTCGCACGTTATTTCCTGGAACGGGATTCGTGAACGAAACCGGAGCAGAGAACACCTCGATAAATATTCCATTAGAAGCATATACGACAGGTGATGTATGGGTTTGGGCATTTAAAGAGGTAGTCCCACGTGCATTAGAAAAGTTCGTTCCTCACGCAATAGTTTTACAGATGGGAGCGGATGCCCATTTCGACGACCCTTTAGCGCATCTTTTGGTTTCGGTTCAAGAGTGGTTAGAAGCGGTAAGAATCGTGAAAAGTTTCGGATTGCCAATTGCTGCGTGCGGAGGTGGAGGTTATAATCTTTCCACCGTTCCGCGCATGTGGAGTGCGGCTTGCATCCTTTTAGGGGAAGAAAATTCCTCGATCATCGAAAGATTCTACGATTCCTCATTGCCGCAACCGCGAGAACAAGGTAAAAAGGAAGCGGAGCGAGTAGTGAAGGAATTGCTCGAAAATGTGTTGAAATGAATAGGAGGTTCTAATGCCGGATTTTACGGATAAGGAATTGGCTTTATTAGCGGAGTTGCTCGCAAGGGAGCATGACGAATTGTTAGTAGAAATACGTCGAACCGAAAATTTGGAATTGCACGACCAGTTGAAAGAACGCCTTGAATTGGTGCGCAATCTTCAAAAGAAATTGAACGTTCCGAGTTCGAGCGATTAGCGGTCTTTTGTTTCCTTTTTTCTTTGTGCATCACTCTGCGCTTCAATGCTTCTCTAAGCAAATACTCGGTTTGAGTCTCGAAGCATGCAATTCCTGTACGTCTATTTAAATCTTCTTCTGTAAAAGCGGGACATGGACCTGAAGGAAAGTTACGGTTTTTTCGAAAATTGCGACCTACCTTAACGTTAGAACACGAGAAAACCGCTATATAATTTTTGTATATTCCGGATGCGAACTGGGCAACGAAGTAAAACGCATCCGCAAGGAGAAGAGCAATGAAATTACTATTTATTTTGTTAGGGGCGGTTATCACATCGGTTGCAATAAACTGGTTGGTTTTGCCCAAAGACGTTT